>JAEZBO010000246.1 GCA_023427085.1 Pseudomonadota bacterium
CCGGCCGCCCCCCCCGTGGCGCGGGCCCCGGGCGGGCGCCTCGCACCCCAGAGACATGACCCCTCCTAACGACACGCTCGTCATCGCGGGCACCGCGTACTCCTCGCGGCTGCTGGTGGGCACCGGCAAATACAAAGACTTCGACCAGACCCGCGCGGCCATCGAGGCCAGCGGCGCGCAGATCGTCACGGTGGCGATCCGCCGCACCAACCTGGGCCAGACCCCCGGCGAGCCCAACCTGCTCGACTACCTGCCGCCCTCGCAGTTCACGATGCTGCCCAACACGGCCGGCTGCTACAGCGCCGACGACGCCGTGCGCACGCTGCGGCTGGCGCGCGAACTGCTCGATGGCCACGAGCTGGTCAAGCTCGAGGTGCTGGGTGATCCGCACACGCTGTTCCCCAACATGCCCGAGACCCTCAAGGCCGCCAAGACGCTGGTCGACGAAGGCTTCAAGGTGATGGTCTATTGCACCGACGATCCGATCCAGAGCCGCATGCTCGAGGACATCGGCTGCGTCGCGATCATGCCGCTGGCCTCGCTGATCGGCTCGGGCATGGGCATCCTCAACCCCTGGAACCTCAAGCTGATCATCGAGCAGTCGCGCGTGCCGGTGCTGGTCGATGCCGGCGTGGGCACCGCGTCCGATGCCGCCATCGCGATGGAGCTCGGTTGCGACGGCGTGCTGATGAACACCGCGATCGCCGCCGCGCAGGATCCGGTGCGCATGGCCGGCGCCATGAAAAAAGCCGTCGAGGCGGGCCGCGATGCCTTCCTGGCCGGCCGCATGCCCCGCAAGCTGTACAGCGCGGCGCCCAGCTCGCCCACCGAGGGCATGATCGCCCCGGCCGCCAACAAGTAGATCCATGCCCGCCACCTCACAGGGCGCCAGCCAGGCCGCCCGGATTCCCAATGCGCTGAGCATCGCCGGCGTCGATCCCTCCGGCGGCGCCGGCGTGCTGGCCGACGTCAAGGCCATGAGCGCACTGGGTGCCTACGGCTGCGCCGTGATCGCCGCGCTGACCGCCCAGAACACCCACGGCGTGAGCCATATCTCGCCGGTGCCGCCCGAATTCGTCGGCCACCAGATCGACACGCTGTTCGCCGACGTGCGGATCGACGCCGTCAAGATCGGCATGCTGGGCCAGCGCCCGGTGACCGAGGTGGTCGCCGAGAAGATGGCGCGCCACCAGCCGGCCCACGTGGTGCTGGACCCGGTCATGATCGCCAAGAGCGGCGACCATCTGCTCGAGCGCGACGCCATCGGCGCGCTGCGCGAGGCGCTGCTGCCGCAGGCCACGCTGATCACCCCCAACCTGCCCGAGGCCGGCGTGCTGCTGGACGAGCGGCCGGTCGAGACGGTGCGCGAGATGCGCCGCGTGGCCGAACGGCTGCGCAACAGCATGGCCTATTCGGGCCAGCGCTGGGTGATGGTCAAGGGTGGCCACCTGCCCGGCTCCGAGACCATCGACCTGCTGCACGACGGCGACCGCATGATCGAACTGCCGGGCCACCGCATCGAGACGCCCAATACCCACGGCACCGGCTGCACGCTGTCGGCCGCGCTGGCGGCGCTGCTGCCGCAGACCGGCGACGTGCCCGAGGCCGCCCGCCGCGCCAAGGCCTACCTGACCGAGGCGATCCGCCAGTCGCATCGGCTGCAGGTCGGCAGCGGCCACGGCCCCGTCCACCACTTCCACGCCTGGCAAGCCTGATATGCACGCAACCCGCGCCGTGCGCACGGGTCTTCGTTCGTAACATCTAGCCGCTACAATGGCGGGCTGCAACGCCCTCCTTTTTCAGTCGATAGCCATGAACGCATCCACTTTGCCCGACGTCGAACTCGCCCGTTTCAACATGGTGGAGCAACAGATCCGCCCCTGGAACGTGCTCGACGAAAAGGTGCTGGCCGCCTTGATCCAGGTGCGCCGCGAACTGTTCGTGCCGTCCGCGCGCCGCGCGCTGGCCTTCTCCGACGTCGAGCTGCCGCTCGAGATCAACTCGGTCGATACCCATCAGTCGATGCTGGCCCCCAAGGTCGAGGCCCGGCTGGCGCAAGAGCTGCTGCTGACGCACGCCGACTGCGTGCTCGAGATCGGTACCGGCTCGGGCTACCAGGCCGCGCTGCTGTCCAAGCTGGCGCAGCAGGTCACCTCGGTCGAGATCGACAGCCGCCTGTCGGCCTTCGCGCAGGCCAACCTGCAGGCCAACCACATCGCCAATGTCAAGGTCGAGACCGGCGACGGCGGCAATGGCTGGGGCTCGACCGAATACGACGCCATCCTGGTGACCGGCTCGGTGCCCTCGGTGCCCGACGCGCTCAAGTACCAGCTGCGCGTCGGCGGCCGCATGGTCGTGGTGGTGGGCCAGGCCCCGATCATGACCGCGTGCCGCATCACCCGCACCACCGCGGCGACCTTCGACACCGTCAACCTGTTCGAAACCGTGATCAAGCCGCTGCGCGGCGCGACCGTCTCGAAATTCAAGTTCTGACCCCATGCGCGGCATCGGGCTGGCGCGCTGGATCATCGGAGTGGCGGCACTGGCCGTCGCCAGCTTCGCGCAAGCCCAGGACCTGATGCAGTCGTGGCAGTCGGCGCTGGCGCGCGACCCGGTCTACGCCGCGGCCCGCGCCGCCTACCGTGCCGGCCAGGAAAAACTGCCGCAGGCCCGCGCCGCGCTGCTGCCCAACGTCAGCGCCGCGGTCGGCGGCGAATACGCCGAGATCCGCACCTCGAACAACTCGGGCCGGGTCCGCTCGGGCAGCCGCGCCACCTGGGACCTGACGCTGACCCAGCCGGTGTTCAACTGGGCGGCGTTCCGCGCGCTGGACCAGTCCGAGCTGCTGGTCAGCGATAGCGGCGTGGCCTTGCAGCAGGCCTATCAGGACCTGATCCTGCGGCTGTCGCAAGCCTATTTCGACGTGCTGGCCGCGCAGGACACGCTGGCCGCGATCGAAGCCGAGAAGACCGCGGTGGCCGAGCAGCTGGCCTTCGCGCGGCGCAACTTCGAACTGGGCAACGCCACCGTCACCGACACCTACGAAGCCCAGTCGCGCTACGATCTGCTGATCGCCGAGGAACTGGCCGCGCAGAACCTGCTCGACCTGGCGCGCGATGCCTTGACCACCGTCACCGGCGAACGCCCGGGCGCGCTGTCCGAGCTGCCCTACAGCGCACAACTGCCGTCGCCCGAGCCGGCCGCCATGCAGCTGTGGCTCGAGCAGGCCAGCCAGACCAACCTGGCCGTGCAGCGCGGCCAGCTGCAGGCCCGCATCGCGCAGTACGGCATCGACATCGCCCGCGGCGGCCATTACCCCACGCTGAACCTGCAGGCCTCGTCCGGCAGCGCCACCAACAGCGGCATGCAGACACGCAATCTGCCGCCCGGTGCGTCGGGCCGTCCGACCGACAGCAGCGTCGGCCTGGTGCTGTCGATCCCGCTGTACTCGGGGGGCGGCATCTCGTCGCGCGTGACCGAGCAGGTCGAGCTGGCCGAGCAGGCCCGCCAATTATCCGAAAGCGCGCGCCGCGGCGCGGTGCAGCAGGTCCGTCAGTTCCATACCGGCGTGGCGACCGGCCTGGCGCGCATCCGCGCGCTCGAGGCCGGCGAGGCCTCCAGCCGCGCCGCCGTGCAGGCCAACCGCACCGGCTACGAAGTCGGCGTGCGCATCAACCTCGACGTGCTCAATGCGCAGCAGCAGCTGTATACGACGCTGCGCGACCTGGCGCGGGCCCGCTACGACACGGTAATGGCGGGCCTGCGGCTGCGCGCGGCCGGCGGCCTGCTGACCGAGGCCGACCTGCAAGCGATCAATCTGTTGTTGCTGCCGCCGTCGCCGGCCGGCTCGCAGATGGCCGAACGCGCCCGCGCCACGCGCGAGGCGACCCGCCCGGGCGGCGTCGCCGGCCCGGCGCTCAATCGCGGATCTTACGCACCAGCGCCGTAGTCGAGCGCTGGAACTCGAACGGGATCGCCACCGCCTTGCCGCCCCACGACTCGACCAGCGCGGTCTCGGGCAGCGCCTGCATGTCGTAGTCGCCGCCCTTGACGATGATGTCGGGGCGCAGCAGCGCGATCAGCGCCTGCGGGGTGTCCTCGTCGAACCAGCTGACCAGGTCGACGCAGCCCAGCGCCGCCAGCAGCGCGGCGCGGTCTTCGCAGGCGTTGAGGGGCCGCTCCGGCCCCTTGCCGAGCCGGCGCGCCGAGGCATCGGTGTTGACCGCCACGATCAGCGTGCCGCCCAGTTGCGCGGCGCGGTCCAGGTAGGTGACGTGGCCGCGGTGCAGCAGGTCGAACACGCCATTGGTGAACACCCACGGACGCGGGTAGCCGCCCTGCGCCAGCCGGGCGGCGCACGCAGCGGGCGCCGCCAGCTTGCTTTCGAAGCGGGCTGGCGCGATGCCGTCGGCGGCCATCACCGGCGCGGCCATCAGTTGGCCGGAACGATCAGGCCACCGGCGCTGCGGCCGAGGTCTTTGCGGTAACGGTTCAGGTCCGCCACGGTATTGAACGCGGTGCCCATCAGCAGCGACAGGTTGTGCAGGATGCGCGTGCTGACCTTGCCTTCCCAATCCTTGTCGAAGCGGATCTGGTCGTCGAGCCAGCGCTCGAGCCAGCCCGGCTCGGGCAGCTTGGACTGCACCGTGTCGTTGGGGAACATCTCTTTGTTGACGTGCAGATTGGTCGGATGCAGCGCTTGCGGCGTGCGGTGCGCCGAGGCCATCAGCACGCCTATCTTCGAGAAGGCCTGGCGCGCCTGCACGCTGGCCTGTTCGCTGCCCTGCGTGATCGCGCGTTTCATGTAGCGCAGGTAGGCGCCGGCATGACGGGCCTCGTCCTGCGAGATGGTCTTGTAGATGGCCTTGATGACCGGCTCGGTGTGCCAGTCGGCGGCGCAGCGATACCAGTGGTTCAGGCGCACCTCGCCGCAGAAGTGCAGCATCAGCGTTTCCATCGCCGGCGCCGGGTCGAACTCGAAGCGCACCTTGTGCAGCTCTTCTTCGGTGGGCACCAGCTCGGGCATGAAGCGGCGCAGGTATTCCATCAGCACCAGCGAATGCTTCTGCTCTTCGAAGAACCAGACCGACATGAAGGCGCTGAAGTCGCTGTCCTCGCGGTTGTCGCGCAGGAACATCTCGGTGGCCGGCAAGGCGGCCCATTCCGTGATGGCGTTCATCTTGATCGTCTGCGCCTGCTCGTCGCTGAGCTTGCTGCGGTCGAAATCGTCCCAGGGAATGTCCGAGGACATGTTCCAACGAACCGATTCCATGGATTTGAAAAGTTCGGGGTAGAGCATGATGGCGTGCCTTTTATAGTGGGTTCCCGCGGGTGAGCCATATTCCGGGCCGGCCCGTGGCGCGCGCGACGCGCTCGGGGTTGGCGGATCCCGGATCGCGGCGCCAGGTCTGGACACTGGCGCTGCTGGACGTGGTACGGCCGCTAGAGCGTTCCGTCAGAATTAACCTGGCCACACGACGTTCATGTGACAGGTGTCTGAACGATTTGTTTCACAGGGGACGGGGATGAGCCTGCGGCATGAGATTTTCATGGCTGTATGCTCCATAACAACAGTGCGAAGCCGATGGCGACCACGGCAGTCAGGGCCGCCAGCAGGCGGTTGCCCTGCTCGCGCGCCCGGCGCATCTGGGCGATCTCCAGCAGCAGCACGGGGTTGAGATCGGGTTGGCTCAGGCGCTCGTGCAACAGCCGCGGAAACTCGGGCAACCACTGCGCCCATTGCCCCGCCTCTTTACGCATTTTACGTTGCAAACCGGGCAGCCCGATGCGCTGGTGCATCCAGTGCTCGAGATAGGGCTTGGCGGTCTTCCACAGATCGAGCGTCGGATCGAGCTCGCGGCCCATGCCCTCGACGTTGAGCAGCGTCTTTTGCAGCAGCACCAGCTGGGGCTGGATCTCGACGTTGAAGCGGCGCGAGGTCTGGAACAGCCGCAGCAGCACCTGGCCGAGCGAGATCTCCGCCAGCGGCCGGTCGAAATAAGGCTCGCAGACCGCCCGCACGGCCCCTTCCAGCTCTTCCTCGCGGGTATTGGGGGGCACCCATCCCGACTCGATGTGCAATTGCGCCACGCGGCGGTAATCACGCTGGAAGAAGGCCAGGAAATTCTGCGCCAGGTAGTTCTTGTCGAATTCGGACAGCGACCCGACGATGCCGAAGTCGAGCGCGATGTAATAGCCCAGCGTATCGGGCCGGTCGGACACGTAGATATTGCCCGGGTGCATGTCGGCGTGGAAAAAACCGTCGCCGAACACCTGCGCGAAGAAAATCTCGACGCCGCTACGCGCCAGCTTCTTGATGTCCACGCCGGCCGCGCGCAGCCGGTCGATCTGGCTGACCGGGATGCCGTACATGCGCTCCATCGTGAAGACGGTGGCGGCGGTGTATTCCCAGATCACCTCGGGCACGATCAGTTCGCTCTGGCGTCCCGACTCGGCCGAAAAATTGCGCCGCAGCTGGCTGCAGTTGGCCGCCTCGCGCACCAGGTCGAGCTCGTCGTGCAGGTACTTGTGGAACTCGGCCACGACTTCGCGCGGCCGCAGCCGCTTGCCGTCGGGCGCCAGCCGCTCGATCATCACCGCCAGCACGTGCAGCAGCCGCAAGTCCTGCTCGATGATGCTGAGCATGCCCGGGCGCAGCACCTTGACGGCGACCTCGCGGCCATCGTGCAGCACCGCGAAGTGCACCTGCGCGATCGACGCCGACGCGACCGGATCGGTCTCGAACTGCGCGAACAGCTGATGCGGCGGCGCGCCCAGCGCGGCTTCGATGCAGGCGGCGGCCTGGTCGGACGGGAACGGCGGCACGCGGTCCTGCAGGCGCGCCAGCTCGTCGGCCAGGTCGGGCGGGATCAGGTCGCGGCGGGTCGACAGCACCTGGCCGAACTTGACGAAGATCGGGCCGAGCGACTCGAGCGCGCGGCGCAGCCGTTCGCCGCGCGGCGCCTTGGGCCGGCGGCCCAGCCTGAGCACGCGCAGGGCCGCGGCGGCGACCGGATGGCGCAGGCTCGACAGCACCAGGTCGTCCAGCCCATAACGCAGGCAGACGAAGACGATACGGATCACCCGCAGCAAGGTCATCATCGGGATCAGCTCCGCGCCGCGCCGAGGCGGCGCAGCCGGGCCTCGACCCCGGCCAGCCGCGCCGCGGTCGCATCGAGCCGCGCCGAGGTCTGCGCCAGATCGTCGCGCCAGGCCGCCAGCATGGGCTTGCCGGCCAGCATCGGCGTCTCTTCGGAGAGATACTCGGCGACGTTGCCCGACAGGCGCTGCAGCGCGCCGCGCACACCGGCGCCCAGCGTACGCAGGCCGCCCATCAATCGCACCGCCGGCACGTCGCCGATCAGGCGGGCCAGCTCGTCTTCCGGATCGGGACGCAGCTGGCGCGCCAGGTCGGCCACGACCTGGGCCAGCGAGGCATCGCCGGCGATATGGGTCATGTCGGTCAGCGCCTGGTCATCGGCGGCCGGGCCACGCAGCAGGCGCGCCGGCTCGAGACGCTCGGGCACCAGCGTGAACGTGACGTCAGGCGCGGCGGCCTGCGCGGCCTGCATCAGCCGGCCGCCCTCGCCCACCGTCAGCGACAGGTCGAAACCGCCGAGCGCGAAGCGCACGGTCTTGCCGGCGTGACGCGCCAGGCGCTCGCGCGCCCAGGGTTCGCGATCGAGCAGCACGTTGACGGCCCGCGCGGCCATGAGCGCGGCTGGAGGCGGAAAAAAAGGCAGCATCTACAGGGTCGACATCCGGGCACGGCCGAGGATTCGGCGCGCGTTACGGCAAACCGCCAGTTTACTTGATAGGGGGGGTTAAGGCCCCCACGCTGCGCCTTCGGCTTGCTGCCCCCCAAGGGGGCGCTTTCGCCTTGGGGCGGCCCGGCGGCGAAAGGGCCCCCACGCTGCGCCTTCGGCTTGCTGCCCCCCGAAGGGGCTGATCCGAATACGACGAACCCGGCGCGAGGCCGGGTTTGTCGTGGGCGCGCTAGCGGGGCACGGCGGCCGCGGGAGGCGGCCGCTGTGCGATCAGCTGGCGTATTCGACCGGGATCTGCTGGATGCCGGCCAGCAGCCAGCCGCCGTTGTCGGGCTTGAAGAGGTTCCAGACTTCTTCGAAGCGGAAGGCTTCGGACTGGGCGTCTTCACGCAGCATGCCGGAGAAGCGCACGCTGGCCAGGTGGCCGTCGGAGACCTTCTCGATCCCCAGCAGCTCGGCGTTCAGCAGCACGACTTCGGTGTTGCCGGTGCCCTGGCGCTCGGCCAGTTGCGGGCGCAGTTCGGCGACCAGGTCTTCGGTCAGGTACTCGTTCAGCGAGGTCGTGTCGCCGCTGTCCCAGATCTTCTGGATCTGCACGAAGTGCTCCTTGGCCTTGGCCAGGAACTGCGGCGTGTCGAACTCGTTGCCCGGCAGGAACCAGTCGCCGTCACGGACGGCGGGCGTCGCCGCCGCGGCAGTGGCGGCAGCGGCAGCCGGCGCGGCGGCAGGCGCCGCGGCGGGCTTGAGGCTTTCACGCCACATCGGCTGGTTGTTGCCCTGCTGGCCACGGTCGAACGAGCCACCCTGGCCGGCGCCCTGCATCGCGGTGCGCGCGGCACCGCCACGCAGACGGCGGATCAGGAACAGCACGGCGAAGATCACCAGGCCGATCAGCAGCAGGCTGGCCATGAATTCGGCGAAGGCAGCGCCCAGGCCCATGTGCGACAGCAGCGCGGCCAGGCCCAGGCCGGCGGCGATGCCGGCGATCGGGCCGAACCAGCGCGAAGCGGTGCTGCGCGTGGCGCCGGCAGCGG
>JAEZBO010000008.1 GCA_023427085.1 Pseudomonadota bacterium
GCGAGCGCCCACGGCAGGCAGCGCAGACGCAGCGTCGCGGCCGGCGAGGTTGGCGTGGCGGGGCGGGCGGGCGCGGCTGACGCGGCGCGATGGGTGGAAATGGGCATGGATGCGGGTAGACAGTCTGGAAGGTGGGGCCGCAAGCGCCGTGGCGGCGCTCGGCTACATCCTCCTTATCGAACCAGACGGCAAAAAGCGGAAAGTCCGCGCTGATCAGCCGCGCGGCCCGACGCCGATCCACCATGACAGCGGCTGCGAAATACGCAAGGGCATGACCGACGCCAGCATCCGCAGGGTCCGCACAGGGTCTTCGGCCGGATAGCTGCCGAACACCGGCAAGCCGGCGACCTCGGGCGCCAGCGCGATATGGCCGGCGTGGTAGGCGCGCAGCTCGTGCACGACCTCGGCCAGCGTGATCCCATCGGCGATCAGGATGCCGCGCCGCCACGCCTCGCGGGCCGGATCGGCCGGCGTGGCCGGCGCCAGCTGGTGCGCATCGAAACGGGCCTGCTGTCCGGCCGTCAGCACGCCACCGTGGCGCGACTGCGCGGGGTCGACCCGCACGGCACCGTCGTACACGGTCAGCAGCGTGTGGCGCGGCTCCTGCTTGACCGTGAATCGGGTCCCCAGCGCCTGCATGCGGCCCTGTCCGGTGTCGACGAAAAATGCGCGGGCCGGATCGCTGGCGGTCTCGATCAGCATCTCGCCGGCGCGCAGCCGCAGCAGCCGCTGCGTGGCGCTGTAGTCGGCATCGAAGGCGCCGAGCGCCCTGAGCCAGACCTGCGTGCCGTCGGGCAGCGTGATGTGGCGGGTCTGGCCCAGTCCGGCGCGGTGGTCGGCCGACCAGTTGGCCGCCAGCGTCGGCAGCGGGGTGTGGCGCCAGCCGGTCCAGGCCAGGCTGCCCAGGCCCAGTGCGCCGAGGCCGCCCAGCACCAGCTGCCGGCGGCGCCGGGTCGGGTCCTGGCGTGCCTGTCGCAATGCGCTGGCGGCCGCCTCGCGGTCGGGGCTGCCCTGCACCGGCTCGAAACGCCGGCCCACCCGTTCGACGAAACCCCAGGCCTGGCGGTGCTCGCCGGCCGCGTCCAGCCAGGCCTGCCAGCGCTGGCGGTCGCGCGCCGATGCCTCGCCCGAGCGCAGCAGCGCATACCACTGCGCGGCCTGTTCCATGGCCTGATGCGAAGGTGCCGCGATGTCGTGCCGCAGCGGCGGCGTGCCGGCGCCGATCACGCTTGCGGGACGGGCTTGGCCGGTGGCGCCGCCATCGCGCCGCTGTCGGCGTCGCGCTCGTGCACGACCCGGCTGGCCTCGAGCTGCATGCAGGCGAGCATGGCCAACGCGACGTGGTTGCGCACGGTGCGCGTGCTCACGCCCAACTGCGCGGCGACTTCCTTGTCGGTCATCTCGCACGCCACCGCCAGCACGAAGGCATGGGCGGTGCGGGCCGGCAGGCCGCGCAGCATGGCGTCGATCTCGTGCAGGGCCTCGAGCACGATGGCCTGCTGTTCGGCCGACGGCGCGCAGGCTTCGGGTTGGGCGGCCAGCGCATCCAGCCAGGCCTGCTCGAGCGTGCGGCGGCGCCACAGATCGACGCACAGGCCGCCGGCCATGGTGCGCAGGTAGACGCGCGCCTGCGGCGCGCTGTCGAAATGCAGCGGCCGCGTCAGCAGCCGCACGAAGGCGTCATGGGCCAGGTCGGCGGCGTCGGCGGCGTTGCCCAGCCGGCGTTGCAGCCAGCTCAGCAGCCACGGGTGATGGTCGCCATAGAGATGCGCGACTTGCTGCGCTGCCGCCTGCGATCCGCTCATGGGGGAAGTCCTGCCTCGGTCGTCGCATGAACAGGAATGCGAACGGTTATCAATCAATGGCGGTGATTATCGGACTTCGCGGCTTCGTTTGGCAATGCCGTACGGCATGGGTGTGGTGCCTGCGGCACAGTCGCGCCGCGTTGCTGCGCTTGCCAGCGGCGCGGGCGGGCGGCTATCCTTGCCACGTCGGAACAATGCCGCGCAGAAGAGTCCGGTCACGATACCGGCGCCGACGGAGCAACCGCCCCGGAAACTCTCAGGCACCAGGACTGCGCAGGCCAGACGATCTGGAGAGCGGCGCCGTGCGCGCCCACCGAAGGGGATGCCGCGACGCGCGTCGCGCGGCTCAAACTCTCAGGTACCGGGACAGATGGGGTGCGGTGGCCACAAGGCCCTCGCCCCTCTGCTATCCAAGGACCACACATGTCCCGCATCGCCGTTCTCGGCGCCGGCATCACCGGCGTCACCACTGCCTATTTGCTCACGCAGGCCGGCCACGACGTCACCGTCGTCGACCGCAGGCTGTACGCCGCCATGGACACCTCGTTCGCCAACGGCGGGCAGTTGTCGGCCAGCAATGCCGAGGTCTGGAACCAGCCGGCCACGCTGCTCAAGGGCCTGCGCTGGATGTTCCAGCCGGACGCGCCGCTGCTGCTGAACCCGCGGCCCTCGTGGCACAAGTACAGCTGGCTGGCCGAATTCCTGTGGGCCATCCGCAAGTACCGCCAGAACACCGTGCTGACCACCCAGCTGGCCATCGAGGCGCGCCGCCATCTGTTCGAGATGGCCGAGCGCGAGGGCGTGTCCTTCGATCTCGAGCAGCGCGGCATCCTGCACTTCTATCACGACCGCGCCAGTTTCGAGGCGGCCGGCAAGAGCAATGCGCTGCTGCGGCAGGGCGGTCTCGACCGCGTTGCGGTCACGCCGGCCGAGATCGCCACGCTCGAGCCGACCCTGACCGGCCGCTATGTCGGCGGCTACTACACCCGCTCGGACGCGACCGGCGACATCCACAAGTTCACGCGCGGACTGGCCGCCGCCTGCGAGCGCCACGGCGCGCGTTTCCTGTACGGCCGCGAGGTCGGCAGCCTGGACTTTGCCCACGGCAAGGTCCAGGTCGGCACGCACGCCATCGATGCGGCCAGCGGCGTGGCCGCCGCCGTGCCGGACATGCTGGACGTCGACGCCATCGTGGTCTGCGGCGGCGTCGGCAGCCGCGGCCTCGCGGCGATGGCCGGCGAGCGCCTGAACGTCTATCCGGTCAAGGGCTATTCGATCACCGTGCACCTGGACGACGAGGCCAGCGTGCAAGGCGCGCCGTGGACCAGCCTGCTCGACGAAAAGGCCAAGATCGTCACGTCGCGGCTGGGCCGCGATCGTTTCCGCGTGGCCGGCACCGCCGAGTTCAACGGCGAGAACCGCGACATCCGCGCCGATCGCATCGACCCGCTGGTGCGCTGGACCCGCGCCAACTTCGCGATGAGCACCGCGCGGGTGGTGCCGTGGGCCGGCCTGCGGCCGATGATGCCGGACATGATGCCGCGCGTGAAGCGTGGCCGCCGCGCCGGGGTGTACTACAACACCGGCCACGGCCACCTGGGCTGGACGCTGTCGGCGGCCACCGCGGTGCAGGTCACCGAGCTGATCCAGGCTGATCTGCACTAAGATGGCCTCACCATGCCCCGCCAGCTACCGCCGCTCAATCCGCTCCGCGCCTTCGAGGTCACCGCGCGCCACCTGAGTTTCACTCGGGCGGCCGAAGAGCTCTGCGTCACGCCGTCGGCGGTCAGCCACCAGATCAAGGTGCTCGAGGACAACCTGGGCCTGTCGCTGTTCGTGCGCGACACCAAGTCGCTGGTGCTGACCAGTGCCGGCAAGGCCTACCTGCCGGGCGTGCAGGAAGCCTTCCGGCAACTGGTGCAGGCGACCTACCGGGTGCATCGCGAGCGGCTGGTGCAGGCGCTCAAGGTCAACGTGCCGCCGACCTTCGCGGTCAAGTGGCTGATCCCGCGCATGCATCGCTTCATGGCCCGCCACCCGGACATCGACCTGCGGGTCTCGACCTCCAAGCACATGTCGGACTTCACCCGCGACGACGTCGACGTCGAGGTGCGTTACGGCCGGGGCGATTATCACGGGCTGCATGCCGAGCCCTGCCTGCCGGTGTCGGTCTGCCCGGTCTGCAGCCCGGCGCTGCTGGCTGGCGAGCAACCGCTGGCGGTGGTCGACGACCTGCGCCATCACGTGCTGCTGCATGACGACAGCACCTACGACGACGTCAGCAATCCCGATTGGGCGACCTGGCTGGACAAGGCCGGTGCCAGCGGCATCGATACCGCGCGCGGGCCGTCGTTCTGGCCCAGCCACCTGGTGATCGATGCGGCCATCGACGGCCTGGGCGTGGCGTTGGCCAAGCGTATCTGGGTCGAGCGCGACGTCGCGGCGGGCCGGCTGGTCGAGCTGTTTCCCGAACACGCGCTGCCGGTCGAGTTCTCGTACTACGTGGTCTATTCGGCCGAGCGCGAAGCCGACCCGCGCATCCAGGCCTTCATGGCCTGGGTGCGCGAGGAATGTCAGGCCGTCTCGGGCGTCGTGGGGACGCCGGGCGTCGCCGCGTCGGGCGTACCCACGCCGAACGCGCCGGCCTCGCTCCACTGCTCGTAGCGCTCGCTGTCTATCCCCAGCTCGCGGAAGATCTCGGCGGTGTGCTGGCCCAATAGCGGCGCCGGATAACGCACCTGCTGCGGCGTATGGCTGAGCTTGACCGGAAAGCCCAGCACCTTGACCTTGCCTTCGATCGGATGGTCGACCTCCATGACCATGTCGCGCGCGCGCGCCTGCTCGGTGTTCAGCGCTTCGTCGTAGTCGAGGATGGGCGCGGCCGGCACGCCAGCCGCCAGCAGGCGCTCGACCCAGCGCTCGGCATCGTCGCCGGCCAGCGCCGCCTCGATCAGCGGGATCAGCTCGCCGCGGTGCTTCAGGCGCGCGACGTTGTCGACGAAGCGGGGATCCTCGAGCAGCTCGGGCCGGCCGATCACGCCGCACAGCGCCTGCCACAGCTTGTTGTTGGCCGCGCCGATGACCATGTAGCGGTCGGCCGCGCGCACCGCCTGGTAGGGCGCGCTCATGCGGTTGGCGCTGCCCAGCGGCGCCGGCACCTTGCCGGTGCCCCAGAACTCGGCGCTTTCCCAGACCGACAGGCCCAGCGCGGTCTCGTACAGCGAGGCGTCGATGTACTGGCCCAGGCCGGTCTGCTGGCGGCCGATCACCGCGCTGAGGATGGCGTAGGCGGCGAACAGCGCCGCGCCCAGGTCGGCGAAGGGCACGCTGGATTTCATCGGCGCGCCGCCCGGTTCGCCCATCACGCTCATGGCGCCGCAGCTGGCCTGCGCGATCAGGTCCAGCCCGGGCCGGCGCGACCACGGGCCGGTCTGGCCGAAACCCGAGATGCTGGCGTAGACCAGCCGCGGGTTGATCGCATGCAGCGTGTCGAAGTCGATCTTGAGCCGCGCGGCCACGCCGGGCCGGTTGTTCTCGACCAGGATGTCGGCCTGGCGCACCAGTTCGTAGAAGGCCTGGCGGCCCTGCTCGTGCTTGAGGTCGATGGTGACGCTGCGCTTGTTGCGATTGAGCGCCAGAAAGCCGCCGCTGTCGTCGCCCTTGAGGCGAAAGCCCATGGCGCGACGGGTCTGGTCGCCGGTGCCCGGCGCCTCGACCTTGATCACGTCGGCGCCCATGTCGCCCAGCAGCATGCAGCAGTAGGGGCCGGCCATAATCTGGCTGACGTCGAGCACGCGCAGCTTGGCTAGGGGAAGAGTCATGCTTGGAGTCCTGCGGAAAGAAGAAAAAGGGAACGGCGCCGCCGATGCCGTGGATGCCGCGGATGTCGCCGATCAGCAGCCGATCACCGGCCGATCAGCAGCCGATCACAGGTGGATCGCCGGTAGATCATCGGCCGACGAAGGCCGGTTTCTGCTTGGCCAGGAAGGCCTGGTAGCCGATGCGGAAATCCTCGGTGTCGAAGCAGTCGTAGGCCTGATCCTGTTCGGCCGGCGTCAGCGGCCGGGTGGTGTCCTGCAGCCGCCGGGCGAACTGCTTGTGCCAACGCGCCACCAGCGGCGCGCCGTGGGCGATGCGGCGCGCCGCGGCCTGGCCTTCGGCCGTCACCGCGTCGTCGTCGACCACGCGGTTGACCAGGCCTTTCTGCTGCGCCTCGTCGGCGCCGAATACCCGGCCTTCCAGCACGATCTCGAGCGCGACGGCCTGGCCGGCCAGCGCGACGATGCCGCCCAGCTCGCCGTAGGACATCACCAGCCCAAGCCGGTTGATCGGCGCGCCGAAGCGGCTCGAGCGGCCGCAGATGCGCATGTCGCACATCGAGGCCAGTTCGAGGCCGCCGCCCACGCAGGCGCCGTGGATCACCGCCAGCGTCGGATGGCGGCTGTCGGCCACCGCGCGCATCGCGCGGTGGGTCACCTCGCCATAGGCGCGGGCGGCCTGCTTGTCCTTGCGGGTACGCGGAAATTCCTCGATGTCGGCGCCGGCCGAAAAGGCCTGTTCACCGGCGCCGCGCAGCACGATGCAGCGCACCGAGTCGTCGGCGTCCAGCTGCGTCATCGCGGCGGTCAGGCCCTGCCACATGGCAAGGTTCATGGCATTCATTTTTTCGGGACTGTTGAGCGTGATCGTGGCGATCGCGCCGTCGCGCTCGACGATGATGGGCTGGGTCATATGCTTCTCATGATGGGCCGGGGCGGCCGGGGTGGCGATCGGGAAAGTGTAGGAAGCCGCCGGCGGGCCGGTCCAGCGAGAAATACTGCAGCGCCGTTCAAGAAAAACTTGGGCGGCCGACGATCGGTGACCGGCGATCCGGCGACCTGGCGCGCCTTGTGAGAAAAACTCAGCGCCGGTTCAAAAATTTCGAGTTTGCCGCGAGCACGCTGGCGTTCCTACACTTTCGGCATAACGAAACGAGGAGACGACATGAATCGACGCCAGGTCCTGGGCGCGGCTGCGGCCGCCGCTGCTTCCGCTCTGCTGCCACTGGGTTTGCGCGCCCAGGGCAGCCTGCCCGATCCGATGCGCATCGTGGTGGGCTTTCCGCCCGGCGGCGGCACCGACATGGTGTCGCGGCTGCTGGCGCAGAAACTCGGTACCCGCCTGAAGACCTCGGTGGTGGTCGAGAACCGCGCCGGCGCGGCCGGTGTCATCGCCGCCGAGTACGTCGCCAAGCAGCCGGCCGACGGCAGCTTCCTGTTGATGACCAACTTCAGCAACCACGCGGTGGCGCCCAGCCTCTATCCGAAGCTCGGCTACGAGGTCGAGCGCGACTTCACGCCGATCATGCTGGCCGGCATCTCGCCCGGGCTGCTGGTATGCCGCGCCGATCAACAGGCCCGCACGCTGCCGGCGCTGGTCGAGCGTTGCCGCAAGGAGCCGGGCGCGGTCAGCTTCGGCTCGGCCGGCCCGGGGTCCTTGCAGCATCTGGCGCTCGAGATGTTCAAGCTGCGCGCCGGCATCGACGCGATGCACGTGCCGTATCGCGGCTCGGGCGCGATGATGACCGACCTGCTGGGCGGCCAGATCGAATACAGCTTCGAGACCATGACCGCCGCCACGCCGCACCTGGCCAGCGGCAAGCTGGTGGCGATCGCGCAGACCCGGCTGCAGCGCTCGCCGGCGCAGCCGCAGGTGCCGACCATGGCCGAGTCGGGCTACGAGGGCTTCGACGCCAGCACCTGGTATGGGCTGGTCGGTCCGGCCGGCGTCGATGCCGCGCTGGTGGCGCGGCTGAACGACGAGCTGAACCAGATCCTGCGCGAACCCGATGTGATCGAGCGGCTCGCCAGTGTCGGCGCCGAAGATGGCGGCGGCAGCCCCGAACGGTTTGCCGCCTTCATCGTCGACGAAAAGAAGAAGTGGGCCAAGGTCATCGAGCAGGCCAAGGTCACCGTGTAGTCGTGCGGGCGGCCGGCGTCCGAGCGGCCCGCGCGCGGGCCCCTCGATGCAGCCGCCGCGCCCGCCAGGGCGGCTCGATGCCAGGGCCGCTATTTCGCCCAGGCGGCCCGTTGCAGGGCCGTCTTCATTCCGTTCAGAAAGGCGCCCGCCGCGCGGCGGCGGCGAAAACGCATGACAGTTGTGACCTGCATCGAAGACCTGCGCGTGATGGCGCGCCGCCGGGTGCCGCGGATGTTCTACGACTACGTCGACGTCGGTTCGTGGACCGAATCGACCTATCGCGCCAACGAAGCGGATTTCCAGCGGCTGCTGCTGCGCCAGCGGGTGGCCATCGACCTGAGCGAGCGCAGCACGCAGTCGGCGATGCTGGGCCGGCCGGTCAGCATGCCGGTGGCGATCGCGCCGACCGGCCTGACCGGCATGATCCATGCCGACGGCGAGATCCTGGCCGCGCGTGCCGCCAAACGCTTCGGCGTGCCGTTCACGCTGTCGACGGTCAGCATCTGCTCGATCGAGGACGTCAGCGAGGCGACCGACGGCCATCCGTTCTGGTTCCAGCTCTACATGATGCGCGACCGCGGCTTCGTCGAGAAGCTGGTGCGGCGCGCCTACGACGCCAACTGCGATGCGCTGGTGCTGACGCTGGACCTGCCGATCAGCGGCCAGCGCCACAAGGACCTCAAGAACGGCCTGACCGCGCCGCCACGCCTGACGCTGCGCAATCTGCTGAACATGGCCGGCAAGCCAGCCTGGTGCCTGGGCATGCTGGGCACGCGCCGGCGCAGCTTCGGCAACATCGTCGGCCATGCCGACGGCGTCGGCGACATGGCCTCGATGGCCGACTGGAGCTCGCGCCAGTACGACCCGTCGATGGACTGGGACGACATCGCGTGGATCCGCCGGCTGTGGGATCGCAAACTGGTGCTCAAGGGCATCTCGGACGCCGACGATGCACGCCTGGCGCAGCGGGTCGGCGCCGACGCCATCATCGTGTCCAACCACGGCGGCCGCCAGCTCGATGGCGCGCTGTCCAGCATCCGCGCCTTGCCGGCGATCGTGCAGGCAGTGGGGGCGCGCACCGAGGTCCATCTGGACGGCGGCGTCCGCAGCGGCCAGGACGTGCTCAAGGCGCTGGCGCTGGGGGCGCGCGGCGTCTATATCGGCCGCGCGATGCTGTACGGCCTGGGCGCGCAGGGCGAGGCCGGCGTCACGCGCGCCTTGCAGATCATCCACAAGGAGCTCGACCTGACGATGGCGTTCTGCGGCTGCAAGAGCGTCGCCGAGGTCGATGGCCGCGTGCTGCTGCACGACGCGCCGGCCTGGCCGCCGGCCATGGCGGCCTGACAGCCCGGCCTTGCAGCGCGGCCGGTGCGCCGCGCAAGCGCTCGCGCGGCAGGCGTCCAGCTGCGAGCTTGCCGGCTGCCGGCATGACGCCGAGCCGCGGCCGGGCACCCCCGCCCAGCCTCAGCCCGGGATCTGCGGCTCGACCAGCTGCGCCAGTTGCGCCAGCGACTCGCGCCAGCCCAAGTGGCACATCTCCACCGGGATCATCTCGGGCAGGCCTTCCTGCACGATGTTGAGCTCGGTGCCAAAGGCCACCTCGCGCAGCGTGATGGTGGCCATCATCTGCCCGGGCAGGTTGGGATCGTCGAAGCGATCCGAATAACGGATCTTCTCGAACGGCACCAGCTCGAGGTATTCACCGCCGAAGCTGTGGCTGTTGCCCGAGCCGAAGTTGCGGAATGCCATGCGGTAGGTGCCGCCGACCCGGGCGTCCAGATGCTCGACCTGGCAGGTGAATCCGTAGGGCGGCAGCCATTTTGCGATGGCGTCGGGCTCGAGGAAGGCGCGATAGACCCGTTCGGGCGATGCGCGCAGGACGTGGTGGATCTTGACGGTGCCGGTAGCCATGAGGGTTCTCCGTGTCGAGGTGCGTCGAATTTACTCCCGCCGCGGCCGGATCGGGTTGACCGTGTATCGTGGCCGAACGTGTTAAAAGCACGAACCCGCGCTTACGCCCACCCTGTTTTCCGCCTCAGGCACCGCCATGAAAAAGACCGACCTCGAAAAGAACAAAGCCCTCAAGCTGATGGGCCAGCACAATGCCGCGGTCCAGAGCGGCAAGCTGAGCGGCACCACGCCCGCGCCCGACCGCCGCGAGCAGCGCAAGCTCGACCAGGCCGCCGGCCTGGTGGCGTTTCCGGTCAAGCTGCGCCAGCCGTTGATCGACGCGCTGCGCGCCAAGGCCCAGGCCGACGGCGTGCCGGTCAACGACCTGGTCAACAGCCTGCTCGAGACCGCGCTGGGCACGAGCGGCAAGGCCGGCTGATCGCTGGGCCGTGCGCCGGCCGGCCTGCATCGGCCGGCGGGCGCTACAGCACCGCCACCTGCTTGCGGGCGATCAGCTCGAAGTCGATGTTGGCGCCCAGCCCCGGACCGGTGGGCGCATGCACGTAACCGTCGGCGTCCGGCTCGATGTCGTCGATCAGGCCGTATTTCTGCGCGCCGCCCGGTAGCAGCACCTCGAAGAACTCGGTGTTCTTGATCGCCATCGCCACGTGCAGCTGCGCGACGTTGTTGAGCGAATTGCCGCCGTGGTGGATCTCGTAGTTGAGCCGGAAGGCCTCGGCCAGATGCGCGGCCTTGAGCATGTTGGTGATGCCGCCCTTGAGCGGCACGTCGCCGCGCAGGAAATCGGTGGCGCCCTGCATCAGCCAAGGCACGTAGGCATCCAGCACCGTGGCCGGCGCCTCGGTCGCCATGATCGGGATGTGCAGCTGCTGCTTCAGTTTGACGTAGTTGTACAGGTCGTGGTCCTGCAAGGGATCCTCGTACCAGTAGTAGTCGAGCTCCTGGATCGCCCGGCCGACCCGCAGCGCCTCGGGATACTGGTAGGCCCAGGCCGAATCCAGCATCAGCAGGTAATCGTCGCCGACCGCGCGGCGCACCGCCTCGCAGACCTTGATGTCCTGTTGCCACGGATGCGGCGGATGGATCTTGTAGGCGGCCCAGTTCTTCGACTGGTACAGCAGCGCCTCGTCGGCGTACTCCTGCACCGAATCCAGGATCATCGAGCTGGCGTAGGCGCGGATCTTGTTGCGATAGCTGCCGATCAACTGGTGGATCGGCAATCCCGCCGCCTTGCCGGCGATATCCCACAAGGCCACGTCGCAGGCGCCCAGCGTGCGGATCGGCGTGGTGCGCGCGCGCTTCCACATGGTCTGGAACAGCCGCTCGCGGTCCAGCGGGTCCTGGCCCATCAGCAGCGGCTTCAGGTACTTGATCAGGTTCGGCCCGTCCAGGTCGGCCGGATAGTAGGCCGAGCCCAGGAAGGCGTGGCCGGTGATGCCGGCGTCGGTGCCGATGGCCAGCAGGCCGAGCTTGCTGGAGCCGGCGAACTTGCCGGTGTGCGCGGCGTAGCTGGTGGGCGGGATGTCGTCCCACGAAAACAGCGTCAGACTGACCTTGTCGATTTTCATTGAGTCTCCGGGTGGCAAGGCGATCGGGATGGCGGATTCAGCATTGCAGTTCGATCAGGAACGGGCCGTCTTCGCGCAGGCCGCGTTGCAGCAGCTGGGCCAGGCCCTGCATGCTGTCGGTGCGGGCGGCCGGCACGCCCATGCCTTCGGCCAGCTTGACCCAGTCCAGCGACGGGTCCTGCAGGCTGAAGAGCTTTTCGGACGCCGGGCCGGGCGCCGCGCCGACCGCCTTGAGTTCGCCTTGCAGGATGCGATAGGCACGGTTGGCGAACACCACGGTCACGACCTTGAGCCGTTCGCGCGCCTGGGTCCACAAGGCCTGCAAGGAATACATGCCGGCGCCGTCGGCCTGCAGGCAGATCACCGGCCGGTCGGGGCAGGCGATCGCCGCGCCGGTGGCGGTCGGCAGGCCGCCGCCGATCGCGCCGCCGGTGTTCTGCAGCCAGTCGTGCGGCGCGGCGCCGAAGGTCGGCTCGAACAGCCCGCGTCCGGACGTGACGGCATCCTCCATCACGATGGCCTGTTCGGGCAGCAGCCGACACAGCACCTGGCCGAAGGCGGCCGGCGTGAACGGGCCGCTGGGCGCCTCGGCCATGGCATGGCGGGCGGATGCCGTGGCGTCGCCAGCGGGCGCATCGGCATCGAGGCCCAGCTGCTCGGCCAGGCTGGCCAGCGCAAAATGGGCGTCCTCGTCAGGCTCGCACAGCGTGTGCAGCTGCGCCTCGCGCGGCCACAGTTCGCTGGGCTTGCCCGGATAAGCGAAGAACGCCGCCGGCGGCGCGGCGCCGACCAGCACCAGCTGGCGCACGTCGGCCAGCACCGCGGTGGCCTGTTCGATGGCGTAGGGCAGGCGGTCGACGGCCGGGCGGCCCCGGCCGCGCGCCATGCGCGCCACGAAGGTGGTGGTGCGCAGCGCGGCACCGGTGGCCGCGGCGATACGGGCGGCCAGCCGCAGCGAGGCTTCGGTCAAGGCGCCCTGGCCGAGCAGCAGCATGGCGCGCTGGCCGCTGGGTTGACTGACACCCGCGTCGCCGCGCAATGCCTGCTGTACCGCGCGGATGCGGCCTTCGTCGGGCCGCGTCGGCGCCGCGACCGGCAAGGGCGCTTGCGGGCCGCCAGACGGATTCCAGGCCGTGTCGGCGGGCAGCACCAAGGTCGCCACGCGGCCCGGCGCGTGGCCGGCGGCCTGCACCGCCTCGGCGGCCAGCCGTGCCACGTCGGCGGCATCGCCGGCCTTGCGCACCCAGGCCGACATCGGCTGCGCCAGCGTCTCGACGTCGCTGGTCAGCGGCGTGTCGTAGCGCACGTGATAGCCGGCATGGTCGCCGACGATGTTGACGATCGGCGTGCGTGCGCGGCGGGCGTTGTGCAGGTTGGCCAGGCCGTTGCTCAGCCCCGGCCCGCAATGCAGCAGCGTGGCGGCCGGCTTGCCGGCCATGCGGCCATAGCCGTCGGCGCAACCGGTCACGACGATCTCGGCCAGTCCAAGCACGCAACGCATGCCCGGCACGCGGTCGAGCGCCGCGACAAAATGCATCTCCGAGGTCCCCGGGTTGGCGAAGCAGGTGTCGACGCCAGCCGCCACCAGCGTGCGCACCAGCGCCTCGGCGCCGTTCATGTCGGCCATCGTCAGGCCCCCGCGTCGGTCAGCAGGCGCATGCCGGCCTGCACGCCCGGCCGCGCGGCCATGCGCTCGCCCCAGGCCGTCAGCGCCGGCAGCGTGGCCGCGTCGAGCGAGGCGCGCCGCAGCGCATAGTTGGGATAGAGCATCATGTCGGCGAAGCTGAACTCGCCGGCCAGGTAATCGCGCTGCTGCAACTGCTGCTCGGCCACGCCGAAATAACGCAGCAGGCGCTTCTGGAACAGCGCGATGTGGCCCGGCACCTTGTCGGGCGACACGGTCTCGACCTGGTTCAGCGCCGCGCTGGTGCCGGCGATGTCGCTGGCCGATTGCAGGAACCATTGCATGGCCTGCGCATGCACGGCCGGGTCTTGCGGGACGTGCCGGCCGGCCTTCTGGCAGGCGTACAGCACGATGGCGCCCGACTGCGCCAGCCGCAGCGGCCGGCCGCCCGGCCCGTCGGGATCGACGATGGCCGGGATCTGGCCGCTGGGGTTGATCTGCAGATAGTCGGCGCGCTTGTTGGCGCCCTGGCCCAGGTCGATCGGCAGCACCCGGTGCGGCAGCCCGCACTCGGCCATCGCGACGGTGGCGCGCAAGCCGTTGGAGGTCCGCCAGGCATAGACATCGATCATCTTCATTCCACCTTTACGTTTGCGCGCTTGATCAGCGCGGCCCATTCGATCGCCTCGGCGTCGAGCCACTGCTTGTACTCGGCAGGCGACTGCTTGACCGGTTCGACCATCATCTTGCGCAGCGTCTCCTGCGTATCGGGCTGCTGCATGAAATCGACCACCGCCGCATTGAGCTTCTGCACCGTCTCGGCCGAGGTGCCGGGCGGCGCGAACAGGCCTTGCGAGATCATCGAGACGAAGCCCGGCACGCCCGATTCGGCCACCGTCGGGATCTCCTTGGCATAGGGCGAGCGTTCGGGCGTGGCGATCGCCAGCGCGCGCAGCCGGCCGCTGCGCAGCAGCTCCATCACCGAGGGCAGGCCGGTGAAGATCATGTCGACGTGGCCGCCGGCCAGGTCCGAGATCGCCGGCCCGCTGCCCTTGTACGGCACGTGCACCAGCTTGATCTTCGCCGCCTCCATCAGCTTCTCGGCCGACAGGTGGGTGATGCCGCCGGCGCCGCTCGAGCCGATGCTGAGCTTGCCGGGCTGCTCGCGCGCGGCCTTGAGCAGGTCTTCCAGCGTCTTGAACGGCGAGGCGGCAGGCACCACCAGCACGTTGCCGAACAAGGCCAGGTTGGCCACCGGGACCAGCTCTTCGCGCTTGAACGACAGATTGGGATAAAGCGCCGGCACGATGGTGTAGATCGCCGAGTCCGATACCAGCAGCATGCGCTGCTCGGGCTTGGAGCGCACCACCGCCTCGGCGCCGATGATGCCGCCGGCGCCGGCGCGGTTCTCGACGATGGCGGTTTCCTGCATGGCCTTGCCCAGCGCCGGCGCCACCAGCCGGCCGAACAGGTCGGAGCCGCCGCCCGGGTTGAAGGGCACCACCACTCGCACCGGTTGTCCCGCCTGGGCGTGGACCGCGCTGGCAGCCAGGCTCAGGCCCAGCGCCAGGCAACTTGCCTGGATCAGTTTGCTCAACATCTGTTTGTCTCCTCGTTTCTTTTTTTGAACTGAAGCGCCGGACGGGCGGGCCCGTCCGTGATGGTTGCCGGGCGGACCCGGCGAGCGGGCCGCTAGACCCGCCCCTGACGCGGTGTTGCAAGGGAAATCGAGACCTGCCGCGCCAGGCGGGCCGGGCAGGGGTGTTGCGATGTCGATGCCGAGACAGCGGATGGCCAGTCGGCGGATAATGGTTTTAGATAAATTACATCATTGTTAAGTTGTAAGGCAACTTTCCGAACGTCCATGTCCAAGACTCGCACCGAATCGCCGCCGCCGCCGACCCGGTCTTCGGCCCGCCGCGCACCTGCGGCCCGACCGTCGGCAGCCCAACCGTCGGCAGCCCGCACGGCCGCTCCCGCGCGC
>JAEZBO010000033.1 GCA_023427085.1 Pseudomonadota bacterium
CCCCCGCGCGCCCGGCGCGGGGGCGGGGGGGGCGGGGCGGCCGCGCAACCAGTAGGCCATCGGCAGCGCGATCGCGACGATCATCGACAGCGCCCACAAGGCGCCGGTCCATTGCACGCCTTCGATCAGCAACTGGCCCGACGGCACGATCAGGAACTGGCCCATCGAGCCGCCGGCGCTGGCGATGCCCATCGCGGTACTGCGCGAGGCGGCAGGCACCGAGCGCGCGATGACCGGCAGGATCACCGGGAAGGTGGTGCCCGCCTGCCCGAGGCCGACCAGCACGCCGGCGGTCAGCATCAGTTCGAGCTCACTGGACGCGAAGCGCGTGCCGATCATGCCCAGCACGTACAGCACCACGCCCAGCGCGATGGTGCGGCCCGAGCCATAACGATCGGCCAGGATGCCCATGCCGATACAGGCCACGCCCCAGACCAGGTTCTGGATCGCGAACGCCATCGAGAACACTTCGCGGCCCCAGCCCTGCTGCAGGCCCATCGGCTGCATGAACAGGCCGAACGTGGCGCGCACGCCCATGGCGAACAGCACCACCAGCGTCCCGAGCACGACGGTACGAACGGAAAAGACTTCGGATTGAGATGACATGATGGCCCAACAAAGGAGCGCTCCGTCTGGAGCCCAAGCGGCCCGCCTTTTTCTCGTTATGCCGCATCGGGTCCGGCATGAATCATATAGAAATAAGCATCAGACGGAAGGAAAACCCCTGTCGCCAGGAATAGCATTTTTGCCGTCCGGCGGCCCTCGCCGGCAAGCGCTTGGCCCTCGGGATCAGTGCTATCATGCCTGCCGGAAAACGCCGCCCCAGCGCCCCCTCGGCGCCTTGCGCGGCCAGGCCCGGGCCCGCTGCGCCACGCGCGCCAGCCGGCATCTCGCCGTAGTTAAATGGATATAACTTCCCCCTCCTAAGGGGAGATTACAGGTTCGATTCCTGTCGGCGAGGCCATCACCCGAAGGTCTTGCGCGCGGCGCGGCCGCCCGTCCCGCCTGCGATCCGGCACTTCCCTTTTCAGACCTGCGCGTGCAGCGCCCGCGTGTCGTACAGATCGGCCGCCAGACCATCGAACACCTGCTCGGCATCGAGCGAACGCACGCTGACGCTGCGGTCGGCCGGGATGCGGCCCTCGGCCAGCAGCAATTGATAGCGCAGGCAGCAGACCCGCAGAAACGACGCAAAGTTGGCGGCCTCGCCCCGATAGGCGACCAGCTCGTCGTAGAGCCGCTCGATCAACTGGTTGATGCGCATGCCGTCGCGTTCGGCGATGTCTTCGAGCACGCGCCAGAACAGGGTTTCGAGCCGCACGCTGGTGGCCACGCCGTGCAGGCGCAGCGAGCGCGATTCGCTGGTGTACGAGCGCTCGTTGGCGCGGATGAAGATTTCACACATGACGATGCTCCATGACGGCCGCCACGCGGGACGGCCGGGCGGCGCGGGCCCGCGGCCCCGAAGGGACCGGCGGGCCGGCCGGGCATGTCAATGTACGATTTTTGTTCCCAGCACCGCAAGAAACTGCGCCAGCCAGGCCGGATGCGCGGGCCAGGCCGGCGCGGTGACCAGGTTGCCGTCGGTGTGCGCGGCGTCGATCGCGATGTCGGCATAGGTGCCGCCGGCCAGCTTGACCTCGGCCGCGCAGGCCGGATAGGCCGAGCACGTGCGGCCCTTGAGTACGTCGGCAGCCGCCAGCAGCTGGGCGCCGTGGCAGACCGCGGCGATCGGCTTGCGGGCCGCGTCGAAGTGTTTGACGATCTCGATCACGCGCGCGTTCATGCGCAGGTATTCGGGCGCGCGGCCACCCGGAATCACCAGGCCGTCGTAGTGCGCCGGATCGATCTGGTCGAAATCGGCATTGAGCGTGAAGTTGTGGCCACGCTTTTCGCTGTAGGTCTGCGCACCGTCGAAATCATGGATCGCGGTGGCGACCTGGTCGCCGGCCTTCTTGTCGGGACACACGGCATGCACCGTATGGCCGACCGCCAGCAAGGTCTGGTACGGCACCATGGTTTCGTAGTCTTCGGCGTAGTCGCCGACCAGCATCAAGAGTTTTTTCGCCATGCGAGTCTCCGTGGACGTGAAGGCGCGCGCCCCGATGGCGCACGCGACGGCCCGGCTGCCTGCCGGTGTTGTTGTGCGATCGATTGTGACGCCGCACGCGGCCGGGCGGGTGGTAGCGGATTACCTCAGCGCGTGGTGCGCCGGGGCGAGGCCGCCCGTGGCGTCTGCGCGCAGCAAGCGGCGCCGAGCGTGGCGGCCGGCCGCGGCTATAGCGCCGCGTCGACGGCCTTGGCCGACAGCACTGTCACCAGCACCTGCGGATCGATGCCGATCAGGTAGCCGCGCCGGCCGCCGTTGAGGTAGACGCCCGGCAAGGCCAGCACCGAGGCCTCGACCCACACCGGCATGCGCTTGCGCGTGGCGAACGGCGAGGTGCCGCCGACCTGATAGCCCGAATGGCGCTGCGCCACGTCGGGCGCGCAGGGCGCGATCTTTTTCAGGCCGGCCTGGCGCGCCAGGTTCTTGGTCGAGACCTCGCGGTCGCCGTGCATCAGCACCACCAGCGGCCGGGCGGCCTCGTCTTCCATGATCAGCGTCTTGACCACCGCATGCGGATCGAGCCCGAGCTGGCGCGCGGCCTCGTTGCTGCCGCCGTGATCGACGTAGTCGTAGACGTGTTCGGTGAACGGCACGCCGAGCTTGCGCAGCAGTTGCGTGGCGGGCGTTTCGGAGACGTGGCGGGATTTGCTGCTCATGGCGGCGAAGTATAAAAAAAAAGCGGACGGCTCGCGCCATCCGCTTCGATGCCGGCCAGCACGACGCCCGATCAGCGTCGTACCCGGCCGTCAGGCCATCAGTCCAGCTTGATGTTCTGCTTGGCCACGACGTCCTTGGCCCATTCGAACTGTTCGGCGATTTCCTTGGCGAACTCTTCCGGCGTGTTGCCCGAGGCTTCCGAGCCCTGCTCTTTCAGCACCTGGACCACCTTGGGATCCTTGAGCGCCACCACGGCTGCGTCACGCAGCTTGTTGACGATCTCGGCAGGCGTGCCGGCCGGGGCCAGCAGGCCGTACCAGACGGGCTGGTTCACGACCGGGAAACCGGCTTCGGCGAAGGTCGGCACGCCCTTGAGCGTCGACAGTTGCTCGGGCCACGCGATGGCCATGGCCTTGAGGCGACCGGCCTGGATCTGCGGGTTCGACGACGGCAGGTTGTCGAACATGATCTCGATCTGGCCGCCGACGGTGTCGGCCACAGCGGGGCCGGCGCCCTTGTAGGGCACGTGCACGATGTCGGTGCCGGTGGCCATCTTGAACGATTCGCCCATCAGGTGCAGCACGCTGCAAGTGCCCGAGCTGCCGTACGAATACTTGCCGGGGTTCTTCTTGAGCTCTTCGAGGAAGGACTTGAAGTCGGTGGCCGGGAACTTCGGGTTGATCGACACCACGTTGGCGGTGTTGGCGAAGTTGGTGACCGGCGCGAAGTCCTTGATCGGATCGTAGGGCAGGTCTTTCGGACGGCAGGCGGCGTTGACGGCCATAGTCGAGACCGTGGCGATCGAAAGCGTGTAGCCATCGGGCGCGGCGCGCGCGGCTTCGGCTGCGCCGATGGCGCCACCGGCGCCGCCCTTGTTCTCGACGACCATCGGCTGGCCGAGTTCCTGCGCCATGCGCTGGGTCACCAGGCGGGCGATGATGTCGGTGGCGCCACCCGGCGCGAACGGCACGATCACGCGGATCGGCTTGTCAGGGAAGGCAGCCAGTGCCTGGGGGGCCGCCAGCAAGGCGGCGGAACCGCTGATGGCGGCCAGTACTGCTGCGAGGGTGCGCGAGTGGGTCATCGCTAACTCCTGATTTGGTTTTTGAAAATGGGAGGCTTGGATACGGTGCGGCAGGCAGGCGGCAAGGACAGTCTCTGGTCGGCTTGCCCGGCGAACTGCCACCTGACGCGAATGCTGGAGAATATCAGCTATCCTCGACCCGAATGGCCGCAAACCCTCGGGATTTTCCCCAAGCCAGGCGCTGGCCCCAAAACAAAATTTCGAAAGATGTCAGTTCTGTTGCTGGTATTGCCCGACTTCCTGATCGTGGCCCTGGGCTGGCTGCTGTATCACCGGCTGTCGTTCACGCGCGAATTCTTCGCCGGCCTCGAGCGGCTGGTCTACTTCGTACTGTTCCCCGCGCTGCTGTTCCAGTCGATCCTGCGCACGCCGATCAGCGCCGCCACCGCGGTCGATCTGCTGCTGGCGGCCGCGGCGCTGTGTGCCGCCGGCGTGGCGCTGGCCTGGCTGGCCAAGCCGCTGTTCAAGCCCGCGCCGATGGCCTATGCGTCGACGGCGCAATGCGGCTACCGCTTCAATACCTATATCGGCCTGGCCGTGGCCGCCAATCTGGCGGGGCCGGCCGGCCAGACCGTGATGGCGCTGATCGTGGGTTTCGCGGTGCCGATGGTCAACGTGGCCGCGGTGCATGCGCTGGCGCGCCAGAGCGGCGGCAATCCGCTGCGCGAGATCGCCCGCAATCCGCTGGTGCTGGCGACGCTGGCCGGGCTGGCCGCCAACCTGGCCGGCCTGCAGCTGCCCGATCCGGTCGACACCGTGATGGCGCGGCTGGGCGCGGCCGCGGTGGCGCTGGGCATCCTGTGCGTCGGCGCCAACCTGACCTGGCAAGGCGGTCATGGCCATGGCCGGCTGATGGCATGGATGGTGGGGGTCAAGCTGCTCTGGCTGCCGCTGGCGGCGCTCGCCATCGGCGCACTGATGCAGCTGGACATGGTGACGCGCCAGATGCTGGTGCTGTTCGCCGCGCTGCCGCCCGCCTCGTCGGCCTACGTGCTGGCGATGCGCATGGGCGGCGATGGCCGGCTGGTGGCGCTGCTGGTGTCGGTCGCCACGGTGCTCTCGGCGGCGACCATCCCGCTGTGGCTGGCCGCGCTCGAGTGGCTGGCGCGCTGAGCG
>JAEZBO010000049.1 GCA_023427085.1 Pseudomonadota bacterium
GGCCAGGCGCGTCCGGCCGGCGCGGGCGGCGTGCCGCGGCACCGACACGCGGCCGGCGCAGGCGCGCAGCCGTCCGGTGCCCGGTACCAGCCACGCCGCCGCCGTCCCCGATCACGCTATTGACGAGACCCTTGCCATGAGCAGCAATCTCACCCCGCTTTGGGAAGTCTTCATCCGCAGCCAGCACGGGCTGGCGCACAAACACGTGGGCAGCCTGCACGCGACCGACGCGCAGATGGCCATCAACCATGCCCGCGACGTCTACACGCGCCGCAACGAGGGCCTGAGCATCTGGGTGGTGCGGGCGGCCGATATCGTCGCCAGCCATCCCGGCGACAAGGAGCCACTGTTCGATCCGGCGCAAAGCAAGGTCTATCGCCACCCGACCTTCTTCCCGATGCCCGACGGCGTCGAGCACATCTAGGAGCCGCGATGCACAGCGCAACCCAGCCCGATGACGGGGCCTGTCGCGAGCCCGAATTCCTGCTGCGGCTGGCCGACACGCCGCTGGTGCTGTCGCAGCGCCTGGCCGAATGGTGCGGCCACGGCCCGGCGCTCGAGGAAGACCTGGCGCTGACCAACACCGCACTCGACCTGCTGGGCCAGGCCCGGCTGTGGCTGACGCTGGCCGGCGAGGTGCAGGGCGAGGGCCGCGACGAGGACGCGCTGGCCTATCTGCGCGACGCGCCGCAGTACCGCAACCTGATGCTGGCCGAGCTGCCCAACGGCGACTACGCGCAGACCCTGGTGCGGCAGTTCTTCTTCGACGTCTGGAACTACTTCCAGCTGCAGGCGCTGGGCGGCTCGCGCGATGCGCGGGTGGCGGCGATCGCCGAAAAATCCCTGAAAGAGTCCGCTTACCACGTGCGGCGCTCGTCCGATCTGGTGATCCGGCTGGGCGACGGCACCGAGGAAAGCCAGCGGCGCATGCAGCAGGCCATCGACCTGGTCTGGCCCTATACCGGCGAGATGTTCATCGACGACGCGCTCGACCTGCGCATGGCCGAGCAGGGCATCGGCGTGCGCCTCGAGAGCCTGTACGCGCCGTGGTCCGAACACGTGCAGGCGGTCTGCGCGCAGGCCACGCTGGTGCTGCCCGACGCCGCGCAGGCCCGGCACGCCGCGCATCGGGGCGGGCGGCAGGGCCGCCATACCGAAGCGCTCGGTTATCTGCTGGCCGAGATGCAGTTCCTGCAACGCGCCTATCCGGGCGGGACCTGGTGATGGTGACGACCATGGAACGCCCCGATGCCGCGGCCATCCTCGCCTGGCTCGACAGCGTGCCCGATCCCGAGATCCCGGTGCTGTCGGTGGTCGACCTGGGCGTGGTACGCGGCGTCGCGTGGCAGGAGCAGACCTGCGTGGTGACGATCACGCCGACCTATTCGGGTTGTCCGGCGATGGAAGAGATTTCGCGCGGCATCCGCGACGCGCTGGCCCGGCACGGCATCGCGCAGGCCGAGATCCGCACGCGGCTGGCGCCGGCCTGGACCACCGACTGGATGACCGAGCGGGGCCGCCAGGCGCTGCGCGAATACGGCGTGGCGCCGCCGATGCAGCGCGCCGTCGACGTGTCCGGCATCCTGCGGCGCCGCGATGCGCCGGCGGTGGCCTGCCCGCAATGCGGCTCGGCCAATACCCGGCTGGTCAGCCAGGCCGGCTCGACCGCGTGCAAGGCGCTGTACCGCTGCATGGCCTGCAAGGAGCCGTTCGATTATTTCAAACCGCATTGATGGGCCGACATCATCATGGCTAGCTTTCATCCCCTGACCGTGGCGCGCGTGGCGCGCAATACCCGCGACGCGGTGGTCGTGACCTTCGACGTGCCCGCCGCGCTGGCGCCCGAATACCGTTTCCTGCCGGGCCAGTACCTGACGCTCAAGACCGAGGTCGGCGGCGAGGAGTTGCGCCGCTCGTATTCGATCTGTTCGGCGCCCGACGATGGCGAGCTGCGGGTGGCGATCAAGCGGCTGGACGACGGCGCGTTCTCGACCTGGGCCAACAGCGAGCTGGCGGCCGGCCAGGTGCTGGACGTGCTGCCGCCCGCCGGCAACTTCACGATCGATTTTGATCCCGCGGCCAGCCGGCATTTCGTCGCGTTCGCGGTGGGCAGCGGCATCACGCCGGTGCTGTCGCTGGTCAAGACCGCGCTGGGCAGCGAGCCGGGCAGCCGCTTCACGCTGTTCTACGGCAACCGCGCCTCGTCGTCGGTGCTGTTTCGCGAAGAGATCGAAGACCTCAAGAACCGCTACATGCAGCGCTTCTCGATCGTCTACATCATGAGCCGCGAGACGCAGGACATCGAGCTGTTCAACGGCCGGCTCGACGGCGGCAAGGTCGGCGAGCTGCTGCAGCGCTGGATCGATCCGGCCGGCATCGACCATGCCTTCGTCTGTGGCCCGCCGACCATGATCGACAGCGTGGTGCAGGCGCTGCAGGACCAGGGCCTGCCGCGCGAGCGCATCAAGTTCGAGTTGTTCGGCGCGCCCAAGGGCCCGCGGCCCGCGCGCGCGGTGCAGCCGGCCGCCGCCAGCGGCGCCGATTGCCAGGTCACGGTGATCCAGGACGGCCACAGCCGCAGTTTCAACGTGGCGCGCAACAGCCAGAACGTGCTCGATGCCGCGCTCGAGCAGGGCATCGAGCTGCCGTACTCCTGCAAGGGCGGCGTGTGTTCGACCTGCCGCTGCAAGGTGGTGCAGGGCGAGGTCGACATGGACGCCAACTTCGCCCTCGAAGACTACGAAGTCGCGCGCGGCTTCGTGCTCAGTTGCCAGAGCTACGCGATCAGCGAGCGGCTGGTGCTGGACTTCGACCAGGAAACCTGAAAACCCCATTGTCCGCCGTGCCCGACACCCCCCGATTGGAGACCCATTTCATGTCCGAGACGCAAGACTTCTTCGCCCGCCACGAGGCGGTGCTGACCCAGGCCGTGCAGGCGCTCAGCGAGCGCGGCTACTGGAGCCCGCACCCCGAATCGCCCAGCCCGCGCGCCTACGGCGAGACCGCCGCGGCCGACGGCCAGGCGGCCTTCGACGCCCTGCGCGGCAAGGATTTCCCGCTGCCCGGCACCGATGCGCAGGCCCATGCCGGCGGCGAGCGCTCACCGTTCGGTTTCGATCTGGACATCCGTTATCCCAAGCTCGCGCCGCAGGCGCTGATCGCCGCCAGCCAGCAGGCCGCGCCGGCGTGGCGCCAGGCCGGGCCGCGCGCCTGGGTCGGCGTGTCGCTCGAGATCCTGCAGCGGCTGAACCGCCGCAGCTTCGAGATCGCCCAGGCGGTGCAGCACACCACCGGCCAGGGTTTCATGATGGCCTTTCAGGCCGGCGGCCCGCATGCGCAGGACCGTGGTCTCGAGGCCGTCGCCTATGCGTGGCAGGAGATGTCGCGCATCCCGGGCAGCGTGATGTGGGAAAAGCCGCAGGGCAAGCACGATCCGCTGCGCATGCAGAAGCAGTTCGCGGTGGTGCCGCGCGGCGTCGCGCTGGTGATCGGCTGCGCGACCTTCCCGACCTGGAACGGCTATCCCGGCCTGTTCGCCAGCCTGGCCACCGGCAACACCATCATCGTCAAGCCGCACCCGGCGGCGATCCTGCCGCTGGCGATCACCGTGGCGGTGGCGCGCGAGGTGCTGGCCGAGGCCGGCTTCGATCCCGACGTGGTGCAACTGGCCGCGCACGAGCTGGGTGACGACACCGCGCAGCGCCTGGCCACCGATCCGCAGGTCAAGCTGATCGACTTCACCGGCAGCTCGGCCAACGGCCAGTGGCTCGAGGACAACGCGCGCCAGGCCCAGGTCTATACCGAGAAGGCCGGCGTGAACCAGGTCATCATCGATTCGACCGCCGACTTCAAGGGCATGGTGCGCAATCTGTCGTTCTCGCTGGGCCTGTACTCGGGCCAGATGTGCACGGCGCCGCAGAACATCTACGTGCCGCGCGACGGCATCGACACCGCCGAAGGCCATCTGTCCTTCGACCAGGTCGGGCAGGCGCTGGGTGCCGCGGTCACCAAGCTGGGCGCCGACCCGGCCAAGGCGGTCGAGCTGACCGGCGCGATCCAGAGCGAGGCCACCGTCGAGCGGCTGGCAAGCGCCCGCGCGCTGGGCCTGCCGGTGCTGGCCGACAGCCAGGCGCTGGTCCATCCGCAGTTCGAGCAGGCGCGCGTGTTGACGCCGCTGCTGCTGCAGGGCGATGCCGCCAGCGATGCCATCACGCACGAGTGGTTCGGCCCGATCGCCTTCGTGGTGCCGGTCGATTCGACCGACGCGGCGATCGCGCTGGCCGGCAAGCTGGTGCGCGAACGCGGCGCGTTGTCGCTGTCGGCCTACACCACGCGCGACGAGGTCGTCGAACAGGTCGAGGCGCTGGCGCGCGAGGTTGGCGTGAACGTGTCGCTGAACCTGACCGCCGGTGTGTTCGTCAACCAGACCGCGGCGTTCAGCGACTTTCACGGCACCGGCGCCAATCCGGCCGGCAACGCCGCGCTGTCCGATTCGGCGTTCGTGGCCAATCGGTTCCGGGTCGTGCAATCGCGCCGCCACGCCTGAGCGCGCATCCAGGAGAGCCAAGCAGATGAGCAGCTACCAGAACATCGTTTTCGAACTGAAGGACGGCGTGGCCCGGCTGACGCTGAACCGTCCGGACAAGCTCAACAGTTTCACCGCGCGCATGCACGAAGAGGTCGCGCAGGCGCTGACCACGGTCGAGACCGAGGGCGCGCGGGTGCTGCTGATCCGCGGTGCTGGCCGGGGCTTCTGCGCCGGGCAGGACCTGAGCGAACGCCAGCCCAGCGCGGACGGCAGCGCGCCCGACCTGGGCGCCACCATCGAGCGCTACTACGCGCCGCTGGTGCGCCGCCTGCAGGCGCTGCCGCTGCCTGTGGTGGTCGGTGTCAACGGCGTGGCCGCCGGCGCCGGCGCCAACCTGGCGCTGGCCGGCGACCTGGTGATCGCCTGCGAATCGGCCAGCTTCATCCAGTCGTTCAGCAAGCTGGGGCTGCTGCCCGATACCGGCGGCACCTGGTCCTTGCCCAACCGGCTCGGCATGGCGCGCGCGCTGGGCCTGGCCCTGCTGGGCGACAAGCTGCCGGCGCGCCGCGCCGAGGAGTGGGGGCTGATCTGGCGCTGCGTGCCCGATGACGACTTCGACGAGACGCTCGAGACGCTGGTGCAGCGGCTGGCCCACGCGCCCACCAAGGGCCTGGCGTATACCAAGCGCGCGATGCTGGGCAGCACGCAGCGCAGCATGGACGAGCAGCTCGACATCGAACGCGAGCTGATGCGCGAGCTGGGCCGCAGCGACGACTATCGCGAAGGGGTCGAGGCGTTCCTGCAAAAGCGCGATCCGGTCTTCAAAGGACGATGATGAACGAGCCTTCCACGATCCGGCCGGCCGCCGTCGGCGCCGCGCCGCCGCCCGATGCCGCCGCCGCGCAGGCGCTGGCCGAGCAGGTCGGCCACAGCATGTATGCCGGCGATGCGGCCTCGCAAGGGCTGGGCGCCGAGCTGCAGGCCATCGGGCCGGGCAGCGCATCGATGCGCATGACGGTGCGCGCCGACATGCTCAACGGCCACAAGACCTGCCACGGCGGCTTCATCTTCGCGCTGGCCGACAGCACCTTTGCGTTCGCCTGCAATGCGCGCAACCTGATGACCGTGGCATCGGGCTGCACCATTGATTTCCTGGCGCCGGGGCGCGAGGGCGACGTGCTGACCGCGCAGGCGCAGGAGCGCTCGCTGGCCGGCCGCACCGGCGTCTACGACGTCACCGTGACCAATCAGGACGGCCGGCAGATCGCGATCTTTCGCGGCCGTTCGTACCGTATCCAGGGCAACGTCGTGGCGCAGCCGGCCTAGCGGCGGCGAGCGGCGACAGACACGAACAATCAGGAGACCTTGCCATCATGACCCCGGTAGCCCAGGACGCTGGCCTCGATGCCATCGAGCACGCCAGCCGCGACGAAATCCAGGCGCTGCAGCTGCAGCGCCTGAAGTGGACGCTGGCCCATGCCTACGAGAACGTGCCGCACTATCGCCGCGCGTTCGACGAGGCGGGCGTGCATCCTTCCGACCTCAAGCAGCTGTCGGACATCTCGAAGTTTCCGTTCACGACCAAGAAAGAGCTGCGCGAGAACTATCCCTTCGGCATGTTCGCGGTGCCGCGCGAGCAGATCTCGCGCATCCACGCGTCCAGCGGCACCACCGGCAAGCCGACCGTGGTCGGCTACACCCGCGACGACCTGGACAACTGGGCCAACCTGGTGGCGCGTTCGCTGCGCGCGGCCGGCACCCGGCCCGGCGACATCGTGCACGTGGCCTATGGCTATGGCCTGTTCACCGGCGGCCTGGGCGCGCATTACGGCGCCGAGCGGCTGGGCTGCACGGTCATCCCGATGTCGGGCGGGCAGACCGAAAAGCAGGTGCAGCTGATCGGTGACTTCAAGCCGGACGTGATCATGGTCACGCCCTCGTATTTCTGCAACATCCTCGAAGAAATGCGCCGCCAGAACATCGATCCGCTGCAAAGCTCGCTGCGCATCGGCGTGTTCGGCGCCGAGCCCTGGACCGGCCAGATGCGCCAGGACATCGAGGCCCACGCCGGCATCGACGCGGTCGACATCTACGGCCTGTCCGAAGTCATGGGCCCGGGCGTGGCCAGCGAATGCGCGGTCACCAAGGACGGCCCGGTGGTGTGGGAAGACCACTTCCTGCCCGAGATCGTCGATCCGGTGACCGGCGAGCCGGTCGCCGATGGCGAGCCCGGCGAACTGGTGTTCACGTCGCTGACCAAGCAGGCCATGCCGGTGATCCGCTACCGCACCCGCGACCTGACCCGGCTGCTGCCGCCGACCGCGCGCAGCATGCGGCGGATCGGCAAGATCACCGGCCGCAGCGACGACATGCTGATCGTGCGCGGCGTGAACCTGTTCCCGACCCAGGTCGAGGAGCTGGTGCTCAAGCAGCCGCAACTGGCGCCGCATTACCAGCTGGTGCTGACCCGCAACGGTTCGCTGGACGAACTCGAGGTGCTGGCCGAGGCGCGTGACGAAGGCGCGGTCGCCGATGCCAGCGAGCGCGAGCGGCTGGGCCGCCAGTTGCAGCACGACATCAAGGCCTTGATCGGCGTCAGCGCCCGCGTGCAGGTGCTCGAGGCCGGGCAGGTCGAACGCACGCTGACCGGCAAGGCCCGCCGCGTGGTCGACAAGCGGCCCAAGTAGCGCGCGTCGGTCCGTCTCAGGCAGGCCGCGGGCCGGCGCCGGTGCCGGCCTGCTGACGCGCCCGCAGCACCACGCGCCAATACCAGCCGTGCAGCAGCACGGCCGACAGGGCCAGGCCGAAACCGGCCATGATCCACATGATGCCGGCGCCCGGCGGCGCCTGCGGCGCCAGCCACTGGCGCAGCGGCTCGAGGCTGCCGCGGCCGGGCCCGAAGCCGGCCCACCAGCCACCCAGCAGGCCGACCCCCGACAGCGCCAGCACCTGGAACAGCATCGGCACCAGCGCGATCTTGTAGGCGCGCAGCAGATAGGTGTTCAGGCACTGCATCGCGTCGGCCAGATGGAACACCACGATCACCGGCATCAGCGACATCACCACCGCGGTCACGACCGGATCACTGGTGTAGGCAGACACGATCCATGGCCGCAACAGCACCAGCAGCGCCGCCGTCAGCAGCGCGCCCAGCAGCGCCAGCAGCAGGCCGGCCTTGCCGGTGCGTTCGGCGCGCGCCAGGTCGCCGGCACCGATCGCCTGCGCGGTCAGCGAGGCACTGGCCACGCCCAGCGCCATCGGCATCATGTACGACAGCGCCGCCAGGTTGGCGACGATCTGGTGGCCGGCGGTGATGTGCGTGCCTTCGCGGGCGATCAGCAGCGCCATGAACGTGAAGGCGCAGACCTCGACCAGGTAGGAGCCGCCCATCGGGATGCCCAGCCGCAGCAGTTCGCGCAGGTCGGCCCAGACCGGACGGCCCAGCCGCAGCGAGAACCGGCGAAACTGCCGGTCGCGGCCGATCAGCCACAGTCCCAGCGCCAGGCTGGCCCAGTAGACGATCGCCGACGAGGCGCCGGCGCCGGCCGCGCCCATCGCCGGCAGGCCGAACTTGCCATAGATCAGCACCCAGTTGCAGAAGGCCTTGAGGCCGACGCCGGCCAGGTTGATGCTCATGACGATCTTGGGCCGCGACACCGCGGTGCCCATCGCATACAGCGTGCGGAACATCAGCGCCGCCGGCAGCGCGAACACCAGCGCGTGCAGGTAGCCGGTCACGCCCGCGCGCACCGCCGGGTCGACGTCGCCCGACAACGATAGCCAGACGTCCGGAAACAGCATCAGCAGCCCGCCGATCACCGACAGACCCAGCGCCAGCCAGATGCCCTGGCCCCAGGCACGGCCGATCTCGGCCAGCCGGCCGGCGCCGTAATGCTGGGCGATAATGGGGATGAGCGCGTGCAGCACCCCCATCAGGCCGACGAAGATGGTCAGGTAGATCGAGACCGCCAGCGACATGGCGGCCAGGTCGGTGGCGCCGGCGTGGCCGGTCATGGCGGTGTCGAGCACGCCGAAGGCGATGCCGGCCCATTGGGTCACCAGCACCGGCCATGCGTGCCGGGCGATCTGGCGCAGCATGGCGCCGACGCGCGGGGCGGCGGCTTGTATCGAGGAAGTCATGGAAAAACCTTGCTTGCCCGTGAAGGGCGCTGCGCGGATGCCGGTGGCTTTCGCGCGGGACTTACCGCGGCGTGATTCAAGGCCGCGTGACTGACTGACTGCTGCGCGAACTACTGCCGCGCAACTACTGCTGCGTGGCTGACGGCGGCGTGATGCGCAGCAGCCGGAACACTTCGTGGCGATCGGCGCGCCGGCCGCCTTCCCACAACACCTGGCGCGGATCGATGTCGCTATAGGCCGAGGTGCCCTCGCGCAGGTCGCGGCGGGTGGTCTGCTGCAGCACCAGCGTGCAGCGTGAGTCGTAGGCGAAGTTCAGGTCGTCGAACACCAGGAACGAGGCGCGCTGGCCGCTGCCCAGGCTGAGCGCGCGCTGGCATTCGCCCGGCAGCCGGTGGCTCTGCAGCGCCTGCGCCAGCTCGGACGAGACCTCGCGATAGCTGCGCGCGTAATCGACCGGCGGCATCCACAGCAATACCAGCAGCAGCCAGGTGGCGGTCAGGCCGCAGGCCGACAGCACGGTGCCGCGCCACAAGGCGGCCGGCCGCGTGCGCAGGCGCCAGTTGACCAGTGCGACCCACGCCGCGGTCAGGCCCGCCGCCAGCGCGAACGCGGTCCACGACACGACCGGTTCGAAACCGCTGGTCTGGCGCGCGATGTTGCCGGCGATCTTGGTGGGCCAGCCGAAATGCAGCGCCACCCAGCCCAGCCAGACCGTCGCCAGCGTCAATGAAAAACACATCACCGCGAACCAGTCCAGCGTGTTGATCACGCCGCGCCGCAAGGTCGGCAGCGAGAAGGCGGCCAGCACGGCGCAGGGCACCACCAGCAGCATGAATTCGGGTTCGGACGGCTGACGCATCAGCGGCAGCAGCACCAGCGCACCGGCCAGGAACGAAGCCGGGATCGAGATGTGCGGCGCGGCCAGCCAGGCGCGCCAGCGCCACAGGGCCAGCAGCGCCAGCGGCCAGGTCGGCCACAGGAACCACGGCAGGTCGCGCAGGGTGCGGCCGATGGTGGCGAAGCCGGCAAAGCCGAACAACGATTCGTTCCACTGGCGCCAGCTGCGCATCCAGTATTCGCCGTCCTGCGCGGCCGGCAGCCACCACAGCAGCACCAGCGTCAGCGCCAGCAGCAGCGGCCACATCAGCCAGCGGCGCGCCTGCCACAGCGCGCTGCGCGGCTGGAACGCCAGCGCCATGGCGATCAGGATCGGCAGCGCGGCGGGCCACGAGCGGGTCAGGAATGCCGCGGCCAGCGCCAGGCCCAGCGCGGTGGCGCCCAGCACCGGCTTGTCCAGCATGCGCGCCAGCGAGTAGTAGGCCAGCGCCTGGAAGGCCATCACGGCGGGCACTTCGGAGGTCTCGTGGGTACGCCACAGGATGCCAGCGGTGGCGATCAGCAGCAGCAGCGCGGCGTCGGCCAGCATGCGGCCGTAGTCGCGCACGGTCGGCTCGCCGCCGAAAGGCAGCGCCAGCGGCTGCGCCTCGGCGCGGCGCCCGAGCAGGTAGGTGCCGTACCAGACCGACCAGGCGGTCAGGCCGAACCACAGCAGATTGGGCAAGCGGGCGGCGGACAACTCGCCGATCAGGGGGCCGGCCAGCCAGATGGACAGCGCGCCGACCCAGGTGACCAGCGGGCCATCCTGGGCGTAGGCGAGCTGGCCGACCTGCGGCAGCAGCCAGGCGCGCGCGCCTTCCTGCAAGGCCGTGAGCATGGTGGCCACGCCGACCACGTCATCGGTCTTCCAGGGATCGCGCAGGAACAAACCGGCCAGGATGTAGGCCAGCGCCAGCCCCAGCAGCACATGACGGGGCAGCTTGACGGTCGCCGACTCGGTCAGCCGGGCGGGAGTGGAGCGCGATTCTGGGGACACAGGCCGTAATGGTACCCTGGCCTGACGCTGCGGGCCCGGAAGGAAACGGCGCCGGGAAGGCGGCTGGGCCGGCGGATCCTGGCGTGAAAGGTAAAAAAGGCAGCCTCGCGGCTGCCTTCGCTGCGCCGTTTCCCGGGCGAGCCCGGGACGGCCTGGCGGCGGGCCAGACTCAGGCGTCGGCAGCCTTCTTGGTGCCGGTGGTGCGGGCGAAGCGGGCGCGGAACTTCTCGACGCGGCCGGTTTCGACGATGCGGGTTTGCGCACCGGTGTAGAAGGGGTGCGATTCGGACGTCACGTCGCACTTGAACAGCGGGTAGGTCTTGCCGTCGAGTTCGACGGTTTCGCGCGAGTGCAGCGTCGAGCGGGTGATGAACTTGGTGCCGGTGATCAGGTCCTGGAACACCACGTCGCGGTAATCGGGATGAATGCCGTCTTTCATGATCGGTAGTCCTTGGGTCGGGTCGCCAACCTTCTGCGGGGACATGCTGGATGTCCGGCCTGGGCAGAAAGCCACGTATCCTGGGCTGGCGAGGCGAAGCGTGCCTCGTAAACACCCCTGGGCAGACACTGCGTAGTCCAGGGAAAAGAGAACCGCTGATTTTAGCATGCAGCGCCCGGCAGGCAAGGGCCGGCACGGTAAACCGCACGGCAGGGGCGCGCCACGGCGGCCGACCGCGCCCGGCTGTTGCGCCGCTGCATCATTATGCCCCGCCCGCTATGCCCCGCCGGTCCGGACGGCGTGCGTGCCTACAACATGCCCAGCTCGGCCATCGACACGGCCTGGCCGGCGCCGACGACGATGTGGTCGAGCAGGCGCACGTCGACCAGCGCCAGCGCCTGCTTGAGCTGGCGGGTCAGGTGCTGGTCGGACAGGCTGGGCTGCACCGAGCCCGACGGGTGGTTGTGGGTCAGGATCAGCGCCGCGGCATGGTGACGCAAGGCCGCGCGCACGACCTCGCGGGGGTAGACGGAAGCCTGCGACAGCGTGCCGCGCGCGAGCTCTTCGGTGGCGATCAGGCGCAACTGGTTGTCGAGGTAGAGCGCCGTGCAGTGCTCGACCGGGTAGTGGCCGAGCAGCAACGCGCAGTAGTGCTTGACGCGGCGCGGGTCGCTCAGCGCGCTGTCGCGCGCCAGTTGTTCTTCGGCGGCGCGGCGGGCCAGTTCGAGCACCGCCGCCAGCTGGCAGGCCTTGGCCTGCCCCAGGCCGTCCTGGCCGAGCAGCGCGGCGATGTCGGCCGACAGCAGCGCGCGCAGGCCGCCGAAGCGCAGCAGCAGCGCGCGGCTGATCTGCACGGCGCTTTGGGCCGGGGTGCCGGTACGCAGCATCAGCGCCAGTAATTCGGCGTCGGTCAGTACCTGGGCGCCGTGGCGCAAAAGCCGCTCGCGCGGGCGTTCGGCGAGGTCGGAAAGCGCTTCGGGCATCGGCGTTCTAAAATCGGGGTTGTTGAACGCCTCTACGGTGACAGATTTTGAGTTCCGCTTCCGATTCGGTGAACGTTTTTGTCCGCCCAGACTCCTACCTGACCTTGCACTACCGCATCGTGCTGGCCTCGGGGCCCGCCGAGAATTCGGTGTTCGCCGATACCTTCGACGGCCGGCCCGCCACCTTGCAGCTTGGCTCGGGCCAGTGGGCGCCGGGCATGGAGCAGGCGCTGGTCGGCCAGCCCGAGGGCAGCCGCTACAGTTTCACGCTGCCGCCGGCCCAGGCCTATGGCGACCGCAATCCCGAACTGATCCAGCGGGTCAGCCGCGACATGCTGGCGCGCCACGCCGGCCCCGACACCACCTTCGATCCGGGCGACATGGTCGAGTTTCCGGCGCCCAATGGCGGCCGTTATTCGGGCGTGCTCAAGGAGATCACGCCCGAATACGCCTTGTTCGACTTTAATCATCCGCTGGCCGGCTGCGCGCTGAAGGTGGATGTGGCCATACTTGGAGTCCTCTGATGACCACCCCGATCCCGGCAGGCAGCGCCCCCGCTGGCGGCGCCGAATTGCTGCTGGCGCAGCCGCGCGGCTTTTGCGCAGGCGTGGACCGCGCCATCGAGATCGTCGAGCGCGCGCTCGAGCTGCACGGCGCGCCGATCTACGTGCGCCACGAGATCGTGCACAACCGCTACGTGGTGCAGGATCTGCGCGCCAAGGGCGCGATCTTCATCGACGAGCTGCACGAGGCGCCGGCCGGCGCCATCGTGGTGTTCTCGGCCCACGGCGTGTCGCAGGCGGTGCGGCGCGAGGCCGCCGAGCGGCAGTTGCGCATCTTCGATGCCACGTGTCCGCTGGTCACCAAGGTCCATATCGAAGTCTCGCGCATGCGCGCGGCCGGCCGCGAGATCATCATGATCGGCCACAAGGGCCATCCCGAGGTCGAGGGCACGCTGGGCCAGGCCGACGGCGGCATGCACCTGGTCGAGACGGTCGAGGACGTGCAGGTGCTGCAGGTCGCCGATCCCGACAACCTCGCCTACGTGACGCAGACCACCTTGTCGGTCGATGACGCGGCCGCGGTCGCCGGTGCGCTCAAGGCGCGTTTCCCGAGCATCGTCGAGCCCAAGAAAAGCGACATCTGTTATGCCACGCAAAATCGCCAGGACGCCGTCAAGGTCATGGCGCCCGAGTGCGACCTGGTGCTGGTGGTCGGCAGCACCAACAGTTCGAACTCGAACCGGCTGCGCGAGGTGGCCGAACGGCGCGGCGCGGCGTCCTACCTGATCGACGGCGCCGATTCGATCGATCCGGCCTGGCTGCAGGGGCGTACGCGGATCGGCATCACGGCCGGCGCCTCGGCGCCCGAGGTGCTGGTGCGCAGCGTCATCGATCGCCTGAAGGCGCTGGGTGCGGTGTCGGTGCGCACCATGCCCGGCCTCGAGGAAAACGTCGCCTTCCCGCTGCCGCGCGAGCTGTCGCGCAAGCGGGTGACGGCCGACCCGACATCGACCAACGAGTGAGATCCGTCCATGCAACTGTATAGCTACTTCCGCAGCTCCGCCGCCTATCGTGTCCGCATCGCGCTGAACCTGAAAGGGCTGAGCTACGAGACCGTGCCGGTGCACCTGCTCAAGGACGGCGGCCAGCAGCTGCTGGACACCTATACCGCGCTCAATCCAAATGCATTGGTGCCCACGCTGGTCGACGGTGACGTCGTGCTGCACCAGTCGATGGCCATCGTCGAGTATCTCGACGAACTGCACCCCGAGCCGGCGCTGCTGCCGGCCGACCTGGCTGGCCGTGCGCACGTGCGGGCGCTGGCGCAGACCATCGCCTGCGACATCCATCCGCTGAACAATCTGCGCGTGCTCAAGTATCTCAAGCGCACCCTCGAGGTCAGCGAAGAGGCCAAGAACGCCTGGTATCTGCATTGGGTCGAGGTCGGCCTGCAGGCGCTCGAGACCATGCTGGCGCAATCGCCGCGCACCGGCCGCTATTGCCACGGCGACACGCCGGGGCTGGCCGACATCTGCCTGGTGCCGCAGGTCGCCAACGCGCGCCGCTTCCAGTGCGATATCGACGCGTTTCCGACCATCGCGCGCATCGACGCGGCGTGCGGCGAACTGCCGGCCTTCGCGCAGGCCGCGCCGGCCCGTCAGCCTGACGCCGAGTGAGCCTCGGCGCTTGAGTCGTGGTGGCGGCGGGACGCGGTCGTTGCGCGTCCCGGTCAGGCGCGATAGCCGGGCGCGATAGCCAGGCGAGACAGATGGGCGCGGTGCAAAGAAAAGGCCACCTATGAAGGTGGCCTTTGAGTGTTGGTGCCGGCAAGAGGAGTCGAACCCCCGACCTTCGCATTACGAATGCGCTGCTCTACCAACTGAGCTATGCCGGCGCGGTGTGGTTTGCGGTGGGGCCGGGGCCCCGGGATCGCAAGCAGACACCAGTGCACTGCTTTGTATCACTACTCGGTAAAAAGCCTTCACTTGCGTGAAGGCTTTTTATTCTTGGCTCCCCGAGCTGGGTTCGAACCAGCGACCTGCGGATTAACAGTCCGTCGCTCTACCGACTGAGCTATCGGGGACCGGAGAAGCGAGACTATAGCATCAATTTTTTGGGGAGTGCAAGTCGGTCCGGGCAAAAACACAAAAAATTCGCTGCGTCCTGGCCGGCCGCGCCGCGTTATACACTGCGCCCCATGAAAAAGCTTGCTCTTCCCATCGGTGTCGCGCTGGGCGTCGCCATCGGCCTGGCCATGGACAACATCGTGATCGGTGTCGTGATCGGCATCGTGCTGTCGGTCGTGCTCGGGTATGCCGGCGGCAAGCAGAACGGCGACGACTGACAGGCGAGGGCGCCCGCCGCCACGCGCCGGCGGGTGTTCAGCTCGGATCGACCTCTTCGTCGTCGTCCTCGTCGTTGCCTTCGAGCGCGTCGTAACCGGCCCAGGTCAGGCGCCAATGCGTCGAGATCACTTCTTCGAGCCGCTTGACGAAGCCGGCGTCTTCCATCAGCGCCAGATGGTGCAGGACTTCTTCTTCAGCAGGTTCGGACTGGCCGGGCGCCTGCACCGCTGCGAGCAGCTCGGGGCCGGTGAGCTTGGCCAGCGGCGAGTCGCGCAGCGCGCCCAGCAGGCTCACGACCAAATCGAAATCTCGTTGCATGTCTTTGATGCTCCAGGTGGAATTGAATAGGTCTGTGCCCCGACGGTAACAAATCCGCATGGCAGGCGGCCAGCCCCGTGCCCGGATCCGCCGGTGCGGCGGGGTGGTTGGCGCGCTGCGCCGACAGGCATGAGGTGTCGACGGCTCCCTGCGCCGGTCTTAGACATTATCGTTATTAGCTTACGGACGACGGTCATGCCGACCTGCCAAAAAATATAATCAAAGGTCGCCCGCTCATCGTGTCCGGGCGCCATGCCCCGGCGCTGCCTGCGTGCCCGCCGGGTGTAAAGAGGCTGCGGTTATGTATACCTATGATCCCGTCGACCAACAGCTGGTGGACGAGCGGGTCGCCCAGTTCGCGGGCCAGACCCGCCGCTTCCTGGACGGCAAGCTCAGCGAGGACGAGTTCCGCGTCCTGCGCCTGCAGAACGGCCTGTACATCCAGCGCCATGCGCCGATGTTGCGCGTGGCCATCCCCTACGGGCTGCTGGCCTCGCGGCAGCTGCGCATGCTGGCCCACATCGCCCGCAAATGGGATCGTGGCTACGGCCACTTCAGCACCCGCCAGAACATCCAGTTCAACTGGCCGCGCCTCGAAGACGTGCCGGCCATCCTGTCCGACCTGGCGTCGGTGCAGATGCATGCGATCCAGACCAGCGGCAACTGCATCCGCAACACCACCACCGATCACTTCGCCGGCATCGCGCCCGACGAGCTCGTCAATCCGCTGGTGTGGTGCGAGATCATCCGCCAGTGGTCGACGCTGCATCCCGAGTTCGCGTTCCTGCCGCGCAAGTTCAAGATCGCCGTCAGCGGCGCGCTGCACGACCGTGCCGCGGTCGGCGTGCACGACATCGGCCTGCACGCGGTCGAGCGCGATGGCCAGGTCGGTTTCCGTGTCTGGGTCGGCGGCGGCATGGGCCGCACGCCGATCACCGGCAAGCTGATCAATCCCTTCGTGCGCTGGCAAGACCTGCTGACCTACCTGCAGGCGGCGCTGCGCGTCTACAACCTGCACGGCCGTCGCGACAACAAGTACAAGGCGCGCATCAAGATCCTCGTCAAGGACCTGACGCCCGAGGTCTACGCGCAGCAGGTCGACGAAGTCTGGCAGGGTCTGCGCAACGGTCCTGACACCGTCACGCAGCAAGAGCTCGACGCCATCGCCGCGCGCTTCGTCTGGCCCGATTACGATGCGCAGGCCGCGGCCGACGCCGATGCGTCGGCCGAGCAGGCCGCACAGCATCCGCGCTTCGCCCGCTGGCTCAAGACCAACGTGCATCCGCATCGCGTCGCCGGTTATGCCGCGGTGACGGCTTCGCTCAAGCAGACCGGCGTGCCGCCTGGCGACATCACCGCCGACCAGATGGACAGCGTCGCCGACCTGGCCGATCGTTATGGCTTCGGCGAACTGCGGGTCTCGCACGAACAGAACCTGGTGCTGGCCGACGTGCGCAAGAGCCGGCTGTTCGAACTCTGGCAAGAGCTCGACGCGTTGGGCCTGGCCACGCCCAACATCGGCCTGCTGACCAACATCATCGCCTGTCCGGGCGGCGACTTCTGCGCGCTGGCCAACGCGGTGTCGATCCCGGTCGCCGAGGCGATCCAGCGCCGCTTCGACGACCTCGACTACCTGCACGAGATCGGCGAGCTCGACCTGAACATCTCGGGCTGCATCAATTCCTGTGGCCATCACCACGTCGGCCACATCGGCATCCTCGGCGTCGACAAGGCCGGCGAGGAGTGGTACCAGGTGACGCTGGGCGGCCGCCAGAACGGCGCCGACAAAGAGCACGCCGACATCGAGACCACCAAGGGCGCCGGCGCGGCGGTGGGCAAGATCATCGGCCCCTCGTTCGCGCGCGAACAGGTCGCCGGCGTGGTCGAGCGCCTGGTGCAGACCTATCTGCGGCTGCGCGACAGCGACGCCGAGCGTTTCATCGACGTGGTCGAACGCGCTGGCATCGAACCCTTCAAGACAGACGTCTATTCGGATCCGGGGCTGGCCAAGCCGCGGGTCGCCGCGGAGGCCTCCCATGGCTGATACCCCTGCCGACAACGGCCATTTCGCCGGCCTGCCGACGCTGATCCGCGACGGCCGGATCCAGGACGAGGTCTGGGCGACGTTCGAGCCCGCCGAAGATGCGCCCGAGGGCCAGCTGCCGGCCGACGAACCGGGTTGGCTGGTGCCGCTGGCGGTCTGGCAGGCCAACGAGCCGGCGCTGCGCCAGCGCAGCCACCCGGTGGGCGTGCTGCTGGGTCCCGACGCCGACCCGACCGTGCTGGCGCGTGATCGCCATATCGACCCCGCGGGCCTGGCCTTGATCGCGATCTCATTCCCGGTCTATACCGACGGTCGCGGTTATTCGATCGCGCAGCGGCTGCGTGGCGAACTGGGGTGGTCGGGCGAACTGCGCGCGGTCGGCGACGTCATGATCGACACCATCTACTACCAGGCGCGCTGCGGCTTCGACAGCTTCGCCGTCAAGCATGGCCACGATCCGCAAGAGGCGCTCGAGGCGCTGCGCACCTTCAGCGTGGTGTACCAGCACGCCTACCCCAAACCCGAGTCGGCCCCGGCCTGAGCGATGCGCCGAGCCGGCGGCGCGCGGCGCCGGCGTTACAAACCCTGGCCCAGGTGTATCTCTTGCGCCGCGCAGCAAGACCCGGGTCATATTGCGCCGCGCCAGGGCCTGCCAGGGGTTGCGGGTCGTCCGGCCCGCACGGCGCCGCCGCCACGCGCGAGCCGCGCTGCAAACTGTTGCACTGAGTCAAGCGCGCTGACGCGACAGGCTTTCATAATGCAGAAAACGGGAGGCGCCGACGGGGAAGCCTCCTTTCTGCAACGGAGGAAAGCCAAATGTCTAGTCTGGGTCTGGTCAAGTGGTTCGACAGTGACAAGGGCTATGGCTTCATCAAGCCCGAGAACGGTGAGCCCGAAGTCTTCGCACACCATTCGGAAATCCGCAGCGAGGGCTTTCACTCCCTGCAGGAAAACCAGCGCGTGCGCTATTCGCTCGAGTCGGGGCCGCAAGGCATTTCGGCCCACGACATCGAGGTCGTCTGATCTAGTCGCGTCGCTGCGCAGTCGGCCACGGATCGGGGCCGGCCGGCGTCAGCGGGGCGTGCCGGTAGCTGGCCGGCGTGCGGGCCAGCTTGATCGGTGCGCCCAGTCCGCGATATCCCCCTGCCATCTCCACCCGCATGCCGCGATGCTGCGTATGCGGGTGCTCGAGCGCCTGCTGCACGTTCAGCACCGGTGCCGCCGGCACGCCCTGCGCCATCAGCCTGTCGGCCAGTTGTTGCGCGTCCACTTGGCGTAGCGCCTGTTCGAGCAGCGGCCGAAGCGCAGCGCGGTGCACCGAACGATCCGGCGCACGGCGAAAACGTTCATCCTCGGCCAGTTCCGGCTGGTGCAGGCAGGCGCACAGCAGCGCGAACTGCCGGTCGTTGCCGATCGCCAGGAAGATCGGCCCGCTGGCGGTCGGCAGCGCATCGTAGGGATAGATGTTGGGGTGGGCATTGCCGGTCGGCACCGGACAGTGGCCGTCCATGAACCAGTTGGCGGCGTGCGGATGCAGCAATGCGATGCCGCTGTCGTACAGCGCCGCCTCGATCAACTGGCCGCGGCCGCTGCGGGCGCGTTCGTGCAGCGCCAGCAGCACGCCGATCACCGCGTTCAGGCCGGTGACCATGTCGACGACCGGCAAGCCCACGCGCAGGCCGGCGCCGCTGGATTCGCCGTTCACGCTCATGATGCCGGACAGCGCCTGGATCGCCGCGTCGTAGCCCGGCAGGGCACCCAGCGGGCCGTCGGGCCCGAAGCCCGATACCCGGCACCAGATCAGGCCGGGAAACTCGGCCGCCAGGGTGTCGTAGCCCAGGCCCCAACGCTCCATCGTGCCGCTCTTGAAGTTCTCGAGCAGCACGTCGGCTTGCGCGATCAACGGCCGCAGGGCCTGGCGGCCCGCCTCGGTCGCCAGGTCCAGGTGCATCACCCGCTTGTTGCGATTCAGGCCCATGTAGTACGAGGCCACGCCGTCCTGAAATGGCGGCCCCCAGCTGCGCGTGTCGTCGCCGCCTGGCGGCTCGACCTTGATGACGTCGGCGCCATGGTCGCCAAGGATCTGGCCTCCATAGGGGCCACCCAGGATGCGCGACAGGTCCAGCACCTTGATGCCGGCCAGCGCGCCGGGAGGCGGAGGATCCGCCAGGGTCTGCTGCATGAAATCTCCTTGTTGCGTCAATCGATGCGGGCGCCGGAACTGCGCACCACCTGCGCCCACTTGTCGCGCTCACTGGCGATGAAGCGGCCGAGCGCCTGCGGGCTCGGGTCGGGCGCGGCCTGCAGGCCCTGGCCGGCCAGGAACTTGCTGACCTTCGCGTCGGCCAGTGTCTGGCGCAGCGCCTGGTTCAGCACCTCGATGCGTTCGGGCGGCGTGCCGGCCGGCGCGACGATGCCGAAGAACACGCTGACGTCGTAGTCGGGGTAGCCCTGTTCGGCGATGGTCGGCAGATCGGGCAACACGCGCGAGCGCGTCGCGGTGGTCACGCCCAGCGCGCGCAGCTTGCCCGACTGCACGTGGGGCAGGGCGGTCAGCACGTCGGTGAAGCTCATCGACACCTGGCCGCCGAGCAGATCGTTGAGGGCCGGGCCGGTGCCTTTGTAGGGGATGTGCAGCAGTTCGGTGCCCGCCATCTGGTTGAACAGCACGCCGGCCAGGTGCGACGAGGCGCCGCTGCCGGACGAGGCGTAGCTGAGCGACTGCGGATGCGCACGCGCGGTTTGCACCAGCTCGGGCACGTTGCGGGCCTGCACCGACGGATGCACGACCAGGATGTTGGGCAGGTAGCCCACCTGGATGACCGGCGCGTAGCTGGTGACCGGGTCGTAGCCCAGCTTCTGGTACAGGCTGGCATTGATCGCCAGCGGCCCCGACGTGCCGAACATCAGCGTATGGCCGTCGGGCTGAGCCCGTGCCACGGCCTCGGCGCCGATGTTGCCGTTGGCGCCGGCGCGGTTCTCGACCACCACGGTCTGGCCCAGCAATTCGCTCATGCGCGAGGCCAGCGTGCGGCCCATCGCATCGGTGGGGCCGCCGGGCGGGTAGGGAATCACCAGCACCAGCGGCTTGTCCGGAAACTTCGCGGCCCAGGCCGGCAGTGCCAACAGCGCGGCGCTGGCGGTGAAAGTCTTCAGTACGGCGCGTCTATCCATGATGTCTGTCTCCTTTCTTGTTGCCGGGCCTGCGGGGCGCCGGGGGCGCACGGGACCCGTAAGGTGGCCGCGGTGGCCCGCCGGGACGGCGATCAACCCGCGGTGGACGGCAGCGCCAGCGGGTCGCGCGGCTGCAGCCGGTGGCGCAGCACCAGGCCGGCCAGTCGCAGCCGCTCGGCGTCCTGCAGCCGGCCGGCCTCCCAGCTCATCGCGCAGGCGCTGGCGCAGTGGTAAAGCGCCGACGCCGCGGCGCGCGCATGGCGGTCGTCCTGCGTGTCGGCGACCTGGCGCGCCAGCTTGCAGGCCGCCTCGAGCGCGTGCGTCAGGCCGTCGCGCAGTTCGCCGCCCGGGCTGTCGCGCAGCAGTGCCTGGCAATGTTCACGCAGCACCGGCAACGCGTCCTCGCGGCGGATCGCGCGCAGCACGTCGAGCGCGACGATGTTGCTGGTGCCCTCCCAGATCGAGCCCAGATGGCTGTCGCGCACCAGCCGCGGGTCTATCCATTCCTCGATGTAGCCGCAGCCGCCGCGCACCTCCATCGCATCGCCGGTGACCTTGCGGGCGTCGCGGCAGGCGCGGAACTTGATCAGCGGCGTCAGGATGCGCAGCAGCGCATAGGCACCCTCCTGGCCGGCATCCGAACGCATCAGCGCCTGCGCGGTCTGGCACATCATGCTGCGGGCCTGCTCGGCCGGCACCCGCAGTTTGTCGAGCTGGCGCTGCATCAGCGGCATGTCGTGCAGCCGCCGGCCAAAGGCCTGCCGGTGGCTGGCGGCGTACTCGGCCTCGAACACCGCGCGGCGCATCAGGCCGGCCGCGCGCACGCCGTTGGACAGCCGCGAGTTGTTGACCATGTCGGCCATCTGCACGAAACCCTTGCCGGGCTCGCCGACCAGGTAGGCGGTGGCCCCTTCCAGCCGGATCTCGCCGCTGGCCATCGAGCGGGTGCCCAGCTTGTCCTTCAGGCGCAGGATCCGGTAGGCGTTGGGGCTGCCATCGGGCAGCAGGCGCGGCAATAGAAACAGCGACACGCCCTTGAGCCCCGCCGGCGCATCGTGCGGGCGCGCCAGCACCATCGCCAGGCCGGCGTCCGGATTCGAGCAGAACCATTTGTCGCCATGCAGCAGCCAGCCGCCGTGGCCGTCCGGACGCGCCTGGGTGGTGGTGGCGGCAATGTCCGACCCGGCCGCCTGTTCGGTCATGAACATCGCGCCCTGGCACAGCGCGTCGAAGTCCAGCGTCGTCAGCGCCGGCAGATGGCGCGCCACCAGCTCCGGCGCGCCGAATTTTTTCAGCGTGCGCGTCAACGAGTCGGTCATCGATACCGGACAGCACAGGCCGAACTCGGACTGCACCAGCAGATAGGTCAGCGCGTACTTGACCAGCGGCGGCAGCGCGCCGGCCGGCCAGCCGGGCAGGTCCTGGCGGTGCGACAGCGCCGCCAGGCCAAGTTCGCCGAACGCGATCCGTTCCATCTCGACATAGGCCGGATGCTTGTCGATGTGCTGTTGGTCCAGGCCGGCGCGGGTCCGCGTCGACAATGTCGGCGGATGGCGGTCGGCCTGGTGCGCCAGCGTGTCGAGCCGACCGCCGGCCAGTTCGCCAAGTGCGTCGAGCTTGGGCGCCAGCACCTGCATGATGTCGGCGGGCAGATAGAGCGACAGCAGCCGGCTGGCGGCCGGATCGGCCCGGTGCAGGTTCTGGCCGTACGAGTCGGGGATCGGATGCGCGGCAACGGTCATGCGGGTCTTGTCTCCATGTTTTGACCCATTGTTGGCCGCTCGACCATTCGCGTCTAATATTGATTGTGTATGGAATATTCTGATCTGCGTATGGTCGAATTGCGCCACTTCCGCTATTTCCTGGCGGTGGCAGAGACCTTGCACTTTGGCCGCGCGGCGCAGCGGCTGGCGATCTCGCAGCCGCCGCTGTCGGTGGCGATCGCCCAGCTCGAGCAACAGTTGCAGGTGCGGCTGTTCGAGCGCAACAGCAAGGGCGTGCGGCTGACCGCCGCGGGGCAGTCGTTGCGCCTGACCGCGCAGCGGCTGCTGGCGCAGGTCGACGACGCGGCGGTGCAGGCCCGCGATGCGGCGGCCGGCATCGCCGGCCAGGTGCGGGTGGGTTTCGTCGGGTCGATGCTGTATCGCGGCCTGCCGCAGGCGCTGGCCGATTATCAGCAGGCCCACCCGGCGGTGCGGGTGACGCTGGCCGAAGCCAATACCCAGACCCAGGTTGGCCAGTTGTTGTGCGACGAGCTGGACCTGGGCTTCGTGCATACCAGCCGCCTGCCCGACGCCTTGCAGTCCGAGCTGGCGCTGGCCGAACCGTTCGTCTGCTGCCTGCCGCAGGGCCATGCGCGTGCCGCGGCGCGCCAGCTGTCGCTGAGCGAGTTGCGCAGCGAGGCCTTCGTGCTGTTCGCGCGCAGCGTCTCGCCCGACTATCACGAGGCCATCCTGGGCATCTGCGCGCAGGCCGGCTTCACGCCGTCGGTACGGCACGAGGTGCGGCACTGGCTGGCAGTGGTGTCGTGGGTGGCGCAGGGCCTGGGCGTGGCGCTGGTGCCGCGCGCGATGAGCCGCTGTGGCCTGCCCGGCGCGGTGTTCGTGCCGCTGCGCGAGCAGACCGCCTTGTCCGAGTCCTACCTGGTGTGGCGCCGCGAAGGCTTCAATCCGGCAGCCCATCATTGCATCCGCCATCTGGCCGCGTACTTCGCCGGCAAGCCGCCTTCCGCCGGCAAGCCGGCCGGCCGTCGTGTCGGCGGCGCGCGGGCGGCGGGGTAAACGGCATGCCTGCCGACATCCGCATCCCGGTGATCGTGGTCACGGGTTTTCTTGGCAGCGGCAAGACGACGCTGATCCGCCGCCTGCTGGCGCAGCCGGCCTGGCGCGACACCGCGGTGATCGTCAACGAATCGGGCAGCCTGGCGATCGACCATCATCTGCTGCGCGTGGTCGCCGATGAGATCCGCGTGCTCGAAGGCGGCTGCATCTGCTGCAGCCTGCGCGGCGATCTCAGCCGCACGCTGCGCGAGCTGTTCATGCAGGCGCTGCAGCGGCAGGTGCCGCGTTTCGAGCGGGTGTTGATCGAGACCACCGGGCTGGCCGATCCGGCACCGATCCTGTTCACGCTGCGCCACGACGAGTTCCTCAAGTCACGCTTCGTCTACGGCGGCACGCTGGCGACCGTGGACGCCCAGCATGCCTTGTCGACCCAGACGGCGCGGCCCGAATGGGCGCGCCAGCTGGCGCTGGCCGACCGGGTGGTGCCGAGCAAGACCGACCTGCTGGCGCCGCCGGCGCTGGCGCAGTGGCGCGACGCGCTGGCGCGCCGTCTGCCCGGCTTGCCGCTGGCGTCCGCCGATCCGGTGTCGGCGCTGACCGGCGACGCCGCGGCGCTGGCCATCGATCCGGACCAGCTCGGGCCCTACGGGGGCGCCGCGGCCGACGACACGGCCGACAGCCTGCGGGCGCGCGGCTGGTTGTCGGGGCTGATGCCGGCCGAGCCCCACGCCGGCAGCCTGCGCGGTCCGCACGCCGGCTTGCGCGTCATCGTCGTGCCGGCGCCACGGCCCTTGTCGGCCGGGCGTTTCCTGGCCGGACTGGCTGCCTGGCAGGACCGGCATGCGCCGGCCTTGCTGCGGCTCAAGGCGGTGCTGCGCTGGTCGGGCCAGTCCAAACTGGCGGTGCTGCACGGCGTGCATACGCAACGCTACCCCTTGGCGGACCTGCCCGACGCCGCGGACATCCAGACCGGCGTGGTCGTGGTGGCGGCCGGCAGCGCCGCCGCCGGGCAGATGGAGCACGAGCTGCGCGCCTTGCTGGCCCACGCCCGGGCGGACTGATCGCGCTCGGGTCAGCGGGGCCGGCAGGGTGATGTAAACATCTGTACTGGGGTTTACACTGTGCGAAGCGTTGGGGTTATACTGGGCGCTGCTTTTGAAGTGCTGGCAGCCTGTGGCCCTTAAACCGGCACTCGCAGCACGGATGGCGCAGCCGGATGACCGGCGCAGCCGGCGCCAAAGTCGCCGGCGGTCCGGAGCCTGGCCCACCCGCAATCCGGATGGTGCCCGTCACTCAGCCTAAAGTACCCAGGCCTATCGCCTGCGTGGGGCAATAATCAAAACGGTGTGGTTGCCTGCCCAGGCGGTCCCGTCCAGCCCTGCATAAACGCCCAACCTGATACGAAAGCTTCACGTCCTGGTGTTCTTGCGTCAACGCTCGTTTAGCGTTTCCTTCGGTCTCGACGTCCGCGCATGGGTCGCCCTGCGCGCCTGCCGTCGTGCCTGAGCAGCAGGCCTTGCGCGCACCGGGATGGGCTGGCGGCGCGCCGCGCAGCCTGGTGGTTTTTCCTTTGGCAATATCGAGTTTCCCGTCTTGTTGATCCTTGTGTTCCGTTCCTGTCTGATGGTCCACGCCGCGCCGGTCTATCCGGCTCAGGCTGGCGCGCCGTCGTGGCACGGGTGCGCCGGGGCAGCGCCGGGCGCGACGCGGAGTGACGAACGTTGATGACCGACAGCGATGCGATCGCAGTGATCGAGACCGCCTTGCTTTGCGCGCAGCAGCCGATGCCGCTGCCCGAACTTCGCCGGCTGTTCGTGGCCGAAGAGATCGAACTGGCCCGACTGCCGGGCCTGCTCGACGAACTTGCCGGCCAATGGGAGTCGCGCGGCCTGATGCTGGTGCAGCTGGCCGGTGGCTGGCGGTTCCAGAGCCGGCCGGGCATGCAGCGCCACCTCGAGCGGCTGAATCCCGAAAAGCCGCCCAAGTATTCGCGGGCCGTGATGGAGACGCTGGCGATCATCGCGTGGCGCCAGCCGGTGACGCGCGGTGACATCGAAGACATCCGCGGTGTCACGGTGTCGTCGCAGATCGTCAAGGCGCTCGAGGAGCGTGGCTGGATCGACACCATCGGCCATCGCGATGCGCCGGGCCGGCCGGCCCTGCTGGGCACCACGCGCCAGTTTCTCGACGATCTGGGCCTGAAGGCGCTGGACGAGCTGCCCGAGCTCGATCCGCAGCAGATCGACCGTGCGCTGGGCGGACTCGAATTCTCGGCGCCTGCGCAAGACGGCGAGCCGCCGTCGGCGCAAGACGAGCAGCAGTTTCCACAAGACGATGTGCAGCCGCCTGCACAAGACGAGGATGCGATGAACCAGGATTTGCCGCAGCAAGGATCCCAGCAGGCCGGCGCCGATGCCGTTCAGCCCGGCACGGCCGCCGCGCCCCAGCCCGCCACCGTGCCGCAACCCGAGCCGCCATCGCAGCCGGAACCCTCGCCGCAGCCGGATCGCCAGCCCGACCCGGCGCCGCAGCCCGAGCGTCAACCCGATCCGCAGCCGCAACCCGATCCGCAGCCGCAACCCGAGCGGCAACCGCAACCCGAGCCGCAGCCCGAGCGCCAGCCCGATCCGGTGCCGCAGCCCGAGCCGAGCCGGGTGCCGCCGTCGCAGCCCGATACCGAACCCTTCATTCCGCGGCCGGACGAAATCCCGGCCCGCGGGCCCAGCGAGCTGCCATCCAGCCCGGCGCCCGACGAGGCGCCGCCGTTGGCGCCCGCCGAGGTCGACCTGCCGCGCCGCTGACGCGCGCCACCACAGAACACCAGAATTGACCGGAGTCTGATAGAACATGACCCAGAATGTGCAAGACGATCTGCCCAGGCAGGATGCCGATGCGCCCGCCGAGGCAGGTGCGCCCAAGGGCAAAGGCCGCAAGTTGAGGACGCCGTTTCGCCGGCGCCGCGAGGCCCCGGCCGCTGCCGACGGCGCCGCGCCGCAGGATGCCGCCGGACAGTCGGGCGATGACGGCCGTGCCGCCACGCCGGCCGAGTCCGCCC
>JAEZBO010000054.1 GCA_023427085.1 Pseudomonadota bacterium
CCCGAGGCCGACGATGGCGGCCGCGGCGGCCCGGCGCCGCAAGCGGCGACCGAGGCCGATCTGGCCCGGGTGCGCGAGGCCTTCGTGCAGGCCGCGCGGCGCGCCGAACGGCTGGGCCTGGAAGTCATCGAGCTGCATTGCGCGCACGGCTATCTGATGCACTCGTTCCTGTCGGCGCTGTCCAATCGCCGCGACGACGCCTATGGCGGCGACCTGGCGCGCCGCATGCGTTTTCCGCTCGAGGTGTTCGAGGCGGTGCGCGCGGCGGTCGGCCCGAACGTGGCGGTCGGCGCGCGCATCACCGGTTCGGACTGGCTCGAGGGCGGCATCGACGAGCACGAAGCGGCCGCCTTCGCCGTCGAGCTCGAGCGGCGCGGCTGCGCCTATATCGACGTCAGCAGCGGCGGTGTGCAGCCGGCCAGGATCCCGGTCGAGGCCGGCTACCAGGTGCACCTGGCCGCCGCCGTCAAACGCGCGGTCGCAATCCCGGTGCGCGCGGTCGGCATGATCGTCACGCCGCAGCAGGCCGAGGCCGTGGTGGCCGAGGGCCATGCCGACATGGTCGCGGTGGCGCGCGCGCTGCTCGACAACCCGCACTGGCCCTACGAAGCGGCGCGCCAGCTCGGCGCCGAGGTCGCGCGTCCGCAGCAGTATCTGCGCGTCAGTCCGGCGGCGTGGCCGGGGGCGGCGCTGAAGGATCGCTGAGGACCGGCGCCTCAATCCAGCGTCGGGTGGGGCGGAATCAGCTCCACCAGGAAATCGACGAAGGACCGGACGCGCGGCGAGATCTGCCGCGCGGGCAGGTAGACCACCGACACGGGTGGCCCGAGCGCCGCGAAGTCGGTCAGGATGCCTTGCAGCCGGCCGGCGCGGATCGCGTCCGCCGCGATGAAATTGCTGATCATCGCGATGCCCATGCCGGCCATCGCGGCCTCCAGCAGGGACTCGGCGTTGTTGACGTTGAAGTTGCCCGACACCGTCTTGGCCAGCGGTTTGCCGTCGACGACGAACTGCCATTCCCGATAGCGTCCGGAATGCGGCAGCGCGTAAGCCAGGCATTGATGGTGGTCCAACTCGTCGGGCGTGCGCGGCTCGCCGTGGCGCGCCAGATAGTCGGGCGACGCGCAGGCGACAAAACGCAGATGGCACAGCTTGCGTGCGATCAGGCGGGTGTCGGCCGGCTGGCCGATCAATACCGCCGCGTCAAAACCTTCGTAGACCAGGTCGACGCTGCGGTCGCTCAGTTCGGCGTCCAGCCGCAGCTCGGGATAACGGGCCAGGTAGCCGGTCAGCGCCGGCACGATCACGCGCCGTCCGAAGCCGACCGGCAGGTGCACCCGTAGCTTGCCGGCAGGCAGGATGCGGCTGTGCATCAGGCTGGCCTCCGCCTCGGCGACGTTGGCCAGGATCATCTGGCAATGCTCGAAGAAGCGCGCGCCGTCGTCGGTCATGCCGACCGAGCGGGTGGTGCGCTGCAGCAGCCGCACGCCCATTTCCTTTTCGAGCCGCGTGATCGACTTGCTGATGCCCGATGGCGTCAAGCCCAGCAGCTTGGCGGCTTCGGTGAAGCTGCGCGTTTCGGCGACCTTGGCGAACACCACCAGCGTATTGAGATTTTCCACGGCGCTTATTTGTGAAAATGATTCATCAGTGTTTTGTTAAACGGCTAATTGATGAATGTATAGGGCAGAAATAGACTGGCAGCAAGCAAAAGAAGACGTCGGGGAGACCTTCATGTTGTTCGCGCAGCCAGGCCAGTTGGGCAAGCTCACGCTCAAGAACCGCATCGTGATGGCGCCGATGGGCACCAACTACAGCACGACCGACGGCCTGTCGACCGAGCGCGACAAGCAGTACTACGCCGAGCGTGCGCGCGGCGGGGTGGCGGCGATCATGACCGAGGCGATGGTCGTCACCGAGCAGGCCCGGCCGCATCACAATTCGCTGTGCTGCTATCACGACCGCTACATCCCGGGGCTGGCCAGCATCGTCGAGGCCATCCACGCGCACGACTGCCTGGTGTTCGGCCAGTTGAATCATCGCGGCGGGCTGCTGCGCCGCTCGGTGCTGGGCATGGAGCCGGTCGGCCCGTCGCCGTGGCGCAATCCCAATACCGGTGACGCGGTGCGGCCGCTGGCGCGCGACGAGATACACGAGATCCAGCGGCTGTTCGTGGCGTCGGCACGGCGCCTGTGGACCGCCGGCTATGACGGCATCGAGATCCACGCCGCCAATGGCTATCTGTTCCAGCAGTTCTTTTCGCCGCGCATCAATCAACGCGAGGACGAGTACGGCGGCAGCCTGCCGAACCGCATGCGCCTGCTGCGCGAGACCATCGCCAAGATGCGCGACGCGCTGCCCGAGCTGACGCTGATCGTGCGTCTGTCTGCCAGCGAGTTCGCCGAGGGCGGTTATGACCAGGCCGACATCGTCGCGCTGGCGCAGGCCTGCCAGGACGCCGGCGTCGACGCGCTGGACCTGTCCGGCGGCAGCAACGAGAGCCCGCAACTGTCGAAGTTCTGCATCCAGCCGCCGTCGTTTCCGCGCGCCTGTCTGGCCGACGTCGCGCGGCCGATCCGCGCCGCGGTCGGCATCCCGGTGATGGTGGCCGGGCGCGTGGTCGAGCCGGCCGATGCCGACCTGCTGCTGTCGTCCGGCAGCGCCGACTTCGTATCGGTGGGCCGGGCGCTGTATGCCGATCCGCACTGGACCTTGAAGGCCTTGGGCCAGGTCGACGCGCCGATACGCCAGTGCATCGCCTGCAACGTCTGCTTCGAACGCCTGACGCTGGAGAAGGACGTGGCCTGTGTGCAGAACCCGATGATCGGCACCGAGTTCGAGTCGCTCGAGCACGCCGAGCCGCAGCTGTTCGCGCCCGCGCCAGTGGCGCGCCGGCGCGTGCTGGTGCTGGGCGCCGGCGTGGCGGGCATGGAAACCGCCCGCGTGCTGGCTGCGCGTGGCCATGCGGTGCAGGTGTGGGAGCGCGAACGGACGGCAGGCGGCCAGGTGCCGCTGGCCATCGCGTCGCCGGACAAGACCGAGGTCGAGCCGGTCTGGCGCTATCGCGCCGAGATGGTCAGCCGGCTGGGCGTGACGGTGCGCCTGGGCATGCACTGCGATGCCGCGGCGATCCGCGAATTTGCGCCGGATCACGTGGTGGTCGCGACCGGCGCACGGCCGGCGCCGGTGCCCATCGACTGTACCGGGCTGGACCCGCAGGTGCAGGTGCAGCACGCCTGGACCCTGCTGGCCTCGCTCGACACGGTGCAGGCCGGCGAGCGTTACACCATCGTCGGCGGCGGCATGGTCGGCGCCGAATTGGCCGATGCCTTGCGGGTGCGCGGCGCGCAGGTCTGCATCATCGAGTTGCGCGATGGCATCGCGCTGGGCATGGCGCGCAACAACCGCTACGAGTTGATCGAGCGCCTGGCGCACGATGGCGCCGAGCTGCTGACCGGCAGCCGCGTGCTGGCGCTGGCCGGCCGCCACATCACCATCAGCCAGGACGGCCAGGATCGGACGCTCGAGATCGGCCGCTCGCTGGTGTTCGCCACCGGGCCGCGGCCGGACCTGGAGGTGCTGCCGCTGCTGCAGCAGCTCGGCGTGCCCCATACCCGGGTCGGCGACGCCAACGTGCCCGGCGATTTCCTGAGCGCCTTGCGCGATGCGTGGATGACGGCGTCGATGCTCGACCTGCCGCCGCGCCAGTCCTTGGCCACGCCGCCGCACGTGGCGGCGGCCGCCTGAGATCCGGAGCAGACCGACATCATGAACTCAGCCCAGCCCTGCGACAGCTTGCCCTGCTACGAGGTCTACGCGATCCGCTACGCCACCCGCGAAGGCCGGCGGGCCGCTTATTTCCTGGGTGGCGATCCGCACGACCGGCCGATGGTGATGGATTACTACGTCTGGTTGATCCGTGATGCGCAGCGGCTCTTCGTGGTCGATGCCGGCTTCGATGCGCAGATGGCGGCAAGGCGCGGCCGCACGCTGCTGCGCACGCCGGCCGAAGGCCTGGCCTTGCTCGGCGTGGACGCCGCGGCGGTGCAGGAGATGATCGTCACCCACCTGCATTACGACCATATCGGCACCTACGCGCAGTTTCCGGCCGCGCGCTTTCATCTGCAGGATCAGGAGATGGCCTATGCCACCGGCCGGCACATGGTGCATCGGCAGTTCAACCATGGCTACGAGGTCGACGAGATCTGCGGCATGGTGCGCAAGGTCCACGAGGGCAAGGTGGTGTTCCATGACGGCGACGCCGAGCTGGCGCCGGGCCTGTCGGTGCACCGGATCGGCGGGCACACGCATGGCCTGCAGTGCGTACGGGTGCACACCCGGCGCGGCTGGGTGGTGCTGGCGTCCGATACCAGCCACTTCTACGAGCACTTCGAGCAGCGCCGGGTGTTCACCACCATGTTCCACGTCGGCCAGGCGATCCAGGGTTACGCGACGCTGGAGAAGCTGGCCGACAGCCCGGCGCACATCGTGCCGGGACACGACCCGCTGGTCATGGAGCGGTATCCCGCCGCCAGTGCGCCATTGGCGGGCATCGTCGCGCGGCTGGACGTCGCGCCCATAACGACAAAGGAGACGCAGAGATGAAACGCACCTGCATGATGCTGGGCGCCTTGCTGCTGGGGGGCGGGTATGCGATGGCGGCACAGGATTATCCGAGCCGGCCGATCAACGCCGTGGTGGCCTTTCCGGCCGGCGGCAGTGCCGATATCGTCACCCGCCTGGTGACCGATCGCATCGCGTCGACGTCGAACTATCGCTTCGTGGTCGAGAACCGCACCGGCGCGGGCGGCAACATCGCCTTCGCCGCGGTGGCCGAAGCCAAGCCGGATGGCTACACGGTGCTGTTCAGCACGCCGGGCATCGCGATCAACCCCAGCCTGTACCGCAAGGTCAACTTCCGCGCCGAGCAGTTCCGCCCGATCGCGCTGATCGGCGAGGCGCCGCTGGTGCTGATGGTCAACCCCAAGCTGCCGATCAAGTCGGTGAGCGAGTTGATCGAGGCCAGCCAGCGCGCGCCCGACGCGATCCGCTTCGCCAGTTCGGGCAATGGCAGCTCATCGCACCTGGCGGCCGATCTGCTGCGTTCGCAGTCGGCGCTGCAGTACCTGCACGTGCCTTACCGCGGCGGCACGCCGGCCATGACCGACGTGATCGGCGGCCAGGCCGACATCACCATGCTGCCGATCTCGGAGAGCCTGCCGTACATCAAGGAAGGCCGCCTGCGCGCGCTGGGGCAGACCGGCGCGCAACGTTCGCCGATCGCGCCCGACATTCCCACCATCGCCGAGGGCGGCGTGAAGGGCTACGCCACCACCACCTGGTACATGGTGCTGGGGCCGCGCGACATGCCGGACGCCGCGGTCGAGGATCTGCGCGCGCAGATCTCGCGGGTGCTGAGCATGCCTGATCTGCGGCAACGGCTGCAGCAGGCCGGCGTCAGTGTCATCGACGGCGATCCGCGGCAGGCCGGCGAGTTTCTCGCCAAGGAGACCGCCCGCTGGGCGGCCGCGATCAAGGCCTCGGGCACCCGGCTCGACTGACCTGTCACCCCTCGGAGGAAACGCTGCATGAGTACCGACAAACCCCCGTTGCTGCCCGACGCGACCCGCGACCTGGCGCGCTTCGCGGCCGCGTTGCGGTTCGAGGACCTGCCCCACGAGGTGGTCGAGCGGATCAAGCTCAGCACGCTGGACAGCATCGCCTGCTGCCTGTTCGGCGCGACGCTGCCGTGGACCCGCAAGGTGCACGAGATGGTCGTGGCCGAAGGCGCGCGGCCGGTGGCCGCGCTGTTCGGCTCCGGCCTGCGCAGCTCGCCGGCGGGTGCGGTGCTGGTCAATGCCACCGCCGGCCACGCCTTCGAACTGGACGACATCCACAAGGAGTCGATCGTGCATGCCGGGTCGATCGCGCTGCCGGTGGCGATGGCCCTGGCGCAAGCGCAGGGGCGGCGCAGCGGCCGCGCGCTGATCGCCGACATGGCGGCCGGCTACGAGATCGGCACCCGGGTCGGCAACGCCGCGACCATGAGCCTGTTCTTCCGCGGCTTTCATCCGCAAGGCACCTCGGGGGTGTTCGTCGCGGCGGCGTGCGCCGGCCATGCACTGGGGCTGGACGCACGCGCCATGCAGCACGCATTGGGCATCGCCGGGTCGCAGGCGGGCGGACTGATGGCCGCGCAGGAGGGCGCCATGGTCAAGCGTCTGCATTCCGGGCGTGCCGCGCAAAGCGGGATCTATGCGGCACAACTGGCCCAGCGCGAGTTCACCGGCATCGAGGACGTGCTGGAGGCGCCGTATGGCGGCTACCTCAGCAGCTATTCGGACCAGCCCAATGCGCGGCGCCTGACCGATGGCCTGGGCGACCAGTGGGAGACCGCCAAGGTCGGCTACAAGCCGCATGCCAGCGTCACGAGCATCCACTCGGCGCTGGATGCGCTGGCGGGCTTGATGCAGGAGCACGCACTGGCGCCGCGGGACATCGAACGCATGGAGGTGGGCGTCAGCCGCATGACCCACGTGCACTGCGCCTGGGAGTACAAGGCGCAGGGCGTCACGGCGGCGCAGATGAATCTGTACTACGGCCTGGCCGTGATCGCCCACGATGGCATGGCCTTCGTCGAGCAGTACCGGCAGGACCGGCTGGCCGACCCGCGGCTGCTCGATTTCATCGGCCGTATCCAGGCGCATGCCGATCCTGCCATCGATGCGATGGGGCCGGCGTTCCGGCACGCCGCGCGGGTGACCGTGCATACCCGCGACGGACGCCGGCTCGAGCGCGAGATCCTCAACCGGCGCGGCAGTCCCGAGAACCCGCTGGCGCCGCAAGAGGTGGTCTACAAGTTTCGCAACGTGGTCCAGGGTTGCCTGAGCGAGTCCGACGCCGACCAGGTGGTGCGCCTGTGCGACCAGCTGGAGACGCTGCCGGACCTGGCCCCGCTGATCGCCTTGCTGGAAGCGCCCGCTGCCACCCGATAGGGCGCGGGCAATCGACATCCCTTGGAGAAACAGGAATCACGATGACCTATGCAGAACAACTGGCCGACCACTTCGGCGCCTTCGAACACCACACGCTGACGTCCGAGACCCGCAAGGCCGTCAAGCGGCTGCTGCTGGACTACATCGGCGTGGCGGTCGCCGGCAGCCAGACCGGCAGCGGGATCGCGGCACGGCGCTACGCCGCGTCAATGGGCGGTCACGAACAGGCCAGCCTGATCGGCGGCCAGGGCAAGGCGCCGGCGATGCTGGCCGCGCTGGCCAATGCGGTGTCCTCGCACAGCGTCGAGCTCGACGACATCGACGTGCTGGCGCTGTTCCATTTCAGCCCGCCGGTGTATTCGGCCGCACTGGCGACCGCCGAGCGCCAGCATGCCAGCGGCAAGGCCTTGATCACGGCGCTGGCGGCCGGCTGCGAGATGATGGAACGCGTCAGCCGTGCCGCCAACACGCGTAATTCGCTGCGCGACCGCGGCTTTCACACCACGCCCACCTGCGGCGTGTTCGGCGCGACGATCGCCAGCGCCCATCTGTTGGGGCTGGACCAGGCCCAGACCGTGTCCGCGCTGGGATTGGCCGGTGCGCAGGCGTGCGGCCTGATGGAGATGTACGGCCCGTCGATGCAGAAACGCTTCAATCCCGGACCGGCCGCGCGCAATGGCGTGACGGCGGCCGAGATGGCCGCGCTGGGCTTCACCGGCGCGGCGACGATCTTCGAGGGCGAGCGGGGTTTCCTGGCCGCCTTCACCGACCATGGCGAGGCCGGCGAGCTGGTGCGCGAGCTGGATCGGCCGTTCGCGCTGGAGATCGAATTCAAGCCTTACTCGTGCGCACGGCCGATCCACAATGCCATCGACTGCGCGCTGCAGGTGCGCCGCGAGCACGCGCCGGATCCGGCGCGGATCAAGTCGATGCGCATGCTGCGGCATCCGGACTGGGCCCGCTATCACCGCAATGCCGCGCCGCAGACCTATCACGAAGCCCAGGTCAGCCTGCCTTATTCGGTCGCGGTGGCGCTGGTCGATGGCCAGGCGCTGTTCGGCCAGTACAACAACGAGCGGCTCAAGGATCCTGCCTTGCTGCGGCTGACCCGGATGCTGCAGATCGACGAGGACGCCAGCCTGCCGCGCGGCGTGTCGTGCCTGCTGCACGTCGAGATGGAGGATGGCCAGCGCTGGCAGGCCCAGGTGGACGACCCCAAGGGTTCGATCCGCAACCCGATGTCGGATGCCGAGTTGCGCGGCAAGTTCGACAGCCTGGTGCAGCCGGTGCTGGGCAAGGCGGGCGCCCAGGCGCTGGCAGAGGCCATCGCCGACATCGAGTCGATCGGCGATGTCGGCGAGCTGATGCGGCTGGCGCAGGTCGAGCCGGCCGGCGAGCTGGTGCATCGCTAGGGGCCTGAGGATGCCGGCTGCGCTGCCTGACTACGAAGTGCTGGCGCTGCGCTACGCGACGCGGGCGGCCCGGCGCGCCGACAATTTTGTCGGCGGCGATCCGCACGACGGGCCGATGCCGCTGGACTATTACCTGTGGCTGATACGCGGCGCCGGCCGGCTGGTGGTGGTCGATACCGGCTTCGGCGCCGACATGGCGGCCAAGCGCCATCGCCAGTTGCTGCGCACGCCGGCGCAGGCGCTGGCGCTGGTGGGGGTGGACGTCGCCGAGGTCGCCGACGTGATCGTCACGCACCTGCACAACGATCACGTCGGCACGGTCGACACGTTCGCACGGGCGCGGTTCCATCTGCAGGACCGCGAGATGGCCTTCGCCACCGGGCGCTCGATGTGCGCGGCGTGCCTGAATCGTGCCTACGAGGTCGATCACGTCAGCAGCATGCTGCGGCTGGTCTACGCCGGGCGGGTGACGTTTCACGATGGCGATGCGCAACTGGCGCCGGGCCTGAGCGTGCACCGCATCGGTGGCCACACCGACGGCCTGCAGGTGGTGCGTGTGCATACGGCGCGCGGCTGGCTGGTGTTGGCATCGGACGCCAGCCATTTCTACGAACATTTCGAGGGCCAGCGCTGTTTTCCGCTGGTCCATCACCTGGGCGAGGTGCTCGAAGGATACGGCCGGCTGCTGGCGCTGGCCGACTCGCCGCGGCATGTGATCCCCGGGCATGATCCGCGGGTGTTGCGGCGCTATCCTGCCAGCGAACCGTCGTGGGCCGGCATCGTGGCCAGGTTGGACCTCGAGCCGCTCGATACAGTGGACTGATCTGCAGAAGAACAAACCAAGGAGACAGACATGAGGTTGCTGACGCAAGCCCGTTCGTGGGCATCGATGGTGGTGGTGGGGGGCGCACTGGGCTGCGCGGCGGGACTGGTCCAGGCCGCGCCGGATTACCCCAATCGGCCGATCACGCTGGTGGTCGGCTTTCCGCCCGGCGGATCGAACGACATCGTGGCGCGCATCATCGCGCCCAAGCTGGCCGCGGTGCTGGGCACCAGCGTGGTGGTCGAGAACAGGCCGGGCGCCAATGCCATCATCGGCACCGAGTACGTCGCGCGTGCCAAGCCCGATGGTTATACGCTGACGCTGGGCAGCGCCAGTCCGCTGGCGATCAGTCCGCACACCTACAGCAAGATGCCGATCGATCCGCTCAAGGATCTGGTGGGCGTGACCACGGTCGCCGCCACGCCGGAAGTCGTGGCGGTCAATCCCAAGGTGCCGGCCAACAATCTGGCCGAGCTGATCGCGCTGTCGAAGACGCGCCAGATCAATGTCTCGTCGTCGGGCAACGGCGGCCTGCCGCATCTGGCCATCGAACTGCTGCGGCAAGCCGGCGCGGGCGGGCGGATCAGCCACGTGCCCTACAAGGGCGCCGGTCCTGCCGTGGTCGACACGGTCGGCGGCCACGTCGAGGCGGTCATCATGGATCTGCCGGCGGTCTATGGCATGGTGCAGGAAGGCCGGCTGCGCGCGCTGGCGACCACCAATACCCAGCGCGCCGCGGTGCTGCCCGACCTGCCGACCTCGGTCGAGCAAGGCTATCCCGGGCTGCTGGCGTTCAACTGGTTCGCCGTGATGGCGCCGGCCAGGACCCCCGCCGCGATCATCGAGCGCCTGCATGCGGCGCTGCTCGAGGTCGTGCAGGCGCCCGAGATCCGTGCGCAGATGCTGAAGGTCGGCGTCGAACCCTACACCCAGGCCTCGCCGGCGCAGTTCGCCCGGTTCATGACCGAAGAGACGCGGCGCTGGGGCGAGGTGGCGCGCGCCTCGGGCGCCAAGGCGGATTGAAGGAGCGGCGTGCGATGAGCAAGGAAACCCTGGTCCTGGCCGAATTCGTCGCCGGTGTGCGGCCGGCGCATGTACCCGCCGACGTCGCCGAGGTGCTGCAGCGGGCCTTGGTCGATGCGGTGGGGTGCGCGCTGCACGGCAGCGCATTGCCGTGGAGCCGGCTGGTGGCCGAGCATGTGCTGGCCGAGGATGCCGGCCGCGACGCGGTGCTGTGGGCCTCGGGCGGCCGGCCTTGCTCGGCGCTGGGCGCCGCGCTGGCGCACGGCGCCGCGGTGCATGGCTTCGATTTCGATGACCACCATCGCGCCAAGATCCATCCCGGTGCCGCGGTGATCCCGGCCGCGCTGGCGCTGGGCCAGCGCCTGCACAGCAGTGGCGAACAGTTGCTGGCGGCCATCGCGACCGGCTACGAAACCATGATCCGGGTCAGCCTGGCCGCCAATCCCGGGCCGGCGCGCATGCGTGGCTGGCATCTGACCGGCACCTGCGGCACCTTCGGCGCCGCCGCGGCCGCCAGCGTGCTGCTGGGCCTGGATGCGCCCACCACCGCCAGCGCGCTGGGGCTGGCCGGCACGCAGTCGGCCGGCTTGTGGGCCTTCACCGCCGACGGCGCGATGAGCAAGCGCCTGCACCCGGGCCGCGCCGCGCAGGGAGGGCTGATGGCCGCCTTGCTGGCGCAACGGGGCTTTCAAGGGCCGACGCAGATCCTCGAGGCCGAAGACGGCGGCTGGCTTGCCGCCATGTCCGACCAGCCGCGGCCCGAGCGTATCCACGACGGCCTGGGGCAGGCATGGCGCACGCTGGGAACCTGCTTCAAGCCGCATGCATGCTGCGGCAGCAATCATGCCTGCGTCGACGGTGCGATCGATATCATGCAGCGGGAAGACCTGAGCCCTGATGACATCGCCAGCGTGCAGGTCGGCATCGGCCAGGTGGTGATGCAGCAGACCGGCTTTGCGTATCACCCGGGCTCGGTGCTGAACGCGCAGATGAGCATCCGCTACAACGTCGCGGTGGCCTTGATGGACCGCCGCGCCTATCTCGAGCAATTCACGCCGCAGCGCATCGCCGATCCGGCGCTGACGCGGCTGGCGGAACGGATCGAGGTCGTGATCGACGCCGAGATGGACGCGGTCTATCCCGAGCGCTATGCCGGCAAGATCGAGATCGTGTGCCACGACGGCCGCCGCTACGCCGAGCGGGTCGATTTTTCGCGGGGCATGCCCGAACGGCCGATGGATCGGGCCTGGATCGAAGACAAGTTCCGATCGCTGGCCGGCTCGGTCATCGGCGGCCCGGCCAGCGAGTCGGTGCTGGCCGCGCTGCGGATGGCCTATGAGCTGCCGGATTGTGCGGTCCTGAGCGAACGGCTGGGCAGCTTGCGGATGGAGGCGACGCCGGCGGCCTGATCCTGGCGAAGCGCCGCGCGG
>JAEZBO010000069.1 GCA_023427085.1 Pseudomonadota bacterium
CGGGGGGGTTTTTTTGGGCGGCCCCGCAAGATCTTCGGCCAGCCCACCCCCGCCCCAGCAAAAGGCAAGAAGCACCCAGCCCCCAGCCGACCCACGCGCCCAGACGCCGCAGGCCGGCGGCCGTGTAGCCAGCGGTCCCACGCTGAAACCCGGAACCACTAAAGCCCCTGAAGCCCAAGACCCGAAGCCCCCCCAGCATTCAGCAGGCCAAAGGCACCGCCAAAACTACCAGGGAAAATCGATCAACTCGCCATAAAGCCGCCGCAAGGTCTGCTTCACCTCAGGCGACTGCTGGTAGATCTCGATGAACTTCAGCAGGCGCGGATCCTGTGCCCGCTCGGGCAGCGTCACCCATCGGATCGCATAACGCTGCTTGCTGTCCAGGTCGGTATTGTCGAATGCCAGCCCGTCCTTCTCGTCCAGCCCGCCATGCTTGGCGAAGGTCGTATAGGTCACCGACGCCGTCACGTCGTCGAAGGTCCGGGCCGCCTGCGCGCCCTCGATCGGCACCAGCTTCACCTTGCGCGGATTGGCCACGATATCGGCCTGGGTCGCCTCGTGCGTCACGCCCGGCTTCAGTTCGATCAGCCCAATGGCCTGCAGCAGCAGCAAGGCCCGGCCGGTATTGACCGGATCGGACGGGATGCCGATGGTCGCGCCTTGCGGGATCTCGTCGCCGCGTTTCAGCTTCTTCGAGAACAGTCCGATCGTCGTCGAATAACCGTAGGCGATCGCCTGCAGCGACGCACCGCGGTTCTGGTTGAATTGCAGCATGAACGGCTCGTGCTGGAAGAAATTGGCGTCGACCGAACCGTCGGCCACGGCGATGTTGGGCAGCACCCAGTCGCTGAACTCCACCAGTTGCACCGTCAGGCCCTGCGCGGCGGCCTGCTTGATCGCGATCTCGGTGGCCTCGTTGGCCACGCTGGGGATCACGCCGACTCGCAGGGGGCGCTCTTGCGCGTTGGCGCCGACAGCCAGTCCAAGCGCCAGCACGGCGGCCAGGTGGCGCAGAATTCGATTCATGGTCTTCCTTTGATCAAAGCGGTGCGAGCACGTGCTCGAGCGATTCGGCCGCCAGCGGCCGCGCGAACCAGTATCCCTGGATATCGTCACAGCCCAGCTGCTGCAGCGTATCGGCCTGCTCCTGCGTCTCGACGCCTTCGGCGGTCACGCGGATATCGAGCGCATGGGCCATCACGGTGATCGCGCTGACGATGGCGGCGCGCTTGTCGTCCTGCAGCATCTCGACGATGAACGAACGGTCGATCTTCAGGCGGTCGGCCTGCAGCCGCGCCAGGTAGGACAGGCTCGAGTAGCCGGTGCCAAAATCGTCGATCGCCACGCTCACGCCCATCTCGCGCAGCGCCGACAAGGTCTGCATGGCGATCTGCGTATCGCCCAGCAGCACGCCCTCGGTCACCTCGATCTCGAGATAGCGCGGATCGAGTGCGTGCTCGCGCAGGCAGCGCTCGACCACCTGCACCAGGTCCTTGTTCTGGATCTGCAGCGGCGACACGTTGACCGACACCACCGGCGTGCGGCCCAGCCGCCGCAGCAGCAGGCTGGCCTGGCGGCAGGCGTGGTCCATCACCCAGCTGCCGAGCTCGACGATCAGGCCGCAGCTTTCGGCCACCGGGATGAATTCGGCCGGGCTGATGGGGCCGCGCACCGGGTGCTGCCAGCGCAGCAGCGCCTCCATCAGGCGGATCTCGCCGGACGCCAGGTTCAGCTGGGGCTGGTAGACCAGCCTGAACTCGCGCCGCTCGAGCGCGGCGCGCAGCATGTCCTCGAGCTCGAGCCGGCTGAGCGCGCGGGATTGCATGCCGCGTTCGAACCAGCGCATCTGTTCGCCGCCCTGCTCGCGCGCGGCGGCCAGCGCCAGGCCGGCGCGCAGCATCATCACGGCCGGCTCGGCGCTGCCCTCGCCGCGGCACAGGCCGGCGCTGGCGGTCAGCCTGAGCGCCTTGCCCAGGCTGGATATCGGTTGCGACAGCCGCTTGAGCCATTGCGCCACGCGTTGCTCGAAGGCCTCGGGCGGCTCTTCGCTGATGACGACGAACTGGATGCCGTTGACGCAGGCCAGGCTGTCGCCCGGGCGCATCACCGCGCGCAGGCGGTCGGCCAGGATCACCAGCGCCGGGCCGAGCGCCTCGGCGCCCAGCGAGTTGCGCACGCGCTCGAGGTTGTCGGCCTCGATCACCGCCATCGCGAAGCGCTGGCCGGATTCGCGGCTGCGCTGGATCTTGAGCGCCAGCCGTTCGTCGACCCAGGTCTGGTTGGGCAGGCGGGTGCGCGCGTCATGATGGGCCAGATACCAGATGCGGGCGCGCTCTTGCTGCGACACCGCCGAGTGCGGCATCACGGTGCCCAGCAGGCCGCTGGGCACGCCTTGCGCGTCGCGCACCAGCCTGACGTCGAGCAAGACCGCGAGCCGGCCGCCGTCGCGCCGGCGATAGCTGAAGTATTCGTGCAGGCGCGCCGGCCCGTGCGGCGTGTGCAGCGCGTCGAACTGGCTGCGGCGCAGCCGCAGTTCGCTTTCGTCGAGCACGTCCAGGTAGCTGAGCCGGCCGACCAGCATGCTGGCCCGGTAGCCCGTCAGCGCTTCGAAGGCGGCATTGACGTGCGTGAACAGGCCTTTGACGTTGCAGATGAACGACGCATACGGCGCGCGCTGCCACGCGTCGGCCGGGCCGGGCGCGACCGGCACCGGAAGATCGTCTAGGGGGCCGCGATGGGCAGTGTAGGACTCTGGCAATATCACGACGGCAGCCTTGAATCACGCAACGATAGACTGGCTGGAGCCGGCCAGCAAGACTTGCAGCTCGTCCTCGGTGAAACCGGCGGCGCGGCGGGCCGGCAGATTGAACGGCCCCCGCAGCCGCGGCGCCTCATGCTGCGCCGCCACACGCGCATAGGCGGCGATCGGTTCGTCGTGGCGTTCGCGGCACAATTGGCGGAACCAGTGGTTGCCGACCGCGACGTGGCCGATCTCGTCACGCAGGATGATGTCCAGGATCGCCGCGCCGGCCGGGTCGCCGGCCAGCAACAGCTTGTCCTTGATCAGCGGCGAGGCATCCAGGCCGCGCGCCTCCAGCGTGCGCGGCACCAGCGCCAGCCGGGCCAGCAGGTCGTCGCGGGTCTTCTCGGCCATGTCCCACAGGCCGTCGTGCGCCGGGAAATCACCGTAGGCGCTGCCCAGGCCGGCCAGGTGCGCGCTCAGCAGCTGGAAGTGCATGGCCTCTTCGGCCGCCACGGTGGCCCACTGCCGGTAGAAGGCCGGCGGCATGCCCGGGTAGCGCCACATGATGTCCAGCGCCAGGTTGATGGCGTTGAATTCGATGTGGGCCAGCGCGTGGAACAGGGCGGCGCGGCCTTGCGTGCTGCCCAGCGCCCGCTGGCGCACCTTGCCCGGCGCCACGAGCGCGGGCCGCGCCGGCCGGCCCGGCAGGTCCGCCGGCGGTATCAGCACGGCGTGCGGGTCGACCTCGCGCAGGTCGGCCAGCGCCTGCACCGCGGCCACCTTGGCCAGCGGCTCGGCCACGCAGAGCGCCAGCAACGCCGCCGCGCGCAGTTCGCGCTCGGGCGGACAGGACGCACTGTCGACGACGGCCGTCATCGGACTCATAGCAGACTCCCGACGTCGAACAGCGCCAGCAGCCCAAGCACCAGGAAGATCGCCGCGGCGACCGCGTGGATCGCGCGGATCGGAATCTTGCGGGTGACCCGTTCGCCCAGCAGCACGGCCGGCACGTTGGCCAGCATCATGCCCAGCGTGGTGCCCAGCACCACGGCCACGAAGGCCGAGTATTGCGCCGCCAGCGCCACGGTCGCGACCTGGGTCTTGTCGCCCATCTCGGCCAGGAAGAACGCCAGCACCGTGGTGCCGAACACGCCCAGCAAGGGGCTGCCGCGGCCCTCGCGCTCGTCGAGCTTGTCGGGGATCAGCGTCCAGATCGCCATCGCGATGAAGGACAGGCCGAGCACCCAGCGCATCACGTCGTGGCCGAACTGCTGGGTGACCCAGGCGCCGAGGGCGCCGGCGAAGGCGTGATTGACGAGGGTGGCGACGAAGATGCCCAGGATGATCGGCAGCGGGCGGCGAAAGCGCGCCGCCAGCATCAGCGACAGCAGCTGGGTCTTGTCGCCCATTTCGGCCAGGGCGACGACCCCGGTCGAGACTAGGAAAGCTTCCAAGGGAAAGGACTCCGGCCGGATGGACGCAACACGACCACGTCGCCCTCCGGCCAACTGGAGGCAACGCGGTCGATGGTCTCGCCAAGCACGGGTACCACCTGCGCCATGTCCGCCAGGACAAGTGTGTTGACGCAGGTCCCTCTATGGAAGGAGGCTACTCCCCAAGGACGGCGCCATTGTAGCCCACCGTCCTGCCGGTTTCGGCGGCGCACTCAAGCGATCCCGAGCGATCCGAGCGCACCCCAGCGCCTGATCCCCCAGCGCCTGATCCCCCCGCGTCCGCCACGGCCGTCAGCCCCCCATTGACGCGGCCTCGCGACACCGCCGCGCTACAGGTGTTACGCCGCCAGATCAAGTGGGATCAAGCATTATTCGAATGTAACGCCTGCCCGGGCCTTCCGGCGCCCCGCCATGCGCTGGCGCCGATGCCGCCGCGAGCGGGCGCGGCAATGGCCCTGCCCGCCCCGTTTCCACTGTGGCCGCGCTGCCCGGCGGCGCCGCGCGGCACCCCTGCGGCGGCCCTCGCGGCAAGCGCGCGGCACGCCACGCACGATGCGGCCGATGGTCTTACATTTGCCCACAACAGCGTTTTGACGGTCCCAGTACGCAGCATTAATGTGTCCCTCATGCCAAAGCCAGACGCCGCCAGCACAGGGCTGCGGCAAGGCAAATGACCAACAACGTGAGGTGCATCATGGCAATCAACCAAGACATCGTGGCGGGCAAGTGGAAGCAGTTGGCCGGCAAGGCCAAGATCGCCTGGGGCAACCTGACCGACGACGACCTGGCCAAGATCGACGGCAATGCCGAGCGGCTCGCCGGCGTCATCCAGGAACGCTACGGCAAGACTCGTGAAGAGGCCGAGCGCGAAGTCAACGATTTCTTTGATCGCAACCGCTAAGCAGCGGCCGCGACTACCGGATTATTAAAGAGGGAGAAGCATCATGCTGCATTACGCCGTCGTCTTTTTTGTCATCGCTCTGATCGCCGCAGTGCTCGGCTTTGGTGGCATCGCCGCCGGCGCCGCTGGCATCGCCAAGATCCTGTTCTTCATCTTCCTGGTGCTGGCAGTGCTGTCGCTGCTCAGCGGCGCCCTGCGCAGGAAGTAAATACCGGGGCCGGCGACGGCCCCGTCTCGACCAGACCAGGCGCGGCCCCGATGGGTCGCTGCCTGCAGGAATACCTCGACGCCACGGCGTCAACCCGAAGGAGAAGCACATGTCCGCACGCAAATACCTCGCCGCCATCGCCCTGGGCACCGCCACCGTTCTGACCGCGCCCATGGCCATGGCCAACAATCATGGCGACAACAAGAAGCAATCGGCGGGTGAATACGTGGATGACGCCGTCGTCACCACCAAGATCCGTGCCGCCATCGTCGCTGAAAAGAACCTCAGCAACTTCGACATCGGCGTGGAAACGATCGACGGCGTGACGACGCTGACCGGCGCCGTCGACACCGACGAGCAGAAGCAGGCCGCCGAGCGCGTCACCAAGGAAGTCGAAGGCGTGCGCCGCGTGAACAACGACCTCAAGGTCAAGAGCTGAGCGTAGCTTAGACGGAGCATCGGGGACGTTCCACGCGATCGAACCCCCGCCGTGCCTTGTTATCCGGTGCTCCTGAAAGTCAAAAGGCACTGCCCGCGGGCAGTGCCTTTTGACTTTTTGGCCTTGCGTGATGGGCGCGACGGCGGCGCGCCCGCTGCGGCTTCGCGCAAGCCTAGCCGAGATGGATCACACCATGCCCCAGCGCCATCACCCGTCCGCCGACGCGGATCGACTGGTCGGGCCGTACCTCGAGCTGCAGGGTGCAGGGACGGCCGATGAAGGTGCCCTGCTCGACCTTGACGTGGGTCGGGATCTCGCGGCCGGTCGCGACCAGCCAGCCACCCAGGTTGGCGCAGGCCGAGCCGGTGCCCGGATCCTCGTCGATGCTGCCCGCCGCGGTCGCGTAGAAATAACGGGCCAGCGCGCGCTTGCCGAAACGGCTCGGGCCGGCCGACTCGAGCGGGGCGAACACGTAGGCGTTCTTGCGGCCGGCGCCGTTGGCCGGCCAGGCGGCCAGCAGCCCCGCCTGGGGCTGGGCGCGCCTCACGATGTCGGGATTCTTGACCGGCACCAGCAGTTGTTCGTTGCCGGTGTCCAGCCAGACCGGATGATCGAGCAGGTCGTCCTGCTGCAGGCCCAGTAGCGCGACGATCTCGGCATTGCTGGCCAGCGGGCGGTTCATGCGCGGCCCGTTGCCGGGCACCGGCGCCGTGAAGACCCAGTCGTCGGCCACCGCATCGAGCGAGACCGGGCCAGCGCGCGTCTGCAGGCTGACCGACGCGATGCCGCCCGCCAGCCGGCTGATCACGTGCGCGGTGCCGATCACCGGATGGCCGGCGAACGGCAGCTCGGTGGCCGGCGTGAAGATCCGCACCCGCGCCGCGCCCGGTCCGGTCGGAAACACGAACACCGTCTCGGACAGGTTGAACTGGCGCGCCAGCGCCTGCATCTGGCTGTCGGTCAGCCCCAGCGCATCCTCGAACACGCACAGCGGGTTGCCGCCGAACGGCGCCTGGGCAAACACGTTGACCAGGCTGAACGCGTACTCAGCCAATCCTTTCCCCCGGGCTCTCCGGATGGGTGGGGTCGTTCGAATCGTCGTAGCCGGTATGCTCGGCGCCCGGCGTCTTGCGTTCGAGGCGGTCTTCGCGGCCCGAGCGGTACAGGCCCACCTTGATCAGCATCATCGCGCTCAGCGGCGCGGTCAGCACGATGAAGGCGGTGATCAGCAGTTCGTGCAGCACCGGCCGGCCTTCGACCGCGGTGAAATAGATCATCGAGGCGATCAGCACGCAGCCGCAGCCCAGCGTCGAGCCCAGCGTCGGCGCGTGGATGCGCTGGTAGAAATTGGACAGCCGCACCAGCCCGAACGAGCCGATCAGCGCCAGCAGGCCACCGGCCACCAGCAACAGCGCGATCGGGATGGACAGCCACAGCGGCAGCACTTCGATATCGGCGATCATGGTTCGATGACCTCCCCACGCAACAGGAACTTGGCCATCGCCACCGAGCCGACGAAGCCGAACAGCGCGATCAGCACCGCGACCTCGAAATAGACCATCGTGCCGAAGCGGATGCCCTGCGTCAGCACCAGCAGCATGCCGTTGATGTAGAAGGCGTCGAGCGCCAGCACGCGATCCTGCGCGGTCGGGCCGCGCAGCATGCGGATCAGCGTGCAGGCCATCGCCAGCAGAAAGCACAGGCTGGCGAAGTTCGCCGCCCAGACAAGTATCGTGTTCATCGATAGATCTCCATCAACGGGCGCTCGTAGCGCGTCTTGACGATATCGACCCACTCGGCCTCGTCGTGCAGGCTCAACACGTGCAGCGTGAGTTCGCTGCGGTCCTGGTTGAGCCCGGCGAACACCGTGCCGGGAATCGACGTGACGATGGCGGCCAGCACGGCCAGCGCGTGCGGATCGCGCAGCTCGAGCGGGACCTGGATGAAGCCCGACTGCTGGCGCAGTTCTTCGCGGCCCAGGATGACGCGCGCCACCGCCAGGTTCGACCGCAGGTTGTCGACCAGGATGTTGCACAGCAGCGTGACGATCATCGGCGTCAACCGCAGCCGCGCCTTGAGCGGCCGCAGCCGGTCGGCCGCGAACGGGCCGAACCAGGCCAACAGCAGGCCCAGCGTGATGTGGCCGGGCGAGGTCGAGTCGTTGAACAGCAACCACAACAGCAGCAGCGCCGCCGACAGCGGCAGCGAGGGGAACCAGCGTTGCTTGAAGGATTTCATCGTGCCTCCCCTTGCGACAGCACCGCGTCGATGTACAGCTGCGGCGTATGCAGCGCGCGCGCGGTGTCGTTCAGATAGGCGAGCACCGGCTCGGCCCAGATCGTCAGCGCCACGCAGATGGCCAGCAGCGTGAACACCGGCAAGGCGTCGAGCAGCCGCAGCCGGAGCACATTGCGCTCGACCGCCCAGAAGGTCCGCATGCCCGAGCGCGCCAGCGCCAGCACACCGGCCAGACCCGAGAACAGCATCGCGGCCAGCATCAGCCATCCCGATACAGGAATGTCCACGCCGGCGCCCTGCCCGCCCTGCAAGGCCGACGACAGCATGCCGAACTTGGCGATGAAGCCCGACAGCGGCGGCAGCCCGGTGATCAGCAGCGCGCAGGCCACGAAGCCCACGCCCAGGATCGCCATGACCGCCGGCAGCGCCACGCCGACGACCTCGTCGGGCCGGTCCGGATCGACCGGGTCGTCGAGCCCGAAGGCCTCCAGGCTGATCGCCAGCATGTTGGCGCCGAAGGGCTTGTTGCGCTCGATCAGGTCGATCAGCATGAAGAAGGCCGACACCGCCAGCGTCGAGATGATCAGGTAGTACAGCGCCGAACCCAGCACCGCGGTGCTGGCCAGGCCGATCGCGGCCAGCAGCGTGCCGGACGAGACGATCACGCTGTAGGCAGCCTGGCGCCGCAGCTCCTGCGAGCCCAGCAGGCCCGCCGATCCCAGCAGCAGCGTCAGCAGGCCGGCGCCGAACAGCCAGTCGGCCGCCAGCACCTGGCCGTCGTCGCCGCCCGACAGCAGCGAGGTCATGCGCAGCACCGCATAGATGCCGACCTTGGTCATGATCGCGAACAAGGCCGCCACCGGCGGCGTGGCCGAGGTATAGGCGCCGACCAGCCAGAAGTTCAGCGGCCAGACCGCCGCCTTGATCAGGAACGCGCAACCGAGCACCGCCGCGCCGGCGTGGAACAGCGAGCGCTCGGCGCCGGCCACGCCGGGCAGGCGCTGCGCCAGGTCGGCCATGTTCAGCGTGCCGACCGCGCCGTAGACCAGGCTCACGCCGATCAGGAACAGGAAGGCGCCGACCAGGTTGACCGCCACATAGTGCAGGCCGGCGCGCACCCGCGCGACGCCCGAACCGTGCAGCAGCAGCCCGTACGAGGACGCCAGCAGGATCTCGAAGAACACGAACAGGTTGAACAGGTCGCCGGTCAGGAACGCGCCGTTCAGGCCCAGCAGCTGGAACTGCAGCAGCGGATGGAAATGCACGCCGATGCGATCCCAGCGCGTCAGCGAAGCCACCAGCGCGGCCATGCCCAGCACCGCCACCAGGATCAGCATCAGCACCGACAGCCGGTCGGCCACCAGCACGATGCCGAAAGGCGGCGGCCAGTTGGCCGGCAGGTAGGTCAGGCTGCGCACGCTGGCGTCGCCGTTGACCTGGCCCAGCAGGGCCACCGCGATCACCAGCAGCAGGAAGGTCGCCACCAGGTTGACCACGGTGCGGGCCTGGCGGTGCGAGTCGCCCAGCAACAGCATGCCGGCGCCGGCGATCAGCGGCAGCACGATGGGCAGGACGGGCAGATGAGTCAGCAGGAAGTTCACGAGTCGGACTCCTTGCCGTCGACGTGGTCGGTGCCGGTCAGGCCGCGCGAGGCCAGCAGCACCACCAGGAACAAGGCCGTCATCGCGAAGCCGATCACGATGGCCGTCAGCACCAGCGCCTGCGGCAGCGGATCGGTGTAGTGCGCCAGATCGGTCGGCAGGCCGTCGACGATCACCGCCGGCATGTCGATCTTGATCCGGCCCATGCCGAAGATGAACAGGTTGACCGCGTACGACAGCAGCGACAGGCCCATGATGACCTGGAAGGTACGCGGCCGCAGCAGCAGCCAGACGCCCGAACCGGCCAGCACGCCGATGGCCAGCGAGAGGATCAGTTCCATCAGTTGGCCTCCCCGTCCGCCGCCTTGCGGTGGCTGCGCGCCGATTGGTGGGCCAGCGCGACCAGGATCAGCACGGTCGCACCGACAACCAGCATGTAAACCCCTATATCGAAGAACAAGGCGCTGCCCAGGTGGATCTCGCCCACCAGCGGCAGCTTGCCGTGATAGGACAGGCCGTCCATGAACGGCAGCCCCTTGAGCCACGAGGCCAGCCCCGTGAACGCGGCGATCAGGATGCCCAGGCCGACCCAGTGCTGCGGATGCAGCCGCATGCGTTTTTCGACCCAGGCCGTGCCGCCGACCATGTACTGCAGGATCACCGCCATCGCCATCACCAGCCCGCCGACGAAGCCGCCGCCCGGCTGGTTGTGGCCGCGCAGCAGCAGGAACACCGAGGCCATCGCGGCCACCGGCAGCAGCATGCGCACCAGCACCGCCGGGATCATCAGGTAGCCGTCGGGCAGGTCGCCGCTTTCGCGGCTGCTGCTGTAGGCATTCGGATCGAGCTGCTGGTGCGGCAGGTCCATGCTTTCGGGCGCCGGCCGGAAGCGCCGCAGCAGCGCGTAGACCGTCAGCGCGACGATGCCCAGCACGGCAATTTCGCCCAGCGTGTCGAAGCCGCGGAAATCGACCAGGATCACGTTGACGACGTTGCGGCCTTCACCGCCCGGCAGCGAATTCTCGAGGAAGAACGGCGCGATGGTGTCCGGCACCTGGCGCGTGAACACCGCGTAGGCCAGCCAGCTGATGCCGCCGCCCACGCCCAAGGCCAGCGCCAGGTCACGGCCACGCCGCAGGCGCGCGCGCAGCTCGGTCTCGGACGACGGCAGGCGCTTGGGCAGCCAGCGCAGGCCCAGCAGGATCAGCACCAGCGTGACGATCTCGACGCCCAGCTGCGTCAGCGCCAGGTCGGGCGCCGACAGCCACGCGAAGGTCAGCACCGTCACCAGGCCCGCACCGCCCAGCAGCACCAGCGCCGCCAGCCGATGGTACTTGGCCTGGTAGGCCGCGCCGATCGCGCAGGCCGCGCCCAGCATCCACAGCACCGCGAACCACGGATCGAACGGCGCCGCCACCTGGCCGGGCGCGCCGGCGCCACTGCCCCACAGCGGCAGCGCGGCGGCGGCCAGCGCGACCAGCGTCAGCGCCAGCATCTGCACCTGCAGGCGCTCGGAGCTGATGTTGCGGGTGACCCATTCGGCGCCGCTGGCCAGTCCATCCTGGAACCATTCGAAGGTGCGCTTGCCGTCCAGGCGGTAGATCAGCGGCACGCCGTCGATCTCGCCCATCTTGAGATTGCGGCGCAGCGCGTAATAACCCAGCACGCCGCCCGCCAGCGCCAGCATGCTCATGATCAGCGGCAGGTTCACGCCGTGCCAGACCGACAGGCTGTACTCGGGCAGGCGATCGCCCAGCACCGACAGGCCGGCCGCGTGCAGGATGCCGCTGACCGTCAGGCCCGGCATCACGCCGACCAGCAGGCACAGCAGCACCAGGAACTCGATCGGGAAGCGCATCCAGCGCGGCGCCTCGTGCGGCTCGCGCGGCAGCTCGTTGGCCAGTGGCCCGAAGAACACCTGATGGATGAAACGCAGCGAATAGATCACGCTGAAGGCGCCGGCCACCGTGGCCGCCACCGGCAGGCCGAACTGCGTCCAGGCCGACCCGGTGGGCGTGTAGACGGTCTCGGCGAAGAACATTTCCTTGGACAGGAAGCCGTTGAGCAGCGGCACGCCGGCCATCGACGCGCTGGCCACCATCGCCAGCGTCGCGGTGATCGGCATCGCCTTGTACAGTCCGCTGAGCCGGCGCATGTCACGCGTGCCGGTCTCGTGGTCGATGATGCCGGCGGCCATGAACAACGAGGCCTTGAAGATCGCGTGATTGAGGATGTGGAAGATCGCCGCGATGGTGGCCAGGTCGCTGTTCATGCCCAGCAGCAGCGTGATCAGGCCCAGGTGGCTGATGGTCGAGTAGGCCAGCACGCCCTTGAGATCCTGCTGGAAGATCGCCGCATAGGCGCCCAGCACCAGCGTGCACAGGCCGGCGCCGCCGATGATCCAGAACCACGGATCGGTGCCGTCCAGCACCGGCGACAGCCGCACCAGCAGAAACACGCCGGCCTTGACCATGGTCGCCGAGTGCAGGTAGGCCGACACCGGCGTGGGCGCCGCCATCGCATGCGGCAGCCAGAAATGGAACGGAAACTGCGCGCTCTTGGTCAGCGCGCCCAGCGCCACCAGGATCAGCGCGGCCAGATAGGCCGGATGCTCGCGGATCAGGTCGCCCGAATCGAGCACCTGGTCGAGGTCGTAGCTGCCGACGATGTGGCCGATCACCAGCACGCCGCCCAGCAGGCACAGGCCACCGGCCGCGGTCACCGTCAGCGCCATGCGCGCACCCTGGCGCGCGTCGACGCGGTGATGCCAGTAGGCAATCAGCATGAACGAGGCCAGGCTGGTGAGCTCCCAGAACAGCGCCAGCTGGATCAGGTTGCCGGAGATCACCACGCCCATCATGGCGCCCATGAAGGCCAGGAAGAACGAGAAGAAGCGCGGCACCGGGTCTTGCGGCGACATGTAGTACCGCGCATACATGACCACCAGCGTGCCGATGCCGCTGATCAGCATCGCGAACATCCACGCGAAGCCGTCCATGCGCAGCGAGAACGTCAGGCCGAGCGCCGGCACCCACGGCAGCGACAGCGACACCACGCCGCCGTCGGCGATGCGCGGATACAGCAGCGCGATCTGCACCAGGCTGGCGAACGCGATCAGCCCAGCCAGCCACGCCTCGGCGTTGCGGGCATTGGGCTTGAGGGTGGCGGCCACCAGGCTGCCGGCGAACGGCAGCACCAATATCCAGAGCAAAGACCATTCGTTCATGAGCGAGCTCCGATGATGGCTGTCGAGACGCTCGCGGACGGCCTCATGATCCGGGGGACCAGGTCATGAGGTCGGCCGGCGCGCCGGGCCTCTGAGGTGACGCCGGCAAGGCGCCATCGAAATGGGTGCGGATACGTGGACAGGCTGATTCTCCTGGGCAAAGCGTCCCCGGACGCAGCGTCGCGGGCCGGCAGCCGCGGCGGGCTACCGGCTCGACCCGGCTGCCCGGCGGCAAAACCATCCCGGCGTTCCCGTGGAAAACGGGATCGCTCGAGCTCGGTCAGGGTGTTTTGTTTTTGGCAGAAGTTGCGCCACCGACACGCACGGGCAGACGACCCACGCGATGGCAACGCGGCTTTACTTTACCAGACACACTCCGCTTTTCGCAGCACAGACCCGAAAAACTTGGCTAGTACAAGTAAATTTTTCGTAAATTGCCGGGCTCAGGCGGCCCGGACCGGCTCAGGTCGCGTAGCGGCGGGCGCCGGCCACGCAGGCCACCGCGCCGATGGTGGCCGCCAGCATCGCGCCGCTGACGGTCTCGTGCAGCAGCAGCGCCGCCAGGCCGAGACCGAAGAACGGCTGCAGCAGCTGCAACTGCCCGACCGCGGCGATGCCGCCCAGCGCCAGGCCGCGATACCAGAATACGAAGCCGATCAGCATGCTGAACAGCGACACATAGGCCAGCCCGAGCCAGGCCGGCCCCGTGACGGTGGCCAGCGACGCCGGCCAGCGCGCCGCCGTCAGCAGCGCCATCAGCGGCGCCGCCAGCACCAGCGCCCAGCAGATCACCTGCCAGCCGCCCAGCCGTCGCGCCAGCCGGCCGCCTTCGGCATACGCCAGCCCGCAGACCAGCACCGCCAGCACCATGTAAAGGTTGCCAGCCGGCGCGGATCGCAGGCCGCCGCCGAGCGCGTAGACCACCACGCAGGCGCTGCCCAGCGTGGCGAACAGCCAGAACACCGGCCTCGGCCGTTCGCCGGCCCGCAGCACGCCGAACAACGCCGTGCATAGCGGCAGCAGGCCCACGAACACGATCGAATGCGCCGACGACACGTGTTGCAGCGCCAGCGCGGTAAACAGCGGAAATCCCACCACCACGCCCAGCGACGTGACCGCCAGCGGCAGCAGGTCGGCCCGACCCGGCCGTGGCGCACGCAGCGTCAGCAACAACAAGGCCGCCAGCACGGCGGCGATGCAGGCCCGCGCGCCGGTCAGGAACAAGGGATCGAACTGCGCGACGGCCACCCGCGTGGCCGGCAGCGAGCCGGCGAAGATGATCACGCCCATCAATCCGTTGCCCCACGCTCTTGCCTGGTCGTCCATGGTCTGCCTCGTCGTCGACAGCCGGCAGTACAGCACGCGAGCGCCGCACGAGCGAGACACAGAACAGTACAATTTGCCGAAACTGTTATGGCACAGGAACCAGTACGGATGAACGCATCCCCTGCCCCCGTCCCTGCCACGCCCCGACCTGGCCGCGTGGCCGAGGTGATGGCGCTGATCCGCGCACGTATCGCCACGCGCGCCTACGTGCCCGGCACGCGCCTGCCCTCGGTGCGCGCGTTGGCGCAGGCCGTGGGCTGCTCGGTCTCGACCGTGGTGCAAGCCTACGAACGCCTGGCCGCCGACGGGATCATCCGCTCGCGGCCGGGCTCGGGCTTCTACGTCTGCGGGCCGACCGCGCCGCTGACGCTGGCCGAGCTGGGCGCGCCGCTCGAACGCGAGGTCGATCCGCTCTGGATCTCGCGGTTTTCGCTGCAGACCGGTGCGCCGACGCTCAAGCCCGGCTGCGGCTGGCTGCCGCCCGACTGGATGTTCGAGGCCGGCATGCGCCGCGCGC
>JAEZBO010000080.1 GCA_023427085.1 Pseudomonadota bacterium
CCGCCGCGCTGTCGCCGCGCGGCCGCGCCAGCGCCGACTGGCTGGCCGAACACCAGGGCCGGCTGGACGAGCGCATCGGCGCGCTGTGCCAGGCCGAGGCCGGCAGCCACCGCATCCGCGTGCACGGCGACTTCCATCTGGGCCAGGTGCTGCTGAGCGAGGACGACGCCACGCTGATCGACTTCGAGGGCGAGCCCGCCAATCCGCTGGCGCTGCGCCGCGCGCGCCACAGTCCCTACAAGGACGTGGCCGGCATGCTGCGCTCGTTCGACTATGCCGCGGCGACGCTGGCCGGCGAGACGCAACCAGGCCAGCCGGCGCTGGCGCAGTCGTCGGCGCCCCAGCAGCAGCGCGATACCGCGCTGGCGACCTTCCGCGAGGCGGCCTCGCAGGCCTTCCTGGAGGCCTATCACCAGGCTTACCCGTTGTCGGAGCGCCTCGATCCGGCCCGCCGCGCGGCGCTGCTCGAACTGTGCCTGCTCGAGAAAGCCGCTTACGAAATCGTCTACGAATGCGCCCATCGACCCGACTGGATCGAGATCCCGCTGAACGGCCTGACCGAACTGGCCCGCCGCGCGTTGATGGACGCAGCAATCAACAAGGCACGGAACCCCCTATGAAGACGCCTGCCCCGGCCCCGGCCGATACCGGCCTGCCGCAACAGGACCTGCGCGCGCTGCAAAGCGGCGACCATCGCGAACCGTTCGCCGTGCTGGGCCTGCACCAGCACGATGGCCGCCGCGTGCTGCGCACCTTGCAGCCTGGCGCGACCGCGGTCCGCGCCCGATGGGCCGACGGCCGGCAGTTGGACCTGCACGATGCCGGCGACGGCCTGTTCACCGCGGTGCTGCCGGCCGCGCTGGCGGATGCGCCGCCCTCTTATCGTCTGCTTATCGACTGGCCACAAGCCAGCCAGGAAACCGAGGACGCCTACGCCTACGGGCTGCAACTGGACGACGCCGACCTGCACGGCCTGGCCGCCGGCGACTGGCAATGCGCCGCCCGTACGCTGGGCGCGCAGCCGCTGCGCCACGGCGAGGTCGACGGCGTGCGCTTCGCGGTTTGGGCGCCCAATGCGCGCCGGGTCGCGGTGATCGGCGACTTCAACGGCTGGGACGGCCGGCGCCACGGCATGCGGCTGCGCCACGCAGCGGGTGTATGGGAAATCTTCGTGCCGCGGGCACAGCCCGGCCAGCGCTACAAGTTCCTGGTGCACGGCGCCGACGGCAGCCTGTTGCAGAAGGCCGATCCGATGGCGCGGCGCAGCGAGGCGCCGCCGGCCACCGCGTCGATCGTGCCCGAGCCGACCAGCCTGATCTGGAGCGACGAAGCGTGGTTGCAGCGCCGCGCCGCCTGCCAGGCCGCCGATGCGCCGATCAGCATCTACGAACTGCACGCCGGCTCGTGGCTGGCCGAGCACCACGGCGACGGCGAACTGTGGGACCGCCTGGCCGAACGGCTGCCGGCCTACGCGCGGGCGATGGGCTTCACGCACATCGAGCTGATGCCGATCATGGAGCATCCCTTCGGCGGCTCGTGGGGTTACCAGCCGCTGGGCATGTTCAGCCCCACCGGCCGTTACGGCACGCCCGAGGCCTTTGCCCGTTTCATCGACCGCTGCCACGCCGAGGGCGTCGGGGTGCTGCTGGACTGGGTGCCGGCGCACTTCCCCAACGACGCGCACGGGCTGGCCAACTTCGACGGCACCGCGCTGTACGAATACGCCGATCCGCGCGAAGGCTTCCATCCCGACTGGAACACGTGCATCTACAACCTGGGCCGCAACGAGGTCAAGGCGATGCTGATCGCCAGCGCGTTGCACTGGCTGCGCCACTATCACATCGACGGCTTGCGCGTCGACGCGGTCGCCTCGATGCTGTATCGCGACTACAGCCGCAAGGCCGGCGAATGGATCCCGAACCACCTGGGCGGTCGCGAGAACCTCGAGTCGGTGGCGTTCCTGCGCGAGATGAACCAGGCCGTCCATGCCCACGCGCCCGGCACCATCACGGTGGCCGAGGAGTCGACCGCCTGGCCCGGCGTGACCGCGCCGGTCGAGCAAGGCGGCCTGGGCTTCGACTACAAGTGGAACATGGGCTGGATGCACGACACGCTGCGCTATATGTCGCACGATCCGGTGCATCGCGCCTATCACCACGACGACATGAGCTTCGGCCTGGTGTATGCCTACTCGGAGCGATTCATCCTGCCGCTGTCGCATGACGAAGTGGTGCACGGCAAGGGCTCGCTGTTGAACAAGATGCCCGGCGGCGCGCTCGAGCAACTGGCGCACCTGCGCGCGTACTACGGCTTCATGTGGTCGCACCCCGGCAAAAAGCTGCTGTTCATGGGCAGCGAGCTGGCCCAGCGCAGCGAATGGAATCACGACGCCCCGCTGCCCTGGCACGAGCTCGACGATCCCGGCCATCGCGGCGTGCAGCGCCTGGTCGGCGACCTGAACCGGCTGTACGTCAGCCTGCCGGCGCTGCATGCGCTGGACAGCCAGCCCGAGGGCTTTCGCTGGGTCATCGGTGACGACAAGGCCAACAGCGTGCTGGCCTATCTGCGTACCGACGGCAAGCAGTGGGTGCTGGCCGTCAACAACTTCACGCCAGTCAGCCGCGAGGGCTACCGCATCGGCGTGCCCGCGGCCGGCCGCTGGCGCGAAGTGCTCAACACCGACGCCGCCTGCTACGGCGGCGGCAATCAGGGCAATGGCGGCGGCGTGACGGCCGACGACATCGCCTCGCACGGCATGACGCATTCCTTGTCCCTGCGGCTACCGCCGCTGTCCACCCTCATCCTGCATCTGGAGTCGTGATCCCTCATGGCCAGCTCAACCCCCGACCGCCTGCTTCCCGGCTCCGCCCACCCGCTCGGTGCCACCAGCGATGGGCTGGGCATCAACTTCGCGGTGTTTTCGGCGCACGCCACCCGCATCGAACTGTGCGTCTTCGACGCGCGCGGCCGGCATGAAGTGCAGCGCTACGACCTGCCCGAATGCACCGACGAGATCTGGCACGGCTACCTGCCCGATGCGCAGCCGGGGCTGATCTACGGCTACCGCGCGCACGGCCCCTACGATCCGAAGAACGGCCACCGCTTCAATCCGCACAAGCTGCTGCTCGACCCCTACGCGCGCCAACTGACCGGCGCGCCGCGCTGGCACGATGCGCTGTTCGGTTACCGGCTCGGCCACAGCAAGGCCGACCTGTCGCTCGACAAACGCGACAGCGCGCCCTACATGCCCAAGGGCATCGTGCTGGACAACGCCTTCAACTGGGGCGGCGCGCGCCGTCCGGAGACGCCGTGGGACCGCACGGTGATCTACGAGATGCACCTGCGCGGCGCCTCGATGCAGCGCGACGACCTGCGCCCCGCATTGCGCGGCACCGCCGCCTCGCTGGCCGATCCGCGTTTCATCGCGCACCTGCACAAGCTGGGCGTGACCGCGGTCGAGTTGCTGCCGGTGCAGGCGTTTCTGCAGGACCGCTTCCTGATCGAGCGCGGTCTGACCAACTACTGGGGCTACAGCACGCTGTCGTACTTCGCGCCCGAACCGGCCTACCTGTCGGACGGCAGCCCCAACAGCCTCAAGCAGGCCATCCGCCGGCTGCACGGCGCCGGCATCGAGGTGATCCTCGACGTGGTCTACAATCACACCGCCGAGGGCGACGACACCGGACCGGTGATCAGCTTCAAAGGACTGGACCGCTCGGCGTATTATCTGGCCGAACCGGGAGACCGCCACCGACTGGCCAACTACACCGGCTGCGGCAACACTCTCAAAGGGCACCACTCGGTGGTCCGGCGACTGATCATGGACAGCCTCCGCTACTGGGTCCAGGAGATGCACGTCGACGGCTTCCGCTTCGATTTGGCCTCGATTCTCTCGCGCGACAGCAACGGCCGGCCCATCGAGAACCCGCCCATCCTGTGGGAGATCGAGTCCGACCCGGTGCTGGCCGGATGCAAACTGGTGGCCGAGGCCTGGGATGCGGTCGGCCTGTACCAGGTAGGACAGATCGTGGGCGACTGGTGGCTTGAATGGAACGGCAAGTTTCGTGACGACGTGCGCGGCTTTCTTCGAGGGGATGACGGTATGACCAGAATTCTCGCCAACCGTCTGCTCGGCAGCCCCGATGTGTTCGCCCACGAGAATCGAGAGCCAGAGCAAAGCGTGAACTTCGTGACCTGCCATGACGGATTCACGTTGAACGACCTGGTCAGCTACAATCGGAAGCACAACGAGACCAACGGCGAGGATAACCGGGACGGCAGCAATGACAACCGTAGTTGGAACTGCGGGGCCGAAGGTCCCACGAACGATCCCGCCATCGAGAGCCTGCGCAACCGTCAGGTCAAGAACTTTCTCACCCTCAATCTGATCGCTATGGGGACGCCCATGCTGCTGATGGGAGACGAGGTTCGGCGTACCCAGCACGGCAACAACAACGCCTA
>JAEZBO010000189.1 GCA_023427085.1 Pseudomonadota bacterium
CCGCCTCCGCCTCCGCCGCCTCCGCCTCCACCTCCGCCTCCGCCGCCGCCGCCGCCCCCTCCGCCCCCTCCGCCGCCGCCGCCCCCGCCGGCGCCGCCCAAGGTCGAGCAGCCCGATCCCGAGATCGCGCTCGAAGAGGCGCGCAAGCGCAAGCAGGCCGAGGAAGAGAAAGCGCGCCAGGCCGCCGAGCTCAAGCGCAAGGAAGCCGAGCGCCTGAAGCAGGAACAGGCCGAGGCCGAAAAGCTCGAACGCGAAAAACTCGAGCAGGAACGCCTGGCGGCCGAGAAGAAGGCCAAGGCCGAGGCTGCCCGCAAGGCCGCCGAGGCCAAGGCCGCCGCCGAGAAGAAGGCGGCACAGGAAAAAGCCGCTGCCGAGAAGGCGGCCGCCGAGAAAGCCGAGGCCGAGAAGGCTGCCGCTGAAAAGGCTGCCGCTGAAAAGGCTGCCGCTGAAAAAGCCGCGGCTGAAAAGAAGGCCGCGCAGGAAAAGGCCGCCGCCGCCAAGAAGGCCGCCGAACAGAAGGCAGCCGCCGAGAAAGCGGCCGCGGCCAAGAAGGCGGCTGCCGAAAAGGATCGCCAGTTGCGCGAAGCCATGCGCGGCGACGCGCTGGGCGCGGCCGGCCTGCCGGGTGGCACCGCCGACCGCAACCAGGCCGGCGGCGGACGCGACGACGGCTATGCCGGCCGCATCCGGGCGTGCATCCGGCCGGGCGTGTCGTTCCCGACGCCACCGCGCTCGGGCTCGGCGAACCCGACCGCACAATACCGGGTACAGTTACAAAACGACGGGACGGTCTCGGGTGTCACCCTGACCTCGTCCTCCGGCATCTCGGGCTTCGACCGGGCGGTCGAAACGGGCATCCGGCGCTGCACGCCGTTCCCCAAGCCGACCTCGGGCAGTTATCCGTCCACGATCGACGTCCTCTTCCGCATGTACGACTAGGAGATTGCAGCTCATGACCCCCGACACTCGCGCGCGTTCCGCGCGCCTCATCGCACAGGGTCCGGCGACGCGGCAGACCCTGCTGCGCCTGCTGGCCACCGTGGTGATGCTGGCCGTGGCCGCCCTCATCTGGCGTCCGGCCCATGCGCAGCTGCGTGTGGACATTTCCGGTACCGGCGCCCAGCAATATCCGATCGCGGTGGCCGATTTCAGCGGCGATGCCGCCGGCCAGGCCGTCGCCGAAGTGATTCGCGCCGACCTGACCCGCACCGGGCAGTTCCGCTTGATCAACGCGACCGGCAGCAACCTGAACTCGGAAACCCCGGTGGCCTACGACGACTGGCGCAACCGCGGCGCCGACACGGTGTCCTACGGCAGCATCAGCCGGGGCGCCGATGGCCGCTACGAGATCCGTTTCCGCCTGGCCGACACGGTGCAGCGCGGCCAGCTCGACGGCGTGGCGTTTTCGGGCACCGAACGCGAACTGCGCCGCATCGCGCACCAGATCGCCGACCGCATCTACGAAAAGATCACCGGCGTGCGGGGCGTGTTCGCGACCCGCATCGCCTACGTGCTCAAGCAGGGCGGCACCTACGAGCTGCAGATCGCCGATTCGGACGGCCAGAACCCGCAGGTGGCCCTGCGCTCGCGTGAACCGATCATCTCGCCGGCCTGGTCGCCGGACGGCTCGCGGCTGGCCTACGTCAGCTTCGAGTCGGGCAAACCTGTTGTTTATTCGCACACGCTTGCAACAAGCCAGCGCGTTCCTGTTGCGAACTATAAGGGCAACAACTCGGCGCCGGCCTGGTCGCCGGACGGCAGCCAGCTCGCCGTGGTGCTGACCCGCGACGGCCTGTCGCAGATCTACATGGTGGGCGCCGACGGCCAGAACCTGCGTCGCGTGACGCGTTCTCCTCTGATCGACACCGAACCGGTGTTCTCGCCCGACGGCCGCAGCATCTATTTCACCAGCGATCGCAGCGGCAGCCCGCAGGTCTATCAGACCGGCCTGGACGGTGGTCAGGCGAACCGCATCACCTTCAATGGCAGTTACAACATTTCACCGCGGATTTCCCCCGACGGAAAAACCCTGCTGTACGTTAGCCGTAGGGAAGGTACTTTCCGAATCGCATCACTCGATATTGCGTCAGGAAACGAGAACCTGTTGACCGAAGGGCCGGACGATCAATCACCCAGTTTCGCGCCCAACGGAATGCAAGTACTATACGCCGCCGTTCAAAACGGGCGCAGTGTGCTGGCCGGTGTTTCCAGCGATGGAAGAGTCCGCCAGACCCTGTCGGTTCTGAATGGCGAAGTGCGCGAACCCACCTGGGGTCCGTTCACCAAGTAGTTACCTGATCGTGAAAAACGTGTGAGTCTCTTTAAAGGAAAATCATGAGATCGCGCATTGCCAAAAGCCTTACCGTCATCGCTCTGGCGTCCAGCCTGGCCGCTTGCAGCTCCGTAGACCTGGACGACCAAGCCGGCGCCGGTGGTACGGGCGGCGGCACCGCTGGTACGGGTACCTCGGCCAATTCGGGCCAGATCCTGGACCCCTTCAATCCCCAAAGCGTCCTGGCGCAACAGCGTTCGGTCTACTTCGACTACGACAGCTACACGGTCACCGAGCAGTATCGCGGCGTCGTCGAAAACCACGCTCGCTACCTGACCGGCAACACGCAACAGCGCGTCACCATCGAAGGTAATACCGACGCCCGTGGCGGCGCCGAGTACAACCTGGCGCTGGGCCAGCGCCGCGCCGATGCCGTGCGCCGCACGCTGACGCTGCTTGGTGTGGGCGATGCCCAGATCGAGACGATCAGCCTCGGTAAGGAAAAGCCCAAGGCCATGGGCAATTCCGAAGCCGACTACGCTGAAAACCGTCGCGCGGACTTCGTGTATCGCCGCTAAGACGCTTTGTGGCATGATGCCCGGTACTTCCTGAGCAACAGTGCAGGTCGTACCGGGCTTTTCTTTTTGGCAGATATCCACCATGCGCGTTTCCCAAGCTTCCGTGTTCCGCAGCCTGATCGTCGCCGGCACCGCCGCCGTCACGCTGGCGGGTGCACCGGCCCACGCTTTTTCCGACGACCAGGCGCGCCGCGCCATCCTCGAACTGCGTGAGCAGATCAAGCAGATCAGCGAACAGAACCAGCGGGCCCGCTTCCAGCTGGCCGACCAGATCGATGCGCTGCAGCTCGAAGTGATGCGGCTGCGCGACCAGGTCGAACAGGCCTCGCGGCCGACCCCGGTGTCGCCGTCGGGCCAGAGCCCGACCGGTGAGGAAGCCGCCGCCGATCCGCAGGAACAAGCCGCCTACGATGGCGCCATCGACCTGTTCCGCAAGGGCCAGTACAAAGAAGCCGCCGAATCGCTGGCGGCGTTCGCGACGCTGTATCCGAACAGCGCGCTGGTGCCGACCGCGCAGTTCTACCTGGGCAGCAGCCGCTATGCGCTGAAGGACTACAAGACCGCGATCAGCGATCTGCAGGCGATGGTCAAGAGCGCGCCCGACAACGCTCGCGCGCCCGATGCGCTGCTGGTCGTGGCGGGCAGCCAGATCGAGCTGAACGACCGGGCCGGCGCCAAGACGACGCTGCAACGCATCGTGCAGAACTATCCGTCCACGCCGGCCGCCGAGACCGCCGGCAAGCGCCTGCAGCTGCTGTAGGCCCGCTCAGCCGGGCGGCATCAGCCAGATCAACGCGGCCGCGCCGGCCACGATCAGGCTGATGCCGATGCGGTCGCGCACGCTCGAGGCCTGCGCGAACACCTTGCCCGACAGCCACTGCGCGAACAGCACCTCGACCAGGCCGAGCGTGCGCACGTTGGCCGCCGCGGTCAGCGAAAAACCGATGAACCAGCCTTGCGACGCCGCCGCGCCGAGCAGGCCGCCCCAGATCGACACGCGCCAGGCCGCCACGCAGTTGCGCAACAGCGTGCGATCGAACATCACCATCCAGCCCAGCAGCACGGCGGCTTGCAGAAACAGCGACCACGCCAGCGTCCACGACGCCAGGATCAGGAACGGCGCATCGCCGGACGCCAGCATCGCGCCGCGAAAACCGACCGCCGACAAGGCAAAGAAGGCGCCCGAGACCACCCCCAGCAGCACCGGCCGCAGGCCGCCATCGGCCAGCAGCGGCGTGCCGGGCTTGACCGACAGCAGCACCACGCCGACGGTGGCGAGCACGATGGCCAGCAAGGCACCCACGCTGAGCGGATCCCCCAGCACCACGAACGCGAACAGCGCGACCTGGATCGGTTCGGTCTTGGTCCACGCGGTGACGACCACGAAGGCGCGCTGGCGCATCGCCGCCAGCATCAGCGCGGTGGCGGCGATCTGGCACAGCGCGCCGCCCATCACGTGCAGCATGAACGGCAGGTTCGGCATGGGCGGCAACTGGCCGGTCAGCGCGATCGCCGCCCCCAGGAACAGCAGCGCGAACGGAAAGCCGTACAGAAAGCGCACCTGCGTCGCGCCCAGCGTGCCCAGGCGTTCGGTCAGGCTGCGCTGCACGGCGTTGCGGCCGGCCTGCGCCGCGGCGGCGAACAAGGTCGCGGGTATCCAGATCCAGGCGGGGTCCATGGCCAATCTCCTGCGGGCCGCGCACGCCCGGTGCGGCGCGCTGTCGGCGGGGCCTGCGCGCTGACGCGTCCGGCCACCAAGCCTCGCACTGTATGCCCACCCGGGCCCGCCCGGACGTCCAAGTTGACACACTGTGTCCTGCAAGAGGATAGTGGCGCGATGGTCATCGACCTCCCCTCTCGCCTCAAGACCCTGCGCCGCCAACACCAGCTGTCGCTGGCGGGCCTGGCGCTGCGCACCGGGCTGACGCGCAGCTATCTGTCCAAGCTCGAACGCGGTGTCAGCCGGCCGTCGGCCGCCAGCGCCGACAAGCTCGCGACCGCCTACGGCCTGACGGTCGACCAGCTGACCGGCAGCGGTCCCGAAGGCCTGGACGAGGTGGTCAGCATCGTGCGCGCCAACGAACGCAAGCCGCTGGTCAGGCTGGGCACCGCGCTGGGTTATTCGTATCAGGCGCTGGCCGGCAAGCGCCGGGTGCGCTCGATGCAGCCGGTGCTGGTGGTGCCGCCGCGCGACTTCCCGGCCCGCCAGGCCGCCTCGCCGCATTCGGGCGAAGAGTTCGTGCTGGTGCTGTCGGGCGCGGTCGAGATGGTGGTCGGCAGCCGCAGCCTGCGGCTCGATACCGGCGACTCGGTGTATTTCGACGCGACGCTGCACCATCGCATGCGCACCGTCAGCCAGCGCGACGCCGAAGTGCTGGTGGTCGCGTCGCGCTAGCTACCAGGCGCTGCGCGAGGTGTGCAGCATGTGCAGCGTGATCTTCTGCACCTCGGCGCGGCTCAGCTCGATATGCGCCTTCAGCAGCCGGCGCGCCTGATCGGCGCGGCGCGTCAGCAGCGCGCGCAGGATCGCCGCGTGCTCGTCGTAGGTGGCGGTCACGCGCGCGCCCTGCGTGAAGTCGAGCCGGCGCAGGATGCGGATCTTTTCGGTGACCTCGACATGCATGCGGGCCATCTCGGCATTGCCGGTGGCCGCCACCAGCCGGCAATGGAAGGCCTCGTCGTGGCGCGACACCAGCGCGCCGTCGCTCAGCCGCTGCGCCGGCGGCACCAGCCAGAAGTCGGCCAGTTCGCGCAGCGCGTCCGGCGCATCCGGTCCCACGTGCGCGCACAGCCGGTCGACCGCGGCCAGCTCGAGCACGATGCGCACGTCGTACAGCGCGTCGAAATGCGCGAAGTCGAAGGGCCGCACCTGCCAGCCGTTGCGCAGGTGCACCATCACAAAACCTTCGCGCTCGAGCCGGTAGAGCGCCTGGCGCACCGGCGTGCGGCTGGCGCCGCTGCGCGCGACCACGTCGGCCTCGGTGAAGCGGTCGCCGGGCAGCAGCCGGTAGCCGAACAGGTCGTCCTTGAGCTGGGCGTAGACCTGGTCGGCCAGGGTATCGGGGCGTGCCATGGTGTCGACGGGCGTCATGCCGCGGGCCGCTGCGCGTCAGGACGGCTGCGCCGCGGGCTGGCGGCTGGCGATGTAGGCGCGCCAGCCGCCGAACTCGGTGATGTCGGTGGCGCCCTGCAGGCCGCGCGGCTCGCAGATGAATCCCTTGACCTCGCGGCCATCCTCGAGCGTGAGCGTGCCGATGCCCAGCGGCGCCGGGATCTCGGCCACGAACGAGCCGAAGGCCGCGCTGGGCATGTCCCACAGCTCGAGCTCGATGCTGGCGCCGATCTCGGCGCGGGCCAGCCCGGGCTTGGGCGGCACGGTGCCGGGCAAGGCATAGAGCCGGTAGTCCGAGGCGCTGCGGCACTTCTCGACCAGCACCGCCTGGCGCGAGGTCAGCTGGTGATTCAAAGGCATGCCGCTCAGGTGCGCGCCGACCACGGCGACGCGCAGCGTGCCGGCGGCCGGGGCTGGGGCTGGGGCAGCGGTTGCGGCTGTTGCCGTGGTCGCGGTTGCCGGCGCGGCTGAGGTTGCGGCTGCGGCGGAGGTCGCGGTCGCGGCTGCGGCTGCGGGCACGCCGCGCACGGCTTGCGCGTCAGCACCGGTCTGGGCGGCAAGCGCGGCAGCACCGGCAGGCTCGCCGGGCCGCCCCGCCACGCCGGCCGGCAGGTCGAAGCACGCCGACCAGCGCTGGCCGAGTTCGGCCAGCACATCGTCGTGCCAGGCCGGCGCGATGAAACTCACGCCGGCCGGCAGGCCGTCGTCGCGCAGGCCGGCCGGCACCGCCAGCGCCGACAGGTCGGCCAGGTTGGTGAAGTTGGTATAGGTGCCCAGGCGCGAGTTGAGCGCGACCGGCTCGGCGCGCAGCTGCTCGATGGTGTAGATCGACGGCGTGGTCGGCACCATCAGCGCGTCGACCTGGCGCAGCGTCTCGTCGATGCGGCGGGCCAGCTCGGCGCGGCGGTATTCGGCGCGGAAGGTGTCGGCGGCGCTGTAGCGCGCGGCCTGCTCGACGATGCCGCGCACCACCGGGTCGATCGCGGCCGGGTCGCGCTGGTGCAGCGCCTGGACCACCGTATAACGCTCGGCCACCCACGGCCCCTGGTACAGCAGTTCGGCCAGTTCGGCGAACGGCGCGAAGTCGATGTCTTCGACCTGGGCGCCCTGCCCGCGCAGGACCTCGACCGCGCGGTCGAAATGCGCCTGCGCCTGCAGATCGCCGAAGAACTCGCGCTGGCGCGGCACGGCGATGCGCGAACGGGCCGCCAGGTAGGCCGGCGCGGGCGCGGGCCGGGCGCGGCTGTAGGCATCGCGCGCGTCGTAGCCGCCGGCGATATGGGCGACCGCGCGGGCGTCCTGCACCGACAGCGCGAACACCGAAATGCAGTCGAGCGTGCGGCAGGCCGGTACCGCGCCGCGGCCGCTGAACCAGCCCAGTGTGGGCTTGAGACCGACGATGTTGTTGAACGCGGCCGGCACGCGGCCCGAGCCGGCCGTATCGGTGCCCAGCGAGAACGGCACCCAGCCGCGCGCCACCACGCTGGCCGAGCCCGAGCTGGAGCCGCCGCTGACGTAGCGCGGATCGAAGCTGTTGGGCACCGCGCCGTGCGGCGAGCGGGTGCCGACCAGGCCGGTGGCGAACTGGTCGAGGTTGGCCTTGCCGACCACGATCGCACCGGCCTGCCGCAGCCGGCGCACCACCTCGGCATCCTCGGCGGCGGTGTAGGCGTAGGCCGGGCACGCGGCGGTGGTGGGCCAGCCGGCCACGTCGATGTTGTCCTTGACCACGAACGGCACGCCATACAGCGGCAGGTCGCGCGGCGTCTGGCCGCCAGCCTGCATGGCCTGCGCCAGCGCCTCGGCCTGCTCGGCCAGCTGGGCCGCGTCGGCCCGGTGGATCAGCGCCACGTCGGGCTGGCCGGCGCGCGCCGACCAGTCGGCCAGCACGGCCTGCAAGGTCAGGCTGCCACTGCGGTAGGCGTGTTGCCATTGGGACAGCGTCCAGCCCTGGCGGGGGAGACGGGCTTGCTCGGCCATGTTGGATTCCTTCTTGTATACAAGTTTTTCGTCGAAGGAATCAAAGCAAGTTCCATGCCATTGGCCGCGGCGCGGCCGGCATGCCGGCTTGCGGCACCAAGCTGGCGGCTAGGCACCGCCTTGGGGCAGCGGCTGCATGATCGCGGTGCCTGGCGGCTGCGGCCGCCCGAACAGATAGCCCTGCGCCAGCTCGCAACCATGGGCGCGCAGGAAGTCGCGCTGCGCCGGGGTCTCGACCCCTTCGGCCAGCACTGTCAGGCCCAGCTGATGGCCCAGCGAAATGATGGCGCGCACGATCGCGCAGTCGCTGTCGTTGTGCGGCAGGCCGGCAACGAAGCCGCGATCGATCTTGAGCTTGTGCAGCGGCAGCAGCTTGAGCCGCAGCAACGAGGAATGGCCGGTGCCAAAATCGTCCAGCGCCAGCCGCAGGCCGCGGTCGCGCAGCCGCGCCAGCTGGACCAGCGCCAGCTCGGGTTCGGCCATCACCGCGCTTTCGGTCACCTCGATCTCGAGGTGCTGCGGCGCCACGCCGCTGGCCGACAGCGCCTGCTCGATGCCGGCCAGCAGGTCCTGTTGATGGAACAGCCGGCTCGAGACGTTGACGGCGACGAAGGGCGGCCGGCAGCCCTGCTCGGTCCAGTCGCGCATCTGCAGACAGGCGTGGCGCATCACCCAGTGGTCGATCAGGCCGATCAGGCCGAACTCCTCGGCCAGCTCGATGAATTCGCCGGGCGGCACCAGCCCGCGCGCGGGGTCCTGCCAGCGCACCAGCGCCTCGAACCCGGCCAGGCTGCCGTCGGCCAGCGTGACGATGGGCTGGTAGTGCAGCACCAGCCGGTCCTGCTCGAGCGCCTGGCGCAGCGCCGCCGACAGATCCAGCCGCTGGCGCGCCAGCTCGGTGTAGCGCTTGCGATAGAAGGCATAGCCGGTGGCGTCGTGCTCGTGGCGCGCCTGCACGCAGGCCGACGAGGCGTTCCGCAGCACGTCCTGCGGGGTATCGGTCTCGGCGACGAACAGGCCGATGCCGACGTGCGACGACAGCGCCAGCGCATGCTCGGCGGTCTCGAACGGCCGGCCCAGGGTGACGATCACCTGTTCGGCCAGCGCGGCCGCCTGCATCGGTTCGTCCAGCTCGGTGCACAGCAGCGCGAACTCGTCGTCGCCCAGTCGCGCCAGGCTGGCGTTATGCCCCACCAGCGTCGCCAGCCGCTCGCCGGCCTGCTGCAGCACGCGGTCGCCGGCGTCGTGGCCGTAGCTCTGGTTGACGCGGCCGAAACCCGACAGGTCGATCAGCAGCAAGGCGCCGCAGCCCTGCGCGCGCTGGTGCTGGCGCGCACAGGCCTGCTCGAGCCGTTCGCTCAGCAGCAGCCTGTTGGGCAGTCCGGTCAGCGGGTCGTAATGCGTGAGCCGCTGAATCTCGGCCTGCGAACGGCGCATCGCGCTGATGTCGGAGAACACCGCGACGTAATGCAAGGGCGCGCCCTCGGCATTGCGCAGCACGCGGATGGTCTGCCATTGCGGATAGATCTCGCCGCTCTTGCGGCGGTTCCAGATCTCGCCGCTCCAGGCATCCTTGTCGCGCAGGTCGCGCCAGACCCGTTCGTAGAACGAAGCGCCATGACGGCCCGACTTGAGCATGCTGGGATCGCGGCCCAGCATCTCGTGGCGGTCGTAACCGGTGATGCGGCAGAACGCCGGGTTGACGTGCACGACCTCGCGCCGCGCGTTGGTGACCAGCACGCCTTCGAGCGTGCTGTCGAACACGGCGCCGGCCTGCAGCAGGTAGGACTCGCGCGCCTCGTCACGCGAGCGCGCGC
>JAEZBO010000084.1 GCA_023427085.1 Pseudomonadota bacterium
GTCCTGCGCGGCGCCGCGCGCACCTGGGCCGGCCACGGCGTGCTGCTGGCGCTGCTGCTGGTCTATCCGGTGGTGGCGACGCCATTCTTCATCTTCCAGGTCGGCGCCCAGTCGCTGGTGCTGGGCATCATCGCGCTGTCGCTGGCCTGGCTGGGCGGCTACGGCGGCATGGTGACGCTGTCGCAGATGACGGTGGCCGGCGTGGCGGGCTATGCGGTGGCGTTGTTCGGCCTGAACGCCGACGCCGCGCACAGCCTGGGCTGGCCGTGGTGGCTGGCGGTGCTGATGGCGCTGCTGCTGGGCACGCTGGCGGCGACGCTGATCGGCATGCTGGCGGTGCGCACCGAGGGCATCTACACCATCATGATCACGCTGGCGATCGGCGTCGCGTTCTTCTATCTGGTGCAGCAGAACTACACCGTCTTCAACGGTTTCCAGGGGCTGGCGCAGATCCTGCCGCCGCGTTGGTTCGGCGCCGACATGCGCGCGCCGGTGCCGTTCTATTACCTGGCGCTGGCGGTCGCGACGCTGACCTACACGCTGGTGTACTACCTCGTGCGCTCGCCGTTCGGACTGGCGCTGCAGGGCATCCGCGACAACGCGCGGCGCATGCGCTCGCTTGGCTTCAACGTGACCGCCCACCGGGTCGCCGCGCATGCCTTCGCCGGCCTGCTGGCCAGCATCGGCGGCGTCCTGCTGGTCTGGTACAACTCGCAGATCTCCCCCGGCTCGGTCAACACGACCGCCATGATCAACATCCTGATGATCGCGGTGCTGGGCGGCATGCGGCATCCGGCCGGCGCCTTCGCCGGCGCGCTCCTGTTCGTGCTGTTGCAGAACTTCGCGATCGACCTGGTCGACCGCGAGCGCTTCAACCTCGTCATCGGCGGGGTCTTCCTGGCTGTATTGATGTTGACGCCCGATGGCCTGGTCGGCATCTGGCGCCGCCTGCGCGGTATCGGCCGCCCGGCCGCAAGGCAGCGGCAGCGGACCGGGCCGCGCTAGTCCCGGACACAAGAACGATTCAAAAAAACCATCAGGAGACAACCATGCAAAAGTTCACAGGAATGCTGCGCGGCACCGTCGTGGCGTCGGCGCTGGCGCTGGCACTGGGCGCGGGCGCCCAGGCCCAGGAAACCATCAAGGTCGGCGCGCTGGCGACGCTGGAGGGCCCGTTCGCGGTGCCCGGCCAGGACGGCATGCGCGGCGTCGAGATGGCGCTGCGCGAACACCAGGGGCAGATCGCCGGCAAGAAGATCGAGCTGATCAAGGCCTCGTCCAACGGCAATCCGGACACCGCCGTCAACGCCGCGCGCAAGCTGGTCGAGCAGGACAAGGTGCAGATCCTGATCGGGCCGCTGTCGGGCTCGGAAGGCATCGCCGTCAAGAACTACGCCAAGACCCAGCCGCAGGTGACCTTCGTCAACGGCTCGTCGGCCGCGCAGGACACCACGCTGACCGATCCGGCGCCCAACTTCTTCCGTTTCTCGACCGACGGCGCGCAGTGGCAGGCCGGGCTGGGCACCTACGCCTTCGAGCAGAAGGGCTACAAGCGCATGGTCTCGGTGGCCGAGGACTATTCCTTTCCGTACTCGCTGCTGCAGGGTTTCATGATCGAGTACTGCAAGGCCGGCGGCAAGGTGGTCGACAAGCACTGGGTGCCGCTGGGCACCAAGGACTATTCGTCGGTGATCGCCCGCCTGCCGCAGGACATCGACGCGATCTACGTGGCGCTGGGCGGGTCGGATGCGGTCAACTTCTTCTCGCAGTACGAACAGGCCGGCGGCGACAAGCCGCTGGTGGCCGGCTCGATCACGATCGACCAGTCGGTGCTGGGCTACAAGGGCAAGCGCCGCGATGCGCTGATCGGCACGCCGTCGGCCGGTCCGATCGCCGACGACTACGACAACCCGGCCTGGAAGAAATTCGTCGCCGACTACCGTTCGATGTTCAAGGACGGCCTGCCCAGCCCGGGCCTGTTCGGCTATGCCTACTACGTCAACGCCAAGGCGGTGTTCGATGCGCTCGACCAGGTCAAGGGCGAACTCGGCGACAACCAGGCCAAGCTGCGCCAGACGCTCTCGACCATGACGGTCGCCACGCCCACCGGCGACGTCAAGCTCGACGAGAACCGCCAGGCGGTGGCCAACATCTTCCTGACCGAAGTGGCCAAGGGCCCTGACGGCGCGCTCTACAACAAGTTCATCAAGGTCGTGCCCAACGTCGACCAGCGCCTGGGCCTGTCGAAAGAGGACTTCGCCAAGATGGGCGTGGGCACCCGCAGCAACCCCGAGTGCCGCAGCTAGCACGCCGCCACGGCGGGCGCCGCGGGCGCCCGCCGGCCACGTGCACCCACAGGGGAGCAAGCATGAGCCAGATCAGCGCCGCGACGGGGTTCACGTCCGGCAACGCCTTGGAGCTGCACGGCGTCTCGCGCGCCTTCGGGGCGCTCAAGGCCATCGATGACGTGTCGTTCTCGGTGCCGGCCGGCCAGCGTTATGCGGTGCTCGGTTCGAACGGCGCCGGCAAGACCACGCTGTTCAACGCGATCACCGGCGACTTCCCGCCCACCGCCGGGCGGGTGCTGCTGTTCGGCGAAGACGTGACCACGCTGCCGGCCTGGGAGCGGATCCGCCGCGGTCTGCGCCGCACCTACCAGTCCTCGCTGCTGTTTCGCGAACTGAGCGTGCGCGACAACCTGTTCCTGGCGGCCCGCGGCGTCATGCGCGGGCGCTTCAGCCTGCGCCGGCAGGGCGAACGGTCGCCGGCGATGCTGGCGGCGCGCGAGCTGCTGGCCCACGCGCGGCTCGAGCACGTCGCCGAGCAGCCGGTGGCGGCGCTGTCGCACGGCCAGCAGCGCCAGCTCGAGATCGGCATGGCGCTGGCCGGCGCGCCGCGGCTGATCCTGTTCGACGAGCCGGCCGCCGGCCTGTCGCCGGCCGAACGGCGCGAGCTGGTCGCCTTGCTGGGCGCGCTGCCGGCCCACATCGGCTACGTCATCATCGAGCACGATCTGGAGATCGCGCTGAACGTCGCCGAACGCATCACCGTCATGCACAACGGCCGCGTGCTCAAGCACGGCACGCCGGCCGAGATCGAAGGCGATGCGCAGGTGCAGGCCATCTACCTGGGAGGCGGCCGCCATGGCCATTGAACGCAGCCCCATCCTGCAGGTTCAGGGCCTGAACGTCCATTACGGCAGCGCCCACGCGCTGCAGGACGTCTCGCTGACCCATCACCACGGCGTGCTGGCGGTGGTCGGCCGCAACGGCATGGGCAAGACCACGCTGTGCAATGCGGTGACCGGGCTGGTCGCCGGGCGCGGCAGCGTGCGTTTCGACGGCCGCGAGATCCTCGGCCGGCCGGCGCATGCGATCACCGCGCTGGGCATCGGCTACGTGCCGCAAGGCCGGCGGGTCTGGCCGTCGCTGTCGGTCGACGAACACCTGCAGCTGGCCAGCCGTACCGCCGGTCGCGGCGAATGGACCGTCGAGCGGGTCTACCAGGTGTTTCCGCGGCTGGCCGAACGGCGCGGCAATGGCGGCGCGCAGCTGTCCGGCGGCGAACAGCAGATGCTGGCGATCGGCCGCGCGCTGTTGTTCAACCCGCGCCTGCTGGTCATGGACGAGCCCACCGAGGGCCTGGCGCCGGTCATCGTCGAGCAGGTGGCGGCGATGCTCAAGACGCTGGCCGACGAGGGCAAGATCTCGGTGCTGCTGATCGAGCAGAACCTGGGCGTGGCGATGGACGTCGCGCAGACCGTCGCGGTGCTGGTCAACGGCCGCGTCGCGCGCGTGCTGCCGGCCGCCGAGCTGGCGGC
>JAEZBO010000095.1 GCA_023427085.1 Pseudomonadota bacterium
GGCCGGTGCGGCTCGAGGCGCACCGGCCCGCCCCTTCGTAGTCCGACGCCCCATGCGATCTTGCATGGGGCTTTTTGCGTCTGGCCTTCGGCGTGCAACGCGGGCGCGCCGGCCCGCTCAGCGCATCAGGCGCTCGAGGATCGACCAGGCCTGCTTGTGCTCGGCCATCATCACTGAGAACCGCATGTGCGTGCACGGCGCCTGCTCGGGCGAGAACAGCGAGCCCGGCGCCAGCAGCAGCCCCTCGTCGGCGGCCGCGCGGGTCAGCGCCTCGGTGTCGCGGCCGCAATCGGCCCACACGAACATGCCCGCGTAAGGCTCGGCGCGCAGGCTGACCCCGAGCTTGAGCAGGTTCTTGATGCAGCGCTGGCGCGCCTCGTCGACCCGCGCGCGGACCCGCTCGACATGGCGGCGGTACTGGCCGCCGGCCAGCACACGATGCACCACCCGTTCGCCCAGCTCGGGCGAGGTCAGGCCGGCCAGCATCTTCAGGTCGGTGAGTTTCTGCACGATCTCGGGCGCGCCGGCCACGTAGCCGACCCGCAGGCTGGCCGCCAGCATCTTCGAATAGCCACCGACCAGGATGACCCGCTCGAGCCGGTCCAGCGTCGACAGCCGGATCGGCGCGCCCGGGTGCAGGTCGGCATAGGTGTCGTCCTCGACCACGTGGAAGTCGTGGCGCTCGGCCAGCCGCAGCACGTCGTAGGCCACGCCGGCCGACAAGGTATGGCCGGTCGGGTTGTGCACGGCCGAGTTGATGATGAACAGCTTGGGTTTGTGCTGCGCCGCCAGCGCCTGCAAGGTGGCGATGTCGGGGCCGTCGGGGCCGCGCGGCACCCCCAGCGGCCGCGCGCCGTAGGCCTGCAGCCGGCCGAAGATGACGAACCAGGCCGGGTCCTCGACCAGCACCGTATCACCGGGGCGCACCATCAATCGCATGATCAGGTCCAGCCCGTGCGTCACGCCGCAGGTGGTCAACAGATTGTTGTCCGGATGCGCCGGCACGTCCTGCGCCTGCAGCGTCGCGGCGATCTGCTGGCGCAGCGGCGCATAGCCTTGCGGATTGCCATAGCCAAGCAGGCCGCCGCGGGCGCTGCGCCCGACCGCCCGCACCGAGGCATTGACCAGGTCCTCATCGAGCCAGCTGGCCGGCAACAGGCCGCAACTGCCGGGCATGCTGCCGGCATCGACGGTGTCGCGGAACATGCTGCGCAGCAGCCAGTTCATGTCGATGCGCGCCGGCGCGATCGAGCGGGCCGACGTGGCGCTGGCGGCCGGCACGGTGACGTTGTTGCGCGCGCGCACGAAAAAGCCGGCGCCGCGCCGCGGCTCGGCCAGCCCGCGCGCCATCAGCTTGTCATAGGCCTCGACCACCGTGAAGCGGCTGACGGCCAGCTGCTCGGCCAGGTCGCGTATCGATGGCAGCCGGGTGCCGGGCCGCAGTCCCTGGTCTTCGATGCGCCGTCCCAGCGTATCGGCGATCTGGTCGACCAGCGTGACGTCACTGTCGCGCAGCAATTGCCAGCCGCCCGGGGCGGGGGCGGGCGTTGCCCGGGCGTTGTCGGAAACGTTAACTGTCATGGCGATCTGACCGGGCCAGTGAAGGAATTGAACTGGTTAAGTGTACCGGTACTGTACTGATACACGGGCGTAGAGTGACAAACATCCGGACGCGCTGCAAGCCCCGTCCCCACTTCGACGCCGACCGCCATGTTCCTGCCGCCCCTTTCCATCGACTGCCCCGCCGGAGCCTCGTCATGAGCACGCTGGCGCTGATGCCGCCCGCGCTGATGGGCTCGGTGGCGCTGTATGCGCTGGTCTCGTCGATCACGCCCGGCCCCAACAACGTCATGTTGACGGCATCAGGCCTGAGCTTCGGCTTTCGCCGCTCGCTGCCGCATCTGCTGGGCGTGACGCTGGGCTGGATGGTGCTGCTGGTGTTGTGCGGCCTGGGCCTGGCGACCTTGCTGGTGCAATGGCCACCGCTGCACACCGGGCTCAAGATCGCCGCGGCGCTGTATCTGCTGTACCTGGCATGGCGCATCGCGCGGGCCGGCAGCATCGACGCCGGCCAGGCCGGCGGCCGGCCGCTCAGCTTCCTCGAGGCCGCGGCATTCCAGTGGGTCAATCCCAAGGCCTGGGTGATGACGCTGGGCGTGATCGCCTATACCCCCGAGCACAGCTTTCTGGCCAACCTGCTGCTGGCCGCGCTCATCTGTGGCCTGGTCAACCTGCCCTGCGTCAGCCTATGGACGGCCTTCGGCTGCGCGCTGCGCCGCCTGCTGCACCGCCCGCGCGCGATCCGCGGCTTCAACCTGGCGATGGCGCTGCTGCTGGTCGCCTCGCTGGCGCCGGTGTTGCGGGAGCTGCTTGCCGCTGTCAGCTGACCGCGGCTGGTTGAGCCCTGTCTGCTGAGCCGTGTCCGCTGAGCTTTGTCCACAGAGCCCTGGACCGCCGGCCCTAGAGAATTCGTCCCGCCCCCGGGACCCTCGCCCCGCCGCCTTGCGGCATCAATGGAGTCCATCATGGAGCCCGCCACACCCGCCCTCCTGCCCCCCGCCCCGCTGGCCGCCGGCGCCCCGCCGCGTTTCTGGTCGCGTTGGCCGCGCCACGCCGCCCGCGCCGTGCGCCGCGGACTGCGCGAAGCCCTGCTCTACGCCGCCGGCTCGGGCGACTCGCGGCTGCGCCAGATCGAGGCCCTGCGCGAGATGGATCCGCGCATGCTGCGCGATCTGGGCCTGGACCTGCGCGACGTGATGCGCGAGCCGCCGAAAACCGGTAAAAAGGTGCCTCCCGGCCTCTAGCCGACCCGGCCAGCCGCCGCC
>JAEZBO010000096.1 GCA_023427085.1 Pseudomonadota bacterium
GCGGACGCGCTGGCGCGCGCCTGGGCCGCCTACGCCTCGAAGTCGATCGGCGCCACCGTGGTGGTCGAGAACAAGACCGGGGCCAACGGCAGCATCGCCGCCAGCTATGTGGCCAAGCAGGCACCCGATGGCTACACCATGATGTTCGGCAGCAGCTCGAACATGTCGGTCAATCCCTTCACGTACTCGCAACTGTCGTACAACCCGACGCGCGACTTCGATCCGGTCACCAAGGTGGCCGGCACCTCGCAGGTGCTGGTGGCGCATCCGAAGACCGGCATCAAATCGATCGAGGACCTGGTCAAGCAGGCCAAGGAACGGCCCGGCCGCATCAACCACGGCTCGGCCGGCATCGGCAACTCGACCCATCTGAACGTGGCCTACCTGGCCGGCGCGCTCGGCATCGAGCTGTCGCACGTGCCGTACAAGGGCGCCGCGCCGGCCATGACCGACCTGATCGGCGGCCAGATCGAACTGACCGCCGACGCGCTGTCGGGCGCCGTGCCGCAGGTCCAGGGCGGCCGCGCGGTGCCACTGGTGATCTTCGGCGACGAACGCGTCGAGCAACTGCCCGGCGTGCCGACCATGAAGGAAATCGGTGTCGAAGGCTTCCCGGGCGACGCCTGGTACGGCCTGATGGCGCCCACGGGCACGCCGCCCGAGATCCTCGCGCGCCTGACCGAAGCGACTGAAAAGTTCTGGCAGGACGAGGCCGTGCGCAAGCAGATGGCCGACATCTACATGACGCAGCCGCAGGCCTTCGGCCCCGAGGCCGTGAGCCAGACCATGCAGCAGGAAGCCGATGTCTGGGGCCCGATCGTCAAGCGCCTGAACATCCGCAACGACTGAGCCAGCGCAACACCCCGCCGGGCGCCCTGCCCGGCTTTTTTCGAAAGACACTCATGAACGACACGTTGTCCCCGCCGCTGGCCCAGGCCCTCGAGCACCTGCCGCGCGGCGAAGACTTCCTGCTCTGGCCGCCCTGCCTGCAGTCCTACGGCTACCGCATCGTCGACCGTCTGTTCGCCACCCGCACCATCCGCAGCAGCGGCCAGCCACGCGCGCTGGCGCGCGGCGCCGAGATCGACGGCCGCTACACGCTGAACGGCGAGGCGCGCAGCGTCGCCGACCTGATGGACCGCAACAACGTCGCCGGGCTGCTGGTGCTGCAGCGCGGCCAGGTCGTGCTCGAACGCTACGGCATGGGCTTCCAGCCGCATGAGCGCTGGTCGACCATGTCGACGGTCAAGTCGATGACCTCGATGCTGGTGGGCGCGGCGGTGCACGACGGCGCCATCGCCAGCATCGACGATCCGGTGACGCGCTACCTGCCCGCGCTGGCCGGCTGCCCCTACGAGTCGGTCACGGTGCGCCAGCTGATGACGATGTCGTCCGGCATGGCCTGGACCGAGGACTACACCGACAAGCAGTCGGACGTGAACCGCTACAGCAAGTCGCTGGCCGACAAGGTGCCCGGCGGCGTGCTGGCGCTGTTGCGCGGCATCGGCCGCGCCAGCCCGGCCGGCTCGGCGTGGCAGTACAACACCGGCGACACCTACCTGCTGGGCGCGGTGCTGAGCGCGGCCACCGGCGGCACGCTGGCCGACTACATGTCGCAGCGCATCTGGCAGCCTTGCGGCATGGAGTTCGACGCGTACTACACACTCGAATCGGACGACGGCCAGGAGATCGGCGGCAGCCGCGCCGGCATGGCGCTGCGCGACATCGGCCGCTTCGCGCAACTGGTGCTGGACGACGGTGTCATCGATGGCAAGCGGGTGGTGCCCGAAGGCTGGGTGGCCGAGGCCGGCAAGCCCGCCTTCACGATCCCGGCCGACCAGCATGCCGCGCACCGCCGCGCGCTGGGCCTGGTCGCCTACGGCTACAGCTGGTGGCTGCGCGGCGATGGCGCGATGCTGGCGATGGGCCACTCGGGCCAGCGCATCTTCATCGACCGCGCCGCCCAACTGGCCGTGGTGCAGTTGGCGGCCTATCCCGAGCCGCGTTACCTGAGCGCCAACGAGCCCGACCGCGACGCCGAGCTCGACGCCTTCATCGGCGCGCTGCGCCAAGCCAGCGGATCCGCCGGTGCGTGAGCCCCGCGCGATGGTGGTGGCGGCCCAGCCCGAAGCGGCTGAAGCCGCCGCGCGGGTATTGATGGACGGGGGCAACGCGGTCGACGCCGCGGTTGCCGCCGCCTTCGTGCAATGCGTGGTCGACCCGCTGATGGCCGGCATCGCCGGCTACGGCACGCTGCAGCTGGCGCTGCCGGCACGCGGCGTGCATACCTGCATCGACTTCTGCGCCCGCGCACCCGCCGCCGCGGCGCCCGACATCTGGGCCGGCCTGGCGCTGAACGAAACCCCGGACGGCTATGCCTTCGTGGTCGAGGGCAACGTCAACGAAGCCGGCTACCAGTCGATCGGCACGCCCGGCACGCTGGCCGGCCTGGACCACGCGCTGCACCGCTACGGCAGCTGGTCGTTCGCCGACGCGCTGGCGCCGGCGCTGACCCATGCCCGCGCAGGCGTGGTGGTGCGGCCGCACATGTACCAGTACGGCGCGCTCGACCGCGCGCGCGGCGGCATGCTCGAGACCAACGAGCGGCTGCTGCTGACCCGCACCGGCCGCAACGTCTACCTGGACGCCGGCGGCCAGTTCAAGCGGCCCGGTGAGCGCATCGACAATCCCGACCTCAGCGACACGCTGGCGCATCTGGCCCGCGTGGGTGCCGACGATTTCTATCGCGGCCAGATCGCCGACCGCATCGCGCACGACATGCAGGCGCATGGCGGCCTGCTGTCGCGGCAGGACCTGGACGATTACCGCGTCAGCGAAGCCGAACCGATCTGGGGCGACTACCGCGGCTGGCAGGTCTCGGGCTTTCCGCCGCCGGCGGGCGGCGTCACGCTGATCCAGGCGCTGCAGGTGCTGGCGCAGTTCGACATCGGCCGCATGGAACACAACGGCGCCGACTACCTGCAGGTGCTGGCCGAGACGCTCAAGTGGGTGACCATCGACAAGGACACCCGCGTCGGCGATCCCGAGTTCGTCGACGTGCCGCTGGCCGAGCTGCTGTCGCCCGCGCATGCCGCCGAACTGGCCCGGCGCATCCGCGCTGGCGTGCGCGCCGACGTGCAGCGCATCGTGCCCGGCCAGCCGGCCGAACCGCGCGACACCACGCAGGTCTGCGTCATCGATGCCGACGGCAATGCCGCCACGCTGACGCACAGCCTGGGCACCAGCTCGGGCATCATCACCGACGGCCTGGGCTTTCTGTACAACGGCCTGCTCAGCGGCTTCGATCCGCGTCCCGGCCGGCCCGGCTCGATCGGTCCGGGCAAGCGCCGCACCAGCTCGCAATGCCCGGCGCTGCTGTGGCGCGACGGCCAGGTGCAGGCGGTGCTGGGCGCGCCCGGCGGCACCGCGATCCCGTCGGCGCTGACGCAGACGCTGGTCAACCTGATCGACTTCGGCATGAGCCCGTTCGAGGCCGTGGCGGCGCCGCGCATCTCGGTCACCGGCAATACCATCGACCTGTCCAACCGCATCCCGCGCTACGTCAGCGACGAGCTGGCCGCGCGTGGCCAACGGGTCGCGCGTTCGCACCTGAGCTATGCCTTCGCCGCGCCGCATCTGCTGTCGCGCATCGGCGGCCGGCTGCAGGGCGGCGCGGATCCGCAACGCGACGGCGTGGCGCTGGCGGTGCGCTAGCGCGGCAATAAAGCCAGGGTCAAATGACTGTATGGATATACAGTAAAATGGCCACATGGACATCCAGCAGAAACTCGAGATCCTGGCCGACGCCGCCAAGTACGACGCCTCGTGCGCCAGCAGCGCCGCGCCCAAGCGCGACTCGATCGGCCGCGCCGGGCTGGGCTCGAGCACCGGCGCCGGCATATGCCACAGCTATACGCCCGATGGCCGCTGCGTCTCGCTGCTGAAGATCCTGCTGACCAACTTCTGCCAGTACGACTGCCAGTATTGCGTCAACCGGCGCAGCAGCAACGTGCCGCGCGCGCGCTTCTCGCCGCGCGAAGTGGTCGACCTGACGCTGGATTTCTACCGCCGCAACTACATCGATGGCCTGTTCCTGAGCTCGGGCATCATCCGCAGCGCCGACTACACGATGGAGCAGCTGGTCAACGTGGCCCGCTCGCTGCGCGACGAGCATCAGTTTCGCGGCTACATCCACCTGAAGACCATCCCCGATGCCGACACGCGGCTGATCACGCTGGCCGGCCAGTATGCCGACCGGCTCAGCGTCAACATCGAGTTGCCGACCGAAGGCGGCCTGCAAAAGCTCGCGCCCGAAAAAAGCGCGCGCACGATCCGCATCGCGATGGGCTCGATCCGGCTGTCGCAAGAGACCGCCGAACACGAAAAAGACCAGCGCCGCCGCGCGCCGGCGGGCCAGAGCACACAGATGATCGTCGGTGCCGATCCGGCCGATGACCGCACCATCCTGCAGACCGCGCAGACGCTGTACGGCTCGTACAAGCTCAAGCGGGTCTACTACTCGGCCTTCAGCCCCATCCCCGACAGCCCGGCGGCCTTGCCGGCGCAGGCGCCGCCGCTGCTGCGCGAGCACCGGCTCTATCAGGCCGACTTCCTGATGCGCGGCTACGGGTTTCGCGCCGAAGAACTGTTCCAGGCCGAGGGCGCGCTGCCGCTCGATATCGACCCGAAACTGGGCTGGGCGCTGTCGCACCGCGAGTCCTTCCCGGTCGACCTGAACCGCGCGTCGCAGGACCTGATCGCACGCGTGCCCGGCATCGGCCTGCGCAATGCCAAGCGGCTGGTCGAGCTGCGCGGGCTGCGGCGCATCCGTTACCAGGACCTGGTGCGGCTGCGCTGCGCGATGGACAAGGTCAAGCCCTTCATCGAGGTGCAGGACTACCGGCCGCAACGGCTGGCCGATGCGCCGTCCGAGCACCTGCGGCGCGCGCTGGCGCCAGCGCCACCTCCTGAACAGCTGAGCCTGCTATGACGCCGCGCACGCTCGGCCTGCGCACCTGCGTGGTCGAAGGCGGGTATCCGCACTGGCGCAGCCTGGCCCTGGCCGCCATCGATGCCGGGCTGCCGCCCGATGCAGTGACGTGGATCGACCAGGGGCAGGCGCCGGGCGCGCAGGCCGGCGATGCGCAGATGGGCTTGGCGTATGCGGGTGAAGGCGATAGCGGTGGCGAGACCGCAGACCCGTCGCGACTGCCCACCGCTGCCGCGCCCGCCAAACCCGGCCTGCGCGTCTCGAAGGCGTTCGCGCAGCTGCTGCAAGAGGCCGCGCTGTACCGCTCGCCGCAACGCTGGTCGCTGCTGTATCGCGCGCTCTGGCGCTGGGCCCAGGGCGACCGCTCGGCCGCGTCGGCCGCCGACGAGGACGGTGCGCGGCTCAACGCGATGTCCAAGGCGGTGCGGCGCGCGCACCACGACATGATCGCCTACCTGCGCTTTCGCCGCCGCGAGCCAGGCGGCGTGCCCGAGTACGTCGCCTGGTATGCGCCCGATCACGACGTGCTGGCCAGCGCCGCCGATCATTTCGCGCGCCGCATGGGCTCGACCAGCTGGTGGATCGCCACGCCACAAGGCGCCGCCTTGTGGGATGGCCGCACGCTGACGTTCTCGCCGGTGCCGGCCGATGCGCCGGCCTTGCAGGCCGACGCGCAGGACGACCAGATCGAACCGCTGTGGCTGGTCTACTACAAGAGCATCTTCAATCCGGCGCGGCTGAACGAGACCGCGCTGCAGCAACGCATGCCGGTGCGCTTCTGGAAAGGCCTGCCCGAAGGCCCGCTGATCCCCGGCCTGGTCGCCGAGGCGCGCAACGGCGCCCGCCGCGATGGCCAGGCCGACGCGGTCGGGCAGATGCGCGGCAAGACCATCGCGATCGAACACGAGGCCGCGCAGCCGCAGCGCGCGGCGCCATCGACGCTCGAGGACTGCCGGCGCTGCGAGCTGTGGCGCCACGCCACGCAGGCGGTGCCCGGCGAAGGCCCGCCGTCGGCGCGCCTGATGTTGATCGGCGAACAGCCCGGCGACCACGAAGACCTGAGCGGGCGCGCCTTCATCGGCCCGGCCGGCCAGGTACTGGACGAGGCGCTGGCCCAGGCCGGCGTGGCGCGCGACAGCGTCTACCTGACCAACGCGGTCAAACATTTCAAGTGGGAACCGCGCGGCAAGCAACGGCTGCACAAAACCCCGGGACAGCGCGAGGTCGAGGCCTGTTCGCACTGGTTGCAAGAAGAAGTACAGCGCTTGCGGCCGGCGGTGATCGTGACGCTGGGCGCCACCGCCCTCAAGGCCGTGCTCGGCCCCAAGGCCTCGTTGCAGGCCCACCTGGGCCAGCCGCTGCGGGTCGGCGATAGCTGGGTGATCGCCACCTGGCATCCGTCGTACGCGTTGCGGGTACAGGGCGGGCTGAGCCGCGCCGACGTGGTGGCCGGCATGACACAAGCCTTGCGGCTGGGGCAGTTGCATGCCGACGGTGCGGCGGGCGCCGATGGGTCTGCTGGCGCCCCGACCACCGAGCCGGCCGGCGCCAACGACCGGCGCGCCCCGGCAACCGCTCAGTCCTCGGGCGCGGCGACGGGCTCGGACATCAACTGGTCCTTGCAGTAATCGACGAACAGGCGGGCCGGCCGGCCAAGCGGCGCTCGTTTGAGCCAGGCCGCGACCAGGCTCGAGCCGGCGACGTCCTCGGCGATCTCGCGACAGGCCAGCCGCTGGCCGTCGTAGGTGACGTCCGACTGCGGCCGGGTCACCAGCAAGGAAAAACCGAAGCCCTGCCCCACCATGCCACGCACCATCTCGATGGACGGCGAACTGAACGCGATGTTGGGCGACAGCCCCAGCGCCTCGAACACCTGGATGAAGTATTTGCGGCTGGGCAGGACGTCGAGCAGGATCATCGGCTCGCGGGCCAGTTCACGCAGCGACACACAGGACTGACGCGCCAGCCGGTGCTGCGCCGGCAACAGCACATACGGGCGGCGCGGCGCCATCAGCGCGTCGGTAGAGATGGTCCCGTCCAGTTCGCTGTCATAAAGAATCGCCAGGTCGAAACGCCCGCCGGTCAGCCCCTGCATCAACTCTTGCTGCTCGCCGTCGTGCACGCGGATCGCCACACCCGGATGACGCTGACAGAAACCCGCTATCAGGCGGGGCAGATACAGCGGCGCGACGGTCTCGAAACAGCCGATATCGACCTGTCCGCTGGCGACGTCACCGTCGGCCAGCGCATCGTGCTCGAAATCGCGCGCCAGCCGCAGCAAGGCCTGGGCCTTGGCGTGAAAGCGCGTGCCGGCCGGCGTCAACGACATGCCCTGGGCGGGATGGCGGATCAGCAGTTGAACCCCGAAGCTTTCCTCCAGGCTCTTGATCGCCGACGCGATCGCCGGCTGCGCGATGAACAGCTGGCGCGAGGCCTCGGCCACGCTGCCGCAATCGGCCGTGGTCACGAAGTACTTCAACTGGCGCAGGGTGTAGGCAGCCACGCAGGGTCTCCGCGCGCGCCTGCGGGCTGCGGCGGCGGTCGAGCCATGGCGGCCCGCCCATCCGCCGACGGATTCAGGCGCAATAAGGAAAGAGATTTTCCGGCAAGGCCTGCCCCGGACGCAAGCGCTGGGCCAGCTCGGGATACGGCGGCGAGGTCTCGCCACCCCGATCGACGTAGACCGCGTCGTCGCCCAGCCAGCGCGTCGAGATGACCCGGCGCGAATGCGAGCTCGAGCGGTTGCCCGGCGCGCCATGCAAGGTCAGGTAGTCGAAGGCCACCGCATCGCCTGGTTCGAGTGCCCAGCCCAGGATGCGATGCTGGTCGCGCTGCGCGTCGATGTCGGGCACCGGTTCGAGCTGATCGGACTGACGTTCGTAGCTGCCCTGCGTGAACTTGCGCGGCCGGTACAGCTTGCCCCAGCGATGCGAACCGGCGACGAACTCGACGCAGCTGTCGCGCGCGACCGGATCGAGCGGCAGCCAGATGCTGACGGTCTGCTTGGCCGTCACACAGTAATAGGGTTCGTCGTGATGCCACGGCGTGGCCTTGTCGTTGCCGGCTTCCTTGACCAGCACGTGCTCGTGGAAGATGCGCGCGCGCTGCGAACCCATCAGCGCCTTGGCCACCGCCGCGGCCGGGCCTTTCCGGATGAAGTCACGATAACCCGGCACGTTCTGCCAGTTGCAGTAGTCGCCGAAGAAGCGCGCCTGGCCCGGCTGAGTGGTGTAGTCACGAAAGAACGGACCCGGGTGCGCCTCGTTGTAGGCAATCGCCTCGCGCAGGGGTTCGATCCAATCCTTGAACAGGCCGCGCAGTACGACGGCGCCGTCGCGGGCGAATTCCTGGTGCAGTTGCTGCAGCATGGCGATCTCCTGAAAGTGTCTGGTCCGACAACGGAACCCGGCGTTCATCTTCCGGGTAGCGGGCCGCCCGCCACAAGCAGCAAATTGCTGGGCACCCGGCAGGAAATTGTTGGGTTCGACAGCCCCGCCGCGGTGCATCGCGCACCAGTGCGGTTCAGGCGGATCCGGCCGGCGCGTCGTCCTCGTCGCTCATCCGCGCGCCGCGTCCCGGTGGTGTCATGCCCGGGATGTATTCGTTCGAGATGAAGCTGCGGCAGCGGTGCATGAAGGCCTCGACGACATGGCGCGGCTTCTGCGCCCGTGCCCAGGCCAGGCCCATCTGCATCGGCCGCGGCTGGCCGCGCAGATGCACGTTGACGAGCTTCTTGCCATCCAGCGAATGGCTGGACCGCGGCCGCACGTTGGCCAAGGAATAACCAACGCCGTTGGCCACCAGCGAACGCACCACGTCGGGGCTGTGCGACCGTGCGCTGATCAGCGGCGTCACACCGGCTTCCTGGAACAACGACAAAAAATAATCGCGGCTCAGCGGCAGATCGAGCAGCACCATCGGGTGAGCGGCCAGCTCCTTGAGCGTGGTGACGCGCCGGTAGGCCAGCGGATCGGTCTCGCTGACGATGACGTGCGGCGGCAACGAGGCCAACGCCTCGAAGCAGATGTCCGGCTGCACCACGTTCAGGTCATAGGTGATCGCCACGTCGATCTGGGCCTGCCGCAGGCGTTCGATCAGGCCTTCCTGGTGATCCTCGATCTGCGTCACCTGCACGCCGGGATGTGCGCGCGCGAAGCCCTGACACAGCTCGGGCGCCACCAGCGCGGCCAGCGTCGTGAAACAGCCGACCCGCAAGGGGCCGCGCACGGCGCCTTGCGCATCGTCGGCGACCTCGTACAGCGCCAGCGCCTGATCGAGCAGCTGACGGATCTGCCGCAGGACTTCGTGGCCGACCGGCGTGATCGACAGGCCTTGGGCGTGATGGCGCACGAACAGCGCGACCGACAGTTCGGATTCGACGTGGGTGATGGCGGAGGAGATCGACGACGCCGAGACGTGGATGCGCTCGGCGGCCTCGGAGATGCTGCCGAACTCGGCGGCGGCCAGGCAGTATTCCAGCTGCCGCAGGGTCAGGCGCGTCAGCACGCCAGTGCGCAGCCGCGAACGCTTCGAGGACCGCTTGCGTCGGCGACGCTAGCGGCCGACGCCGCGCGCGCGGCTTGCGCGGCACGGGACGATATGAGGGCGTAGAGGCGAGCGGGCATGGACACGTGTCGGCGGGCGCCGGGGCTGGACCAGCCCAGACTATACCCGCGTCGCGCGCCGGCCACGAGCCGCGCGGCGCGCCGATCCCGGCGCGTCAAGCGGGCCGGAACCATGGCGTGGTCGCCCGCGCGGCGCGGCCCTGCGT
>JAEZBO010000177.1 GCA_023427085.1 Pseudomonadota bacterium
CTGCTGGCCAGCGCGCCGGCCTGGGCCGCCGATGCGCCGGTCCGGCAACATGCCATCGGCGCGGGTCCGCTCAGCGACGTGCTGGCGCAGTTCGCCGCGGCCGCCGGCGTGCCGCTGGCCTTCGATCCGCAGATGCTGGCCGGCCGCCACAGCGCCGGCCTGCAGGGCCGCTATGACGCCGACGAAGGCTTCGCGCAGTTGCTGGCCGGCAGCGGCTACGCGGTGCGGCGCGTCGGCGCCGCCTACACGCTGTACAAACTGCCCGAGCCGGCGCCCGCCTCGTCACGGCTGCCGGCCGCCGTGCAGATGGCACCGGCGCTGGTCACTGGCACCCTGTACGGCTCGCGCGAAACCGACACGCTGCGCAACTCCAGCGCATCGGTGGGCATCGTCGACGCGCAGGCCATCGACGAAGGCCAGATCCGCACGCTGCAATCGAGCTTCCGGCGCCTGGCCAACGTGATGGACGCCGCCTTCCTGAATTCGGGCTTCGTGATCCGCGGCATGAGCACCGAGGGCTTCGTGCCGGCCGGCGCGCCGATGGGCTCGGTCTACATCGACGGCGTGCTGCAGACCCGCTACAGCGCCCGCTTCGGCGCGCGCAACCTGTGGGATGCGCAGCAGGTCGAGGTCTATCGCGGTCCGCAGTCCACGCTCAGCGGTCGCGCGGCCACGGCCGGCGCGGTCTACGTCAAGACCCAGGACCCCAGCTTCGCGCGCGAGGCCCAGGTCGGCGTCACCGGCGGCAACCACAATCTGCTGGGCAGCGCCTTCGTGCTCAATACGCCGCTGGACGAAGACCAGCTGGCGCTGCGGCTGTCGGGCTCGGTCGAACGCTCGCGCACGCCGGTGTCCTACCCGACCTACCGCCAGTACGCCAACTACCACAAGTTCAAGACCGAAGTCAGCGACAACCTGCGCGCCAAGCTGCTGTTCCTGCCCAATGCCTCGCCCGACACCCGCGCCTTGCTGAGCTACGCCTATTCGGACGACCGGCCCAATGAGCGGCTGATCGGCATCGGCCCCGACTTCGGCCTGGATGCCGACCGCGGCGACTGGTATCAGTTTCCGACCTATGCCGAGTTTCGCCAGACCAAGGTGCACAACCTCGGTCTGACGCTGACTCATCAGTTCAATGATGCGCTGCGGCTGACCTCGCAGACTGGCGGCCATTACGGCAAGACCCGCAGACTGTCGGTCAATGCCGACACGCCCGGGCAGGTCGACGGGCTGTCGGGCGAAGTCAAGGACAGGCTGATCACGCAGGAGCTGCGGCTGAACTACGAGGGCCAACGCTGGAGCTGGGTCGGCGGCGTATTCGCCAGCCGCCAGGATTACGATTCGTCGCTGAGCGCGGCCATGGTGCCGTTTCTGCAACTGGGCGAGCGGTTCGAACGCGACACCAGCAACCTGGCCGTGTTCGGCGAGGCCACTTATGAGTTTGTGCCGACCTGGCGCGTGACGCTGGGCGGGCGGCTCGATTATCTGCGCGAGAAGACCGAGCAGCACAACGTCGATACCTATCCCTACGGCGGCGTGCCGAATGCCTATTCCAACAGCGCCGATTTCGACGAGACCAACTTCGTGCCCAAGGTCGGCCTGAGCAAGGCGCTGACGCCGGATCACACGGTCGGCGCCACCTATACCGAAGGCTTTCGCACCGGTGGTTTCTACGTCAACTACAACACCGGCCAGGCGCAATACTACGGGCCGGAATCGGCGCAGAACTACGAGCTGTTCTACAAGGGCAAGATGCTGCAGGACCGGCTGGTCATCAACGCCAATCTGTTCCTGACGCGTTATCAGGACCAGCAGATCGAGATCCGTCCCGATCCCAATGACCAGACCTACCGCGAGACCGCCAACGCCGCCGCGTCGCGTACCTGGGGTTTTGAAATCGAACCGACCTTCAAGGTCAACGAACGGCTCGACCTGTTCGCCTCGCTCGGTTATCTGAATACCAAGTTCCGCCGCTTCGAGCATGCCAGTTATGGCAACCTGGCGGGCCAGCCGTTTCCGGAAGCGCCCAAATGGAGTCTCGGCCTGGGCGGCCGTTATGAATTCGCCAGCGGTTTCTTCGTCGCTGGCGATGCCAAATACACCTCCGATTACGTCGGCCGCTTCGGCATCGCACCGCAGGACCACATCAGCTCGCGGTTCCTGATCAACGCCCAGGTCGGTTACCGGCAGGACCGCTGGCAGATCAACCTGTTCGCCGAAAACCTGCTCGACAAGCGTTACTACACCTTCGTCGACCAGGATTCGCTGCCGGTCATCGCGCAATGGGGACCGTCGCGCACTTTTGGCGTGAACGCGCGGATGTCGTTCTGACGATCAGGCCCTTTAAAAAGAAAAAGCGCGGGCCCGGCCCGCGCTTTTGCTTTCACGGCGCCAGACCGATCAGGCCGTGCCGCCGACCGTCAGGCCGTCCATGCGCAAGGTCGGCATGCCGACGCCGACCGGCACGCTCTGGCCGTCCTTGCCGCAGGTGCCGACACCGCTGTCGAGCGCCAGGTCGTTGCCGATCATGCTGACCTGGTTCATCGCCTCGGGGCCGCTGCCGATCAGCGTGGCGCCCTTGACCGGATAGGTCACCTTGCCGTTCTCGATCATGTAGGCCTCGGATGCCGAGAACACGAACTTGCCGCTGGTGATGTCGACCTGGCCGCCGCCAAAATTAACGGCATACAGGCCCCGCTTGACCGAGGCGATGATTTCCTCGGGCGGCTTGTCGCCGGCCAGCATGTAGGTGTTGGTCATGCGCGGCATCGGCAGGTGCGCGAACGACTCGCGCCGGCCGTTGCCGGTGGCCGAGGTCTTCATCAGCCGCGCATTCAGGGTGTCCTGCATGTAGCCGCGCAGGATGCCGTCCTCGATCAGCACGTTGCGCTGGGTCGGGTTGCCTTCGTCGTCGACGTTCAGCGAACCGCGCCGATCGGGCAAGGTGCCATCGTCGACGACCGTCACGCCGGGCGACGCGACACGTTCGCCGATGCGGTCGGAGAACACGCTCGAGCCCTTGCGGTTGAAGTCGCCCTCCAGGCCGTGCCCGACCGCCTCGTGCAGCAGGATGCCGGGCCAGCCCGACCCCAGCACCACGGTCATTTCGCCGGCCGGCGCCGGACGCGCCTCGAGATTGATCATGGCCTCGTGCACCGCGCGCTCGACATAGCCGCGCAGCACGTCGTCGTCGAAATAGCCCAGCCCGGCGCGGCCGCCGCCGCCGGCATGGCCCATCTCGCGGCGGCCATCGCGCTCGGCGATCACCGTCAGCGACAGGCGCACCAGCGGCCGCACGTCGGCGGCCAGCCGGCCGTCGCTGCCGGCCACCAGCACCACGTCGTATTCGGCGCCCAGGCCGGCCATCACCTGGATCACGTGCGGGTCGCGCGCCCGCGCCATGCGTTCGATACGTTCGAGCAGCGCGACCTTTTCGGGCGCGGTCAGCGTCAGCAGGGGATCGATGTCGGGATACAGCGCCAGCCCGGCGCTGTCGGGCATGGCGCGGACCTTGGCCTTGCCGGCGCCCTGGCGGGCGATGGTGCGCACCGCGCGGCTGGCCGACAGCAGCGCATCGGACGACAGCGTGTCCGAATACGCGAACGCGGTCTTTTCGCCGCTGACGGCGCGCACGCCGACGCCCTGGCCGATCGAGAAGCTGCCGGTCTTGACGATGCCCTCTTCGAGGCTCCAGCCTTCGCTGCGGGTGTACTGGAAATACAGGTCGGCATAGTCGACCTTGTGCGTGAATATCTCGCCCAGCGCGCGCGCCATGTCGGCCTCGGTCAGGCCCCAGGGGTCGAGCAGCAGGGATTTGGCGGTGGCCAGGCTGGAAATGGCAGGATCGATGAGTTTCATGTGTTGGGCTTGGGCAAGGCCGCCAGGGCCTCGCGACAGGAATGCAAGGGTTGCGCTACAGCACCCGGTGACGCCAGGCCGGCAGCGATGCCCGCACGGACTGCAGGCGTTGTGGGTCTATCGTACCGCTAACCACGCCTTCGCCCTCGGGTAGCTGCGCGATCACATCGCCCCACGGGTCGATCAGCATGGTATGGCCCCAGGTGCGCCGGCCATTGGGATGTTTGCCGCCCTGCGCGGGCGCCAGCACGTAACACTGGTTTTCGATGGCACGCGCACGCAGCAGCAATTCCCAGTGGGCCTGGCCGGTCGTATACGTGAAGGCGGCCGGCACCAGCAGCAGATTGACGTCGCCGAGCGCCCGGTAGAGCTCCGGAAAACGCAGGTCATAACAGACCGACAGGCCGACGCGGCCGCAAGGCAGGTCCAGGCCTTGCACCGCAGTGCCCGGACGAATCGCGATCGACTCGTCGTACGACTCGGCGCCCTTGGTGAAATTAAATAAATGGATTTTGTCGTAACGGGCGCACAGCTGGCCGTCGGGGCCATATACCAGCTGGGTATTGAATACCCGCTCGGGCTCGGGACAGCGCAAGGGCAAAGTGCCGCCGGCGACCCAGATGCCGTGGCGCCTGGCGGTTTCCGACAGGAAAGCCTGTATCGGGCCGTCGCCCGGCGCTTCGCACACCGCCAGTTTGTCGCGGTCGGCGCGTCCCATGAAGCAGAAATACTCAGGCAGCGCCGCTAGGCGCGCCCCGTTGGCGGCGGCCTGGGCGATCAGCGCGCCGGCGCGGTCGAGATTTTCCTGCACATCGGGCGCCGAAACCATCTGGATGGCGGCTACCGGAAAACCGTTGTCAGCAGAATCACGCATTTCGGCGCTTGCAGCTTTTTCCATAACATCCCTATCCATCAAAGATTTCAACGTTGAAAGCAAACGCTGTCATACAAAAACAAACATTTTCGCTGGCGTCACGTCCCTGATTACTTCATATAATTGCACCGGCGCAAATAAACCCACAAAAACCGGGTCCTCTATACAAGGAAGCATAATGCCCCGCGAAACCTACGCAGCCCAGCAAGCCAAGCTCGAAAGAGAAATCAACAAACTTCAAAAAAAGAAAGACGCGCTGTTGAGCCGCCGCCGCAAGCCGGTGCTCGACACCATCATCAAATCGATGCGCGAGTACGACATCACGCCGGAAGAACTGGCCGCCGCGTTCTCGACCAAATCCACCACGCGCCGCACCGGCACGCCCCGCAAGACGGCCGGCGCCGGCAGCACCGCCAAGAAACCGGTGGCGCCCAAGTACCGCCATCCGGATACCGGCGATACCTGGAGCGGCCGCGGCAAGCCGCCGCGCTGGCTGGCAGCCGCCGAAGAGCAAGGCGCCACTCGCGAAAGCTTTTTGATCAAATAAAAACCTGCGCGGCGTTTCCCCAAAAGTAAAACCAGATCGGATTCGCCGCGCCGGCGCTCAGTGGGTAATTGTTCCATTAAATGGAACCCGCATCCGAAAATCCGGACTGCCGGCCCGGCCAGACCATCGGTCTATATATATCCGGATTAACCGACATGCCCGCGCACTGGCACGCCGCCCGGCTGCGCGGCGCTCGATACCGGGTGCCGGCCGGCGTCAGCGCCCCCTGACTTCGCGCGTTTCGCCGTTATTGGCCGGAAACCGGTCGAATACCGTCTGCACCAACTGCGGCATGGCCTGGTTCAGCTGATCCGAGCGGCCCATCGTCACCGCCGTGGACTGGTAGACCTGCGCGCCATTGCGCTCGCTGTCGCGGATCTCGACGGTCAGGCTGTTGCGATAGACCTCGGTCTGCACCGGCTCCCAGCGCGAACCGCCATGGATATTGGCGCCGACGCCCCAGCCGCCATGGCCATAATATCCGTGCGGGCCGTAATAACCGCCACGCGGGTAGTAGGGATCGTTGAAAAACGGATCGCGATCGCGGATCACGGTTACCTGCGAGCGCTCGGTGCCATACCGAAACGACACCGTGAAGCGTGCGCTGGCGACCTCCTGGGTTTCGACCAGTCCGGTCGAGCCGATACTGGCGCGCACCATGTCGCGATAGGTCTGATAATCGAGCGTCTGTTCCAGCCCGCCCTGCGGCGCATCGAAACGGTACGATTTTCCCACGGCGTCGGCCGGCCATTGCTGCAACGTGGTGGTCTGTGCCGAGGCGGCTGCCGCACCGGCCAGCGCCACCGCCGCGGCGGTGATGGCGGCCCAGCGCGCGCGGTGCTGGACGTGCTTGGCGATCCCTGACATGACGTGCTCCTGGAAGCGGGAAATGCCCGCCTCGTCAACCATGATAACGAGGCTTGGACCACGCCGATGCATCAAAGTTTTACTGCTCACGCAGGTCTACAATGCGGGTTCTCGAACCGCCCGGACCGCCCCTGCCCATGCGCACCGACATCCCCGTCACGATCGCCCGCAGCGATTACCGTCCTTATCCCTACGACATCGCGCAAATCGAACTCGAATTCGACCTCGACCCCGAGCGCACGCGCGTGCTGGCAAGGCTGGAGGTCGCGCGCAAGAGCGCCGACGACCGGGCAGCGCTGGTGCTGCAAGGCGAGGATCTCGAGCTGGTGTCGATCCACGTCGATGGCCGCGCACTGCAGGCCGGCCAGTACACGCTGACCGATACCGAACTGCAGATCCCCGAGCTGCCGGCCCAGTGCCGCATCGAGATCGTCAGCATCTGCCAGCCGGCCAGGAACTCCACGCTGATGGGCCTGTACGTATCCGGCAAGAGCCTGTTCACGCAATGCGAGGCGCAGGGATTCCGGCGCATAGCCTGGTTCGCCGACCGCCCCGACGTGATGTCGCGCTACCGCGTGACGCTGCGCGGCGAGCGCCGCGCCTACCCGCTGCTGCTGTCCAACGGCAACCTGCTGTCCACGCGCGAACTCGACGACGGCCGCCACGAGGCGGTCTGGGAAGATCCGCACCTCAAGCCTTGTTATCTGTTCGCGCTGGTCGCCGGCGATCTGAGCAGCCGCGAACTGCGCGTGCAGACGCGTTCGGGCCGCGACGTGCTGCTGCAGGTCTACAGCGATCCAGGCGCCGAGGGGCAGACCGGCTGGGCGCTCGAATCGCTCGAGCGTTCGCTGCGCTGGGACGAACAACGCTTCGGCCTCGAACTGGACCTGGACCGATTCATGGTGGTCGCCGCGCGCGACTTCAACATGGGCGCGATGGAAAACAAGGGCCTGAACATCTTCAACGCCGCCTACGTGCTGGCCGATCCCGACACCGCGACCGACGCCAACTACCTGGCGATCGAAGCGGTGATCGGCCATGAATATTTCCATAACTGGACCGGCAACCGGGTGACCTGCCGCGACTGGTTCCAGCTGAGCCTGAAAGAAGGCCTGACGGTGTTTCGCGACCAGGAGTTCACCGCCGACATGATGGCGCGCGGCCAGGACGAACGGGCCGCCGCCAGCGCCCGCGCGGTCAAGCGCATCGACGACGTGGTGACGCTGCGCGCCGCGCAGTTTCCCGAGGACGCCGGTCCGATGGCGCATCCGATCCGGCCCGAAAGCTACCAGGAAATCGGCAACTTCTACACGGCGACGGTGTACGAGAAAGGCTCGGAAGTCATCCGCATGCAGCACACGCTGCTGGGCGAGGCCGGCTTTCGGGCCGGCATGGACGAATACTTCCGCCGCCACGACGGCCAGGCAGTCACCTGCGACGACTTCGTCGACGCCATGGAATCGGTCTACCGGCAACAGCATCCCGGCCGCGACCTGGCGATCTTTCGCCGCTGGTACGAGCAGGCCGGCACGCCGCGCGTGAAGGTGGCGGTCGAGCACGACGCGGCCAGCGGCCGCTGCACCGTCACGCTGACGCAGCGCAATCCGCCCGTGGGCGTCGAAAAACTGGCTCAGGCGGGCACGCCGGCCAAGGCGCCGCTGCACATCCCGTTCGCGCTGGGCCTGCTCGATGCGCAAGGCCGCGAGATCCCGCTGTCGCTGGCCGGCGCGGCACCGGCCGGCACCGTGCTGCTCGAACTGACCGAGCCAAGCGCGCAATGGCATTTCGACGGCATCGCCCAGCCGCCGGTGCCTTCGCTGCTGCGCGATTTCTCGGCGCCGGTCATCGTCGAATACGACTGGACCGACGCACAGCTGGCGCTGCTGTTCGCCCACGACCCGAACCCTTTCGCACGCTGGGAAGCCGGCCAGGAGCTCGCGGTGCGTCGCATCCTGGCCAACGCGCAGCGCCAGCAGCGCGGCGAGACGCTGGCGCTGGACGAGCTGTTCGTGTCGGCCTGGCAGGCCACCCTGCGCGATCCCGAACTGGATGCGGCCTATCGGGCCCGGGCGCTGGCGCTGCCGTCGGAAAAATCGCTGGCCGAGCGCATGGACGAGATCGACCTGCCGGCGCTGGCCATCGCGCGCGCGTTCGTGCGCACCGAACTGGCACGGCGCCTGCAGGACGACTGGCAGGCGGCCTACGATGCCAACCAGGCCGAAGGGCCCTACTCGCCGGCACCCGGCCCCAGCGGCCAGCGCGCGCTCAAGAACCTGGCGCTGCTGCACCTGCTGGCCGCCGATCCGCAGCGCATGCAGCCGCTGGCCGAACGGCAGTACGCGCAGGCCGGCAACATGACCGACCGCATGGGGGCGCTGAGCGCGCTGGTCAACGAGGGCCAGGGCACCGCCGCCGATCAGGCGCTGCAGGATTTCTACCGCCGCTACGAACACGATCCGCTGGTGATCGACAAATGGTTCGCGCTGCAGGCCACCGCGCGGGGCACCGACGTCGACGCGGTGCGCGCATTGATGCAGCACCCGGCCTTCACGCTGCGCAACCCCAACCGGGCCCGCTCGCTGGTGTTCCAGTTCTGCCTGAACAACGCCCGCGGCCTGCATCGCGACGACGGCGCGGGCTACGATTTCTGGGCCGAACAGGTGCTGGCGCTGGACGCGCTCAACCCTGAGATCGCCGCGCGCCTGGCGCGCGGGCTGGACAACTGGTCGCGCCACGTCGCGCGGCTGCGCCAACCGATGCAGGCCGCGCTGCAACGCGTGCGCGGGCACGCCGGCCTGTCGCGCAACGTGCGCGAGATCGTCGGCAAGGCGCTGGACATCTGAACAATCCCTCTGAACCCTAGCAAAGCGCGAGACTCACGAACCGATGAAACGCAAAACCCTGACGCAGTACCTGGTCGAGCAGCAGCGCCTGGCCAAGGCGGTCGACCCCGAGGTGCGGCTGCTGATCGAAGTGGTGGCACGTGCCTGCAAATCGATCGGCCATGCCGTCGGCAAAGGCGCGCTGGGCGGCGTGCTGGGCAGCCTGCAGAGCGAAAACGTGCAAGGCGAAGTGCAGAAGAAGCTGGACGTGCTGTCCAACGAGATCCTGCTCGAAGCCAACGAATGGGGCGGCCACCTGGCCGCGATGGCCTCCGAAGAGATGGAGACCATCCACGCCATCCCCAACCGCTATCCCAAGGGCGAACACCTGCTGCTGTTCGATCCGCTCGACGGCTCGTCCAACATCGACGTCAACGTCTCGATCGGCACGATCTTCTCGGTGCTGCGCGCGCCGCAGCACGTGGCCGGCGCCGAGGTCAGCGAAGCCGACTTCCTGCAGCCGGGCCGCCAGCAGGTCGCCGCCGGCTACGCGGTCTACGGCCCGCAGACCATGCTGGTGCTGACGGTCGGCAACGGCGTGGTCGGCTTCACGCTCGATCGCGAGATGGGTTCGTGGGTGCTGACGCACGAGGACATCCGCATCCCCGAGGACACCCGCGAATTCGCCATCAACATGTCGAACATGCGCCACTGGGCGCCGCCGGTGCGCCGCTACATCGACGAGTGCCTGGCCGGCACCACCGGTCCGCGCGGCAAGGATTTCAACATGCGCTGGATCGCCTCGATGGTGGCCGACGTGCATCGCATCCTGACCCGCGGCGGCATCTTCATGTACCCGTGGGACGCCCGTGAACCGGGCAAGCCCGGCAAGCTGCGGCTGATGTACGAAGCCAACCCGATGAGCCTGATCGTCGAGCAGGCCGGCGGCGCGGCCTACGATGGCAACCGGCCGATCCTGGACATCCAGCCCGACCAGTTGCACCAGCGTGTCGGCGTGGTGCTCGGTTCGCGCAACGAAGTCGAACGGGTGGCGCAATACCATCGCGAAGCCGACTGAGCGGCGCGACACCCTTGCGGCCCCCGTAAAAAAACCCTCGCGCCGAGACGATCGGCAGCGAGGGTTTTTTTCGCGCGGTGGCGCTGCCGGGCCTGGCGGTGCCGCGGCGGGCGTCGCCCGCCCGCCGCAGCCCGCCATCAGCCCAGCGTCAGCACCGTTGCGCCGGTGGTCTTGCGGCTGGTCAGCGCAGCCTGCGCCTGGCCGGCCTCGGCCAGCGGATAACGCTGATCGATGCGCATGGCGATCTTCTTTTTCTGCACCAGCCCGAACAGCTCGTCGGCCGCGCCCTGCAGCTTCTCGAGCGTCGCCACGTGGGTGCCCAGCGTCGGCCGGGTCACGAACAGCGAACCCTTCTGCGCCAGGATGCCGAGGTTCACGCCCGACACGGCGCCCGAGGCGTTGCCGAAGCTGACCATCAGGCCGCGCGGCTCCAGGCTGTCCAGCGAGGCTTCCCAGGTGTCCTTGCCGACGCCGTCATAGACCACCGGCACCTTGCGGCCGCCGGTGAGTTCCTTGACACGCTCGGCGACGCTTTCGCGCGAGTAGTCGATGGTTTCCCAGGCACCGTGCTCGCGCGCCAGCGCGGCTTTCTCGGGGCTCGACACCGTGCCGATCAGCTTGACGCCGAGCGCGCGCGCCCATTGGCAGGCGATCAGGCCGACACCGCCGGCGGCGGCGTGGAACAGGATGGTCTCGCCGCCCTGCAGCCGGTAGGTCTGGCGAAACAGGTATTGCACCGTCAGCCCCTTGAGCATCATGGCCGCCGCTTCTTCGAAGCCCACGCCCTTGGGCAGCTTGACGACCTGGTGGGCCGGCACGTTGCGGGCCTCGGCATAGGCGCCCAGCGGGCTCTGGCCGTAGGCGACCCGGTCGCCGACCTTCAGGTGGCCGACCTTGGCGCCGACCGCCTCGACCACGCCCGAGGCCTCGAAGCCCAGACCGTGCGGCAGCGGATGGTCGTACAGGCCGGTGCGGAAATAGACGTCGATGAAATTCAGGCCGACGGCCTGCTGGCGGATCGTGACTTCGTTATCGGCCGGCGCCGCGAGCTCGACGTCGACCAGCTCGAGCACTTCCGGGCCGCCGTGCCGCTGGATGCGGATGGCCTTCACTGAACTTGCCATGGATTTCCTCCTTGTGCGCTGCCGCGCGGGTGGCGGTGCAAACCGGCAATTTACCGCTTTCGCCGGATGCTCAGTACAAAAATCCCCGCTGTCACCAGGGCCGTACCGGCCAGCTGCCAGGCGGTGATCGGCTCGTCGAGCATCCAGGCGGCCAGGAACAGCACCGACACCGGGCCGATCATGCCGACCTGCGAAGTCACCGGCGCGCCGACCCGCGCGACCGCCCACATGATCATGAAGACCGGCAACACGGTATTGAGCACCGCGTGCACCATCGACCAGCCATAGACGCCCCACGGCTGCACCAGCTGGGTGGTGCCGTGCACCACGAAGAACTGGATCAGGCAGGCGATACAGGAGACCGTCATCGCATAGGCGACCAGCCGCGTCGAGCCGATCTTGGCGATCAGTTCGCCCGAGCCGATCAGGTAGAACGAATAGGTCAGCGCCGAACCCAGCACGAACAGCGAGCCGCGCACCACGTGCTCGCCGCCGAACGAGACGTCATGCGCGAACACCATGATCACGCCCAGGTAGGACAACCCCAGCGCCAGCCACTGCTGGCCGGAGATCGGCCGCTTGAGCCACGCGGCGCTGATCAGCAGCACGAAGGTCGGCGACAGGAACAGGATCAGGCGCTCGAGCCCGGCGGTGATGTACTGCAGGCCGATGAAGTCCAGGAAGCTGGACAGGTAATAACCCAGCAGGCCCAGGAACGACAAGGTCAGCGCGTCGCGCCAGTTGAGCCTGGGCTGTTGGCCGAGCCGCGCGCGACGGGCCTCGTAGGCGCCGATCGCCAGAAAGAACGGCAGCGAGAACGCCATCCGGAACGCGATCAGCGTGACCGCGTCGATGCCGTAGCGGTAGGTGATCTTGGCCACGATGGCCTTGCCGGCGAACAGCACCGCGCCGATGGCGGCCAGTGCGATGCCTGCCGTGCGGGTGCTGGGCGACAGGGAGGATGGCAGTATCGGGACGCGCTTCATGAGATGATTTTAGGTCCAGCGCAGGCCGGCATCACCGTCGTCACGACGCAATGCGTCCTCGCCCCTCGCCGCCGGCGCCGTCATCCGCTACGATGCCGCGGCCCACGTTGCGCGGCGCCCCGGCGCCCGCGCCGCGCATCCCGACCTACCCGTATTGGCTGCATCGATGACCCGCCGCTCCGCCCTGATCCAACTTCATATCGCCGCCGTGCTGTTCGGCCTGACCGGCGTGTTCGGCGAACTGATCCAGGCCGACGCCACCGTGATCACCTTCGGCCGCGCGATGTTCGCGGTGCTGGCGCTGGTCGGGTTCGCCAACTGGCAAGGCCGCACGCTGCGCGCCCGGCTCAGCGGCCGCACGCTCGCGGTGCTGCTGGCCAGCGGCGCGCTGCTGGCCTTGCATTGGGTGACCTTCTTCGTCGCCGTCAAGGTCGGCGGCATCGCGGTCGCGACGCTCGGTTTCGCCAGCTTCCCGGCCTTCACGACCCTGCTCGAGAGCCTGATCTATCGCGAACGCATCCGTGCCGCCGAATGGGGCGTGCTGGCGCTTGTCTCGATCGGCCTGATCCTGGTGGTGCCCAGCTACGACTGGGCCGACGACGGCGCGCGCGGGCTGGCGTGGGGGCTGGCTTCGGGGCTGTCGTTCTCGTTGCTGGCGGTCTTCAACCGCCACAGCGCGGCCGGCATGGACGCGGTCCAGGTGGCGACCTGGCAGAACCTGGCGGTCTGTGTGCTGACGGCTTTCTTCGCGGTGCCACAACTGTCCGCCATCGCACCGGTCGACTGGTTGTGGCTGGCGGCGCTGGGCATCTTCTGTACCGGCCTGTCGCATTTCCTGTTCGTGTCCGGCCTGCGGCTGATCAAGGCACGCGATGCCGGCGTCATCATCGCGCTCGAGCCGGTCTATGCGATCGCGGTGGCCTGGGCGCTGTTCGCCCAGGTGCCATCGTTGCGGATGATGTTCGGCGGCCTGCTGATCATCGCCGCGATCGGCGTGGCAAGCCGCTACAAACCGGCGCATTGACAAATACTGCCTAGGCAACTAAATTAGCGCCTATGCCCTCCCCTGATACCGATCCCGCCTCCTTGCCTTTCAAGTCGGACCTGCGTTGCCTGACCGACGAAAGCATCGGCATGCTGATCAAGCAGGTCTACCAGTCGCTGACGCGTGTGATCGATCGCGAGATGGCGCCGCTCGACCTGACCGCCATGCAATGGCGCCCGCTGCTGCTGATCGCCAAGCGCCAGGCCGAGACGCCGGCCGAACTGGCCCGCCAGGCCGGCGTCGACACTGGTGCGATCACCCGCACGCTCGACCGGCTCGAATCCAAGGGGCTGGTGCGGCGGGTGCGCAGCCAGGAAGACCGGCGCGTGGTGCAGCTCGAGATCACCGAGGCAGGCCAGGCCACCTGCACGCAGATCCCGCCGGTGCTGTCGCGCGCGATCGACCTGCATCTGCGCGGTTTCAGCGTGCAAGAGGCCGAGACGCTGGCCGGGCTGTTGCGCCGGATGATCGCCAACGGCAACTGTCCGGGCTGACGCCCGAGTACCCACGACGCGGCCAGGTGGTCCGCGTTTTATTTGATCTTTTAATTGCCTAGTCAGATACAGACCAATCAATCTTTTTAAGCCAATTGTCAGCATGAAAGCCTTCTTGACCCCCCTACTCGCCACGCTGCTGGCCGGTTGCGCCATCATGCAGCCCGGCCCCGAACCGGCCGTGCCGCTGCGCGGCGCTGCACTGGGCCTGCAACAGGCCGCGGTGCAATGGCCCAGCCTGTCGTGGTGGCAACGCTATGGCGATGCGCAACTGGACGCGCTGGTCGAGCGCGCGCTGGCCGGCAGCCCGTCGATGCTGGCCGCACAGGCCCGGGTGGACCAGGCCAACGCCGCGCTGGCGCAGTCGCGCGCGGCGCTGCTGCCGCAGGTGTCGGCCGGCTACACGCTGACGCGCCAGCGCTACACCGGCAACGGCGCGGTCCCGGCACCGCTGGCCGGTTCGGTCGGCACCGACAACAGCCTGTCGCTGAATTTCGACTACGAGATCGACTTCTGGGGCGAGCGCCGCGAGGCCCGCGATGCCGAACGTATCCGGCTGGACGCCGCGCAGGCCGAGGTCCACGCGGCGCGCGCGCTGCTGGCCAGCGCGGTGGTGCAGAGCTACCTCAACCTGCAGACCGCCTACGCGCAGCTGGCGGTGCTGGACGAGACCGTGGCGCAGCGCCAGCAGGTCGCGCAACTGACGCAGGAACGCTACGACGCCGGCCTGGACACCCAGGTGCAGGCGCGCCAGGCGCAATCGGCTCAGGCCCAGGCGCGGGTGCAGGCGGTGCAGGTGCGCGCGCGGATCGCCGCGCTGCGCAACCAGCTGGCCGCGCTGGCGGCCGGCGGCCCCGGGCTGGCCCAAGG
>JAEZBO010000190.1 GCA_023427085.1 Pseudomonadota bacterium
GCGCACAAGCGCCGATGCCGGCGCCGCCGCCCGCCCCGGCACCGATCTCGGGCGCCGCCGACGCGGCCGTCGCGCAAGAGGGCGAGACCGCCGCCACCTACCGGCTGCCCAAGCCGGTCAGCCTGGCGGCCGGCAAGACCTTGTCGGTGCCGTACCTGGACGTGTCCTTGCCGGGTGAGCGGGTCTCGGTGTTCCAGGCCGGCCGCGCCAGCCGTCATCCGGTCGCGGCGGTGCTGCTCGAGAACACCGCCAAGACCAGCCTGCCGGCCGGCCTGCTGACGGTCTACGACACGCAGTCGGGCCACGTGGGCGACGCGCAGCTGCTCGGCCTGCCGGCAGGTCAATCGCGGCTGGCCAGCTTCGCCGAGGACCGCAAGGTGACGATCACCACCGAGAACCAGCCGCAGGAGCGCATCACCGAGATCGTGCTGTCCGACGGCGCATTGCGCGCCACGCGGCTGTCGCGGCTGGTGACGACCTACACGGTGCAGGGCGCGCCGGATGCGTCGCGTAATGTGCTGATCGAACACCCGCGTCGCAACGGCTGGACCTTCAAGTCCGATGCTGCGGACGGCCAGACGCCCACGCATCACCGGCTCAAGCTGACCGTGAAGGCCGGCGCGTCGGCCAAGGTGGTGGCGACCGCCGAGCGCAGCCAGGTGCAGGAGGTCGCGCTGCTCGATACCGATGCGCAGACGCTGCTGATGTGGTCGGGCACGGCCGCCGATGCCAAGACCGCGGCGCGGCTCAAGATGCTGGCCGAGCGCCGCGCCGAGCTGAGCCGTGCGCAGCTGCGCGTGCAGCGGCTGGACGAGTCGCTCGAACAGGCCCGGCAGAATCAGGCCCGCGTGCGCGACAACCTGGGCGCGGTGCCGGCCGACAGCACGCTGGGCCAGCGCTACGCCAAGATGCTGGGCGACGAGGAAGACCGCATCGCCAAGCTGCAGCAAGAGCGCGAGCAGGCCCAGAAGGCCGCCGAGCAGGCGCACCAGACCTTGGCGCAAGCCATGCAGGGTTGAGGAGAGCGCCATGTCATCGACGACTTCTCCCGCCACCGCGCCGGCGCCCGCCGGCCAGGCGCCGCGGCCGCGCGTCAGCATCGCCTACTGCACGCAGTGCCAGTGGCTGCTGCGCGCCGGCTGGATGGCGCAGGAGCTGCTGTCGACGTTTGGCGACGAGCTGGCCGAGGTGGCCTTGCTGCCCGGTACCGGCGGCATCTTCGAGGTGCGCTACGACGGTGAACTGCTGTGGGAGCGCAAGCGCGACGGCGGCTTTCCCGATGCCAAGACGCTCAAGCAGCGCGTGCGCGACCGGCTCGATCCGGACCGCGACCTGGGCCACATCGACCGCCATCAGCGCGGCGGCGAATCGGCCTGAGCCGCGGCGGCAGCGCCCCTCACCGCTTGTTTTCCAGCCAGCCCGCCACCTCGACCATCTCGCGCGCGACGTCGCCGAGCTTGCGCTGGCTTTGCATCGCCCGTTCGCGCAGCATGCGGTAGGCCTCTTCCTCCGAGACGCCGCGCAGTTTCATCAGCAGCCCGCGCGCCTTGTCGATCCATTGCCGCTCGGCCAGGCGCTGGCGCGCGTCGTTGAGTTCTTCGCGGCGGGCGCGCTCGACGGCGAAGCGTTCGATCGCGACGTCCAGCAGGCTGCGGATGCGCGTGGCCGGCACCTCGCCGACCACGTAGGCAGCCACGCCGGCCTTTAGCGCGCTGCGGATCTTGCTGCGATCGTCGTCCTCGGTGAACATCACCACCGGCCGGTCGCTGTGCTCGCTGGCGACACAGACCGCCTCGAGCGTGTCGCGGTGCGGCGCGTCGACGTCGATCAGCACGACGTCCGGCTGCAGCCGCGCGATGCTTTCCTGCAGCGCCAGCCCGCTGGCCGGATGCGAGACGACCCGCACGCCGGCCTGCTTGAGCGTCTGCCGCAACGAGGCCGCCCGCCCTTCGCCATCGTCGATCAACATTACCTTGAGCATTTGCTTCCTCCGCCCGGGGCACTGAGCAAGTTTGATGCCAGCGCCGCGGCGGCCGCGCCGCGAGGGCACCGGCGCCGGCCGCGCTGATCGGTGGCCGGCTGCGCGCAGCGCCCGTCTCAGGTCGGCCGAGCCGCGTCGCGGGCGCCGCCGCCGTGCCCGTCTGCGTAGCGCGGCGGTGCGCCGATCTGGTGCCTTGCACCAATGTGGGTGTCCGGCGCGGCGTGCGCGACCCTGTGGAAACGCCGCCCGCCCGACCTGGCCCGCCCGCTGGCAGCCCGCGCCGGCCGGCGCTTGCGCGGCACTCGCCGGCCGTCTCCGGCTTGGCCGGGCCGCGCTGGCATGGCGCTTGCTTAGCGTAGGGCGACGGCCAATGGAGGTCGTCATCGCCGCGCTGCGATCCGCAGGCAGCGGCGCAGGGACAACGACGTTCCGCCACATCCCGCGTTAACGCGCCGGGTGGGCGGGACGTTTTTTTTTGCTCACACAGGAGCGTCACGATGAAATCGAAGCACCCCCAGGCATCGCCTCTCTCGCTGTCCGACGCACCCGACGTGGTGCCCAACGCGCCGCGGCGCCGCTGGCTGGGCCAGACG
>JAEZBO010000227.1 GCA_023427085.1 Pseudomonadota bacterium
TGCCGGCGCCGCAAGGCCCCGCCACGACGCCGGCGACGGACGTGCCGGTGCCGCCGGCGACCTCCGGCGCCCCGGCATCGCCGGATGCGGGCGCCGCGGGGCAGATCCCGACGCGCTGAGCGCGTCAAAAGCTCCGCTGCCCGGCAGTGGGGCACCCGTTTCGGAGTACACTCCGTGATTGTCCGGATGCGCGCATCGCTTCTTGCTGATGCATCCCTCGCAGGCGCTCCGGACGGTCAGAACAAGCCGACGTGGTGAAATTGGTAGACACGCTATCTTGAGGGGGTAGTGGCGAAAGCTGTGCGAGTTCGAGTCTCGCCGTCGGCACCAATTCAAGGCCGGCCGGGCCACGCCCCGGCCGGCCTCCTTCGCCAGACGAACGCCTGCGCCCGATGAACCTCGACCAGTACCTCCCTGTCCTCCTGTTCATCCTCGTCGGCATCGGAGTCGGCGTCGCCCCCCAGGTGCTCGGCTGGGCCTTCGCCAAGGGCATGGGCGTGCAGAAACCCGATGCCGCGAAGAACTCCCCCTACGAATCCGGCTTCGAGGCCTTCGGCGACGCGCGGATGAAGTTCGACGTGCGCTACTACCTGGTCGCCATCCTCTTCATCCTGTTCGACCTGGAGATCGCCTTTCTCTTCCCCTGGGCCGTGGCGCTCAAGGAAATCGGCCCCGTCGGCTTCTGGGCCGTGATGGTCTTCCTGGGCATCCTGGTCGTGGGCTTCATCTACGAGTGGAAGAAGGGCGCGCTGGACTGGGAGTGACCCGCGCCGGCACCGAGAACCTGAAAGCTTGCAATGGCAAACCAAGGCATCCTTGAAAAAGGCGTCGTGACCACGACGGTGGACACCGTCATCAACTGGGCCAAGACCGGCTCGCTCTGGCCGATGACCTTCGGCCTCGCGTGCTGCGCCGTGGAGATGATGCACGCGGGCGCGGCCCGCTACGACATCGACCGCTTCGGCATGCTGTTCCGCCCGAGCCCGCGCCAGTCCGACCTGATGATCGTGGCCGGCACGCTGTGCAACAAGATGGCGCCGGCGCTGCGCAAGGTGTACGACCAGATGGCCGAGCCGCGCTGGGTGCTCTCCATGGGCACCTGCGCCAACGGCGGCGGCTACTACCACTACAGCTATTCCGTGGTCCGCGGCTGCGACCGCATCGTGCCCGTGGACGTCTACGTGCCCGGCTGCCCGCCGACGGCCGAGGCCCTGCTGTACGGCATCATCCAGCTGCAGCAGAAGATCCGCCGCACCCAGACCATCGCGAGGGCCTGAGCATGCAAAGCAACCTCGCTGCGGTCTGCCCCGCACCCGAAGCCGTGCGCGACGCGGTCGCCGCGGCGCTGGGCGACAAGGCCAGGCGCGTCGAGCTGAAGCTCGGCGAGATCACCGCCACGGTCGCCGCGAAGGATTACCTCGAGGCCTGCCGCATCCTGAAGGAAGCCGACGGCTGCCGCTTCGAGCAGCTGATCGACCTGTGCGGCGTCGACTACTCCGAGTACCGCATGGGCGAGTGGGACGGCGCGCGCTATGCCGTGGTCGTGCACCTGCTGTCCGTGAGCCTGAACCAGCGCGTGCGCGTGCGCGTGTTCTGCGCCGACGACGACATGCCGGAGATCGCGTCCGTCACCGGCCTGTGGAGCGCCGCCAACTGGTTCGAGCGCGAGGCCTTCGACCTGTTCGGGATCGTGTTCACCGGCCACGACGACCTGCGGCGCATCCTGACCGACTACGGATTCATCGGCCACCCGTTCCGCAAGGACTTCCCGATCTCCGGCCACGTGGAAATGATCTACGACGCCGAGCGCCGCCGCGTGGTGTACCAGCCGGTGACGATCGAGCCGCGCGAGATCACGCCGCGGATCATCCGGGAAGACAAGTACGGCGGCCTCGAGCCGCGGGCCTGAAGCCATGGCAGAGATCAAGAACTACACCATCAACTTCGGCCCGCAGCACCCGGCCGCCCACGGCGTGCTGCGCCTGGTGCTGGAGCTGGACGGCGAGGTGATCCAGCGCGCCGACCCGCACATCGGCCTGCTGCACCGCGCCACCGAGAAGCTGGCCGAGACGCGCACCTACCTCCAGACGCTGCCCTACATGGACCGCCTCGACTACGTGTCGATGATGTCCAACGAGCACGCGTACTGCCTGGCCGTGGAGAAGCTGCTGGGCATCGAGGTGCCGATCCGCGCCCAGTACATCCGCGTCATGTACTCCGAGCTCACGCGCCTGCTGAACCACCTGATGTGGCTGGGCGCGCACGGGCTGGACTGCGGCGCGATGAACATGCTGATCTACTGCTTCCGCGAGCGCGAGGACATCTTCGACATGTACGAAGCCGTCTCGGGCGCGCGGATGCACGCGGCGTACTTCCGCCCTGGCGGCGTCTACCGGGACCTGCCGGACGCCATGCCGCAGTACAAGGCGAGCAAGGTGCGCAACCAGCGCGAGATCGAGCGCATGAACGAGGACCGGCAGGGCTCGCTGCTGGACTTCATCGATGCCTTCGCGCAGCGCTTCCCGAAGTACGTGGACGAATACGAGACGCTGCTGACCGAGAACCGCATCTGGAAGCAGCGCACCGTGGGCATCGGCGTGGTCAGCCCCGAGCGGGCGCTGAACCTGGGCTTCACCGGCGCGATGCTGCGCGGCTCCGGCGTGCTGTGGGACCTGCGCAAGACGCAGCCCTACGAGGTGTACGACCGGATGGACTTCGACATCCCGATCGGCCGCAACGGCGACAGCTACGACCGCTACCTGGTGCGCGTGCAGGAGATGCGCGAGTCCAACCGCATCATCCAGCAGTGCGTGGACTGGCTGCGCGCGAACCCCGGCCCGGTGATCACCGACAACCACAAGGTGGCGCCGCCCGACCGCGAGAGCATGAAGTCCAACATGGAGGAGCTGATCCACCACTTCAAGCTCTTCTCCGAGGGCATGCGCGTGCCCGAGGGCGAGGCCTATGCCGCGGTGGAACATCCCAAGGGCGAGTTCGGCATCTACATCGTGAGCGACGGCGCCAACAAGCCGTACCGCCTGAAGATCCGCGCCCCCGGCTTCGCGCACCTGTCCGCGATGGACGAGATGGCGCGCGGCCACATGATCTCGGATGGCGTGGCCATCATCGGGACGATGGACATCGTCTTCGGAGAAATCGACAGATGATCAGCGACGCAACCCGTGCGCGCTTCGACCGCGAAGTCGCGAAGTACCCGCCGGACCAGAAGCAGTCGGCCGTCATGGCCTGCCTGGCCATCGTGCAGCAGGAGCAGGGGCACGTCACGCCCGAGAGCGAACAGGACATCGCCCAGTACCTGGGCATGCCCGTGATCGCCGTGCACGAGGTCACGACCTTCTACAACATGTACAACCAGCGCCCGCTCGGCAAGTACAAGCTGAACGTGTGCACCAACCTGCCGTGCCAGCTGCGCGACGGGCAGAAGGCGCTGCAGCACCTGGAGAAGAAGCTGGGCATTGCGATGGGCGAGACCACGCCCGACGGCCTGTTCACTCTGCAGCAGAGCGAGTGCCTGGGCGCCTGCGCCGACTCGCCGGTGATGCTGGTGAACGACCGCACCATGTGCAGCTTCATGAGCGCCGACAAGCTGGACCAGCTGGTCGACGGCCTCAAGGCTGCGGAGGGCAAGCAATGACGCCGCAGCAAGTGCTCCAGCAGTTCCAGGCCACCGGCGTCCAGACCTGCTTCCACGACCGCCACGTCAGCCCGCAGATCTACGCGGGCCTGGACGGCACCAACTGGCGCCTGAAGGACTACGAGGCGCGCGACGGCTACAAGGCGCTGCGCAAGATCCTCTCCGAGGGCCTCACGCAGGACCAGGTGATCGCCACCGTCAAGGAAAGCGCGCTGCGCGGCCGCGGCGGCGCCGGCTTCCCCACGGGCCTGAAGTGGAGCTTCATGCCCCGCCAGTTCCCGGGCCAGAAGTACCTGGTGTGCAACTCCGACGAGGGCGAGCCGGGCACCTGCAAGGACCGCGACATCCTCGCGTACAACCCGCACATCGTCATCGAGGGCATGATCATCGCGGCCTACGCGATGGGCATCACCGTGGGCTACAACTACATCCACGGCGAGATCTTCCAGGTGTACGAGCGTTTCGAGGAAGCGCTGGAGGAAGCGCGCGCGGCGGGCTACCTCGGGAACAACATCCTCGGCTCGAGCTTCAGCTTCCAGCTGCACGCCAGCCACGGCTTCGGCGCCTACATCTGCGGCGAGGAAACCGCGTTGCTCGAATCGCTGGAAGGCAAGAAGGGCCAGCCGCGCTTCAAGCCGCCGTTCCCGGCCAGCTTCGGCCTGTACGGCAAGCCCACTACGATCAACAACACCGAGACCTTCGCGGCGGTGCCCTGGATCATCCGCAACGGCGGCCAGGCCTACCTCGAGGTCGGCAAGCCGAACAACGGCGGCACCAAGCTGTTCTCGATTTCCGGCGACGTCGAGCGTCCCGGCAACTACGAGATCCCGATGGGCACGCCGTTCTCCAAGCTGCTGGAACTGGCCGGCGGCATGCGTGGCGGGCGCCAGCTCAAGGCGGTGATCCCCGGCGGTTCGAGCGCACCGGTGCTGCCGGCGTCCATCATGATGGACTGCACGATGGACTACGACTCGATCGCCAAGGCGGGATCGATGCTGGGGTCGGGCGCGGTCATCGTCATGGACGAGACGCGCTGCATGGTCAAGTCGCTGCAGCGCCTGTCGTATTTCTATTTCGAAGAGAGTTGCGGCCAGTGCACGCCGTGCCGCGAAGGCACCGGCTGGCTCTACCGCATGGTCAACCGTATCGAGAACGGCCAGGGCCGTCCCGAAGACCTCGACCTGCTCGACTCCGTGGCCGGCAACATCATGGGGCGCACGATCTGCGCGCTGGGTGACGCCGCGGCCATGCCCGTACGCGGCTTCCTGAAGCACTATCGCGACGAATTCGCACATCACATCGAGCACAAGCGTTGTGTTGTGCCGCAATATCTGTAAGGTTTGGACGACACCATGGTTGAACTGACCGTCGACGGCAACAAGGTCGAAGTTCCCGAAGGCAGCATGGTCATGCATGCCGCGCACAAGCTCGGGGTGTACGTACCGCATTTCTGCTATCACAAGAAACTCTCCATCGCGGCCAACTGCCGCATGTGCCTGGTCGAAGTCGAGAAGGCGCCCAAGGCCCTGCCGGCCTGCGCCACGCCCGCGACCAACGGCATGGTGGTGCACACCTGCTCCGAGCGCGCCGTGGCTGCGCAAAAGAGCGTGATGGAGTTCCTGCTCATCAATCACCCGCTCGACTGCCCGATCTGCGATCAGGGCGGCGAATGCCAGCTGCAGGATCTGGCCGTCGGTTACGGCGGCTCGTCGTCGCGCTACCGCGAAGAAAAGCGCGTGGTGTTCCACAAGGACCTCGGCCCGCTGGTCTCGGCCGAAGAGATGACGCGTTGCATCCACTGCACCCGCTGCGTGCGTTTCGGCCAGGAAGTCGCCGGCGTCATGGAGCTGGGCATGATCGGCCGTGGCGAGCACTCCGAGATCACCACCTTCGTGGGCCGCTCGGTCGACTCCGAACTGTCGGGCAACATGATCGACCTGTGCCCGGTCGGCGCGCTGACGTCCAAGCCGTTCCGCTACCAGGCCCGTACCTGGGAACTGGCGCGCCGCCGTTCGGTCAGCCCGCACGACAGCCTGGGCGCCAACCTGGTGGTGCAGGTCAAGGGCGACCGCGTGCTGCGCGTGGTGCCGTTCGAGAACGAAGCCGTCAACGAATGCTGGATCAGCGACCGCGACCGCTTTTCGTACGAAGGCCTGAACAGCGACGACCGCCTGACCGCGCCGATGGTCAAGAGCTGTGACGGGCAGTGGCGCGAGGTCTCCTGGAGCGAAGCCCTGCAAGCCGTCGCCCAGGGCCTGACCCGCGTGCGCGACAGCTTCGGCGCCGGCCAGATCGGCGCGCTGGCGACCGAATACGCCACCACCGAAGAATTCTCGCTGCTGGCCCGCCTGACCCGCGCGCTGGGTTCCGAGAACATCGATTTCCGCCTGCGCCAGGCCGATGGCTCGCTCGACGCCGCGCTCAAGGGCGTGCCGTGGCTGGGCATGCCGGTGTCCGACCTGGACACCGCCGACTGCGTGCTGGTGATCGGTTCGGTGCTGCGCCGCGACCATCCGCTGATGGCCCAGCGCCTGCGCCAGGCCGCCAAGCGCGGCACCCGCATCATCCTGATCGACAGCCTGTCGGACGACCCGCTGATGCCGGTCGCCGCGCGCATGACGGTCGCGCCGTCGGCGCTGCCGCGCGCGCTGGCCGAAGTCGCCGTGGCGCTGGCCAAGCTCAAGTCGCTGGACGTGCCGGCCGGTTTCGCCAGCGTGCAGGCCAGCGACTCGGCCGCCAAGATCGCCGAACTGCTGGCCGCCAGCAGCCAGGGCGCGGTGCTGCTGGGCAACCAGGCCGTGGCCGCGCCGGCGGCCGGCGTGCTGGCCGCCAATGCCCGTCACCTGGCCGATGCGGCCGGTGCACGGTTCGGTTTCCTGACCGCCGGCGGCAACACGCTGGGCGGTTACCTGGCCGGCGCGGTGCCGGGGCAGGGCGGCAAGTCCGCCAGCGCGATGCTGGCCGAACCGCTCAAGGCCTACGTGGTGCTGCATGCCGAGCCGCTGCTCGACGCCGACAACGGCCCGCAGGCGCTGGCCGCGCTGCGCCAGGCGCAATTCGCCGTGGCGCTGACGCCGTTCCGTTCGGCGGCCGCCGACTGGGCCGACGTGATGCTGCCGGTCGCGCCGTTCACCGAAACCTCGGGCACCTTCGTCAACGCGCAAGGCCTGCCGCAGAGCTTCAAGGGCACCGTCGCGCCGCTGGGCCAGACGCGTCCGGCCTGGAAGGTGCTGCGCGTGCTGGGCAATGTGCTGCAGCTGCCGGGCTTCGACGACGAAAGCTCCGAATCCGTGCGTGACGCGGTGCTGGCGGGTGGCGTCGATGCGCGCCTGTCCAACGAGATCGTCGCCACGGTCGGCCTGGGCCAGTCCTTCGAAGGCGGCCTCGAGCGCGCCGCCGACCTGCCGATCTACCGCAGCGATGCGATCGTGCGCCGTGCCGAGGCCCTGCAGGCCACCGGCGCCTCGCGCGCCCCGTCGGCGCGCGTCAACGTCCGCACGCTGACCACGCTGGGCCTGGAAGCCGGCCAGTCGGTGCGCGTCAACAACGGGCAGGGCGGCAGCGTCGAGCTGGCGCTGGTCCTGGACAACAGTGTGGCCGACGGCGCGGTGCGCGTCGCGGCTGGTTTCGAGCAGACTGCGGCACTGGGTAGCGCCTTTGGTCAACTGACGCTGGAGCGTGCCTGATGGAATGGTTGAACGTCCTCGAGACGCAGGGCGCGGCCCTGCTGGGGCCGACGGCCTGGATGGTGGTCTACACGGTCATCAAGATCGTGCTGATCGCCGTGCCGGTGATCCTGTGCGTGGCGTATCTCACGTATTGGGAACGCAAGATGATCGGCTTCATGCACCAGCGCCTGGGCCCGACGCGGGTCGGGCCGCGCGGCCTGTTCCAGCCGTTTGCCGACGTCTTCAAGCTGCTGACCAAGGAAGTCATCGTGCCGTCGCAGGCGGCCAAGACGCTGTTCGTGATCGCCCCGGTGGTCACGCTGATGCCGGCGCTGGCCGCCTGGGCGGTGATTCCGTTCGGTCCCGAGACGGTGCTGGCCAACGTCAACGCCGGCCTGCTGTACGTCATGGCGATCACGTCGATCGGCGTGTACGGCGTGATCGTGGCCGGCTGGGCCTCGAACTCCAAATACGCGCTGCTGGCGGCGCTGCGCGCCTCGGCGCAGATGGTGTCCTACGAACTGGCGATCGGCTTCGTGCTGGTGGTCGTGCTGCTGGTCTCCGGCAGCCTGAACATGAGCGAGATCGTGCTGGGCCAGGGCCGTGGCTGGTTCGCCGAGCGCGGCATCACGTTCATGTCGTGGAACTGGCTGCCGCTGCTGCCGCTGTTCGTCATCTACGTGATCTCGGCCGTGGCGGAAACCAACCGCCACCCCTTCGACGTGGTCGAAGGCGAGTCCGAGATCGTCGCCGGCCACATGGTCGAGTACTCGGGCATGGCGTTCGCGCTGTTCTTCCTGGGCGAATACGCCAACATGATCCTGCTGTCCTGCCTGGCCGCGATCATGTTCCTGGGCGGCTGGTACGCACCGGTCGATTTCGCCCCCTTCACCTGGATACCCGGCTGGATCTGGCTGGGCCTGAAGACCTTCTTCGTGGTGTCGCTGTTCGTATGGTTCCGCGCCTCTTTCCCGCGCTACCGCTACGACCAGATCATGCGTCTGGGCTGGAAGATCTTCATTCCGCTGACCGGCGTCTGGCTGGTGGTGGTGGCGATCTGGATGCAGACGCCCTGGAACATCTGGCAGTGACCGATTAGCAAAAAGGCACGACATGGAAGCGATCAAGGATTTCTTCGGCAGCCTGCTGCTGACCGAACTGCTCAAGGGCATGCGCCTGACGGGCAAGTATTTTTTCAAGCGCAAGGTGACCTTGCGCTATCCGATGGAAAAGACGCCGACCTCGCCGCGGTTCCGCGGCCTGCACGCGTTGCGCCGTTATCCCAACGGCGAAGAGCGCTGTATCGCCTGCAAGCTTTGCGAGGCGGTCTGCCCGGCCGTGGCGATCACGATCGAGTCGGCCGTGCGCGAAGACGGCACGCGCCGCACCTCGCGTTACGACATCGACCTGACCAAGTGCATCTTCTGCGGTTTCTGTGAGGAAAGCTGCCCGGTCGATTCGATCGTGGAAACGCACATCCACGAATACCATGGCGAAAAGCGCGGCGACCTCTACTTCACCAAGGACATGCTGTTGGCCGTTGGTGACCGCTACGAGAACGAAATCGCCGAGCGTCGCGCCGCCGACGCGCCTTACCGCTGACCGCAGGCCGAGATCCCACGATGTTCACCACCATACTGTTCTATGTGCTTGCTGCGGTGCTGGTCTACGCGGCGTTTCGCGTGATCACCGCGCGCAACCCCGTGACCGCGGTCATGCACCTGATCCTGGCCTTCTTCAACGCGGCCATGATCTGGATGCTGCTGGGCGCCGAGTTCCTCGCGCTGCTGCTGGTCCTGGTCTACGTCGGCGCCGTCATGGTGCTGTTCCTGTTCGTCGTGATGATGCTGGACATCCGCATCGACACGATGTCGCGCGGCTTGCGGACCTACCTGCCGCTGGGCCTGACGATCGGCCTGATCATGGTGCTCGAGATGGGCTTCGTGGTCGGCACGACCTGGTCGCAGGCCGGTCCGCAGGCGGTGCAGGGCGACGACTACAACAACGCCCGCGTGCTCGGCGAGGTCATGTACAGCCAGTACGTGTACGCGGTCGAGGTCGGCGCCGTGCTGCTGCTGGTCGGCATGGTGGCGGCCATCGCGCTGACGCTGCGCCGTCGCCGTGACGTGCGCTACAACGATCCGGCCGCCGCGGTGCGCGTCAAGGCCGCCGACCGCTTCCGCATGGTCAAGATGGCCCCGACGGTCGAGAAGCCCGCCGCCCCGCCCGCCGACGAGCTCGGCCCCGAGGCCGTGGTCGAGCAGGCGCAGCCCAAGCCCGCGCCCGCGCAAGGAGAAAAGAAATGACGTTGACGCTGCCCCATTTCCTGATCCTGGGCGCGATCCTGTTCGCGACCGGCGTGTTCGGCATCTTCCTGAACCGCCGCAACCTCATCATCCTGCTGATGTCGATCGAGCTGATGCTGCTGGCCGTGAACATGAACTTCGTGGCTTTCTCGACCTGGTTCGGCGACACCGCCGGGCAGGTCTTCGTGTTCTTCATCCTGACCGTGGCCGCCGCCGAGGCCGCCATCGGCCTGGCCATCCTGGTGCTGCTGTTCCGCAACCTGAACACGATCAACGTCGACGAGCTCGATCGCCTCAAGGGCTGACGGGAACACGAAGAACATGTCCAACGTATCTCTCTATCTGTTCATCGCCCTGGCTCCGCTGCTGGGCGCCGTCCTGTCCGGCCTGTTCGGCACCGGCTTCCTGGGTCGCGCGGTCAGCCGCCGCGGCGCCCACCTGATCACCATCGCGCTGGTGGCGGCCTCGGCCGCGGGCTCGGTCTACGTCCTGATGGACGTGCTGGCCGGCAACACCTTCGACGGCAACGTCTACACCTGGAGCCTGATCGGCCAGACCAGCCTGAACATCGGTTTCCTGATCGATCCGCTGTCGGCCATGATGATGGTGGTGGTGACCTCGGTCTCGCTGATGGTGCACATCTACACGATCGGCTACATGTCCGACGATCCGGGCTATCAGCGCTTCTTCTCGTACATCTCGCTGTTCACGTTCTCGATGCTGATGCTGGTCATGTCCAACAACATGCTCCAGCTGTTCTTCGGCTGGGAGGCGGTCGGCCTGGTCTCGTACCTGCTGATCGGCTTCTGGTACACGCGGCCGACGGCGATCTTCGCCAACATGAAGGCCTTCCTGATCAACCGCGTCGGCGACTTCGGCTTCGTGCTCGGCATCGGCCTGCTGTTCGCCTACACCGGCTCGATGCACTACGGTGACGTGTTCGCGCAGAGCGACAAGCTGGCCGGCCTGATCTTCCCGGGCACCGACTGGATGCTGCTGACGGTGGCATGTATCTGCCTGTTCATCGGCGCGATGGGCAAGTCGGCCCAGGTGCCGCTGCATGCCTGGCTGCCCGACTCGATGGAAGGCCCGACGCCGATCTCGGCGCTGATCCACGCGGCGACCATGGTCACCGCCGGCATCTTCATGGTGGCGCGCTTCTCGCCGCTGTTCGAGCTGACCGACACCGCGCTGTCCTTCGTCATCGTGATCGGCGCGATCGGCGCGCTGTTCCTGGGCGTGCTGGGCATCATCCAGAACGACATCAAGCGCGTGATCGCGTACTCGACGCTGTCGCAGCTGGGCTACATGACCGTGGCGCTGGGCGCCTCGGCCTACTCGGTGGCGATCTTCCACCTGATGACCCACGCCTTCTTCAAGGCGCTGCTGTTCCTGGGCGCCGGCTCGGTCATCATCGGCATGCACCACAACCAGGACATCCGCCACATGGGCGGCCTGCGCAAGTACATGCCGATCACCTGGTTCACGTTCCTGCTCGGCACGCTGGCGCTGATCGGCACGCCGTTCTTCTCGGGCTTCTACTCGAAGGAACACATCATCGAGGCGGCCGGCGCCGCCACGGTGTGGGGCGCGGGCTTTGCGTACTACGCCACGCTGATCGGCGTGTTCGTGACCTCGCTGTATTCGTTCCGCGTCTACTTCCTGGTGTTCCATGGCAAGGAGCGCTACGACACCAGCGACCACGCCCACGGTCACGACGCCCACGGTCACGACGATCATGGCCACGACGACCACGGCCATCACGGTGGCAAGCCGCACGAGTCGCCTTGGGTGGTCACGCTGCCGCTGGTGCTGCTGGCGATCCCGTCGGTCATCATCGGCGCGCTGGCGGTCGACCCGATGCTGTTCGGCGGCTTCTTCGACGGCGTCATCACCGTGCTGCCGGCCCACCCGGCGATGGCCGACCTGGCCTCGACCTGGCATGACTGGGTCGCCTACGGCCTGCATGCCTTCGTGACGCTGCCGTTCTGGCTGGCGCTGGCCGGTGCGGTGGTGGCCTGGTACTGCTACCTGATCAATCCCAAGGTGCCGGCCGCGATCCACGCCAGCCTGTCGGGCGTGATCCGCGTGCTCGAGAACAAGTACTACGTCGACTGGGTCAACGAGCAGATCGTCGCGCGCGGCGCGCGGGTGCTCGGCCACGGCCTGTGGCAGACCGGCGACCGCAAGCTGATCGACGGCCTGGTGGTCAACGGCAGCGCGCGGCTGGTGGGCTGGTTCGCGGCGGCCAGCCGCCACCTGCAGTCCGGCTACATCTATCACTACGCGTTCGCGATGATCATCGGCATCATGGCTTTGGTTTCGTTCTTCGTGCTGGTTAAACACTGATGGCAAGCGAGATGGCATCCTCTAATTTCCCCTGGCTCACGCTTGCGATCGTGGTACCGATCCTGGCGGGCCTGCTGGTGCTCGCGCTGGGCCGCGACGACCGTCCGGCCTTCACGCGCTGGCTGTCGCTGGCCGGCGCGGTGGCCGCGTTCCTGGTCACGATCCCGCTGTACACCGGTTTCGACCCGACCACGGCCGACATGCAGTTCGTCGAGCGTGTCTCGTGGATCGACACCTTCTCGGTGTTCTATCACCTGGGCATCGACGGCATCTCGCTGTGGTTCGTGCTGCTGACCGCCTTCGTCACCATCATCGTGGTGGTCGCGGGCTGGGAAGTCATCACCCAGCGCGTGTCGCAGTACATGGCCGCGTTCCTGATCCTGTCGGGCCTGATGATCGGCGTGTTCTCGGCGCTCGACGGCCTGCTGTTCTACGTGTTCTTCGAAGCGACGCTGATCCCGATGTACATCATCGTCGGTGTCTGGGGCGGCCCGAACCGCGTCTACGCGGCCTTCAAGTTCTTCCTGTACACGCTGCTCGGCTCGCTGCTGACGCTGGTCGCCTTCATCTACCTGTATCACGCATCGGGCGGCTCGTTCGACATCCAGACCTGGCACGCACTGCCGCTGGGCATGACGCCGCAGATCCTGATCTTCCTGGCGCTGCTGATGGCCTTCGCCGTCAAGGTGCCGATGTGGCCGGTGCACACCTGGCTGCCCGACGCCCACGTCGAGGCGCCCACCGGCGGTTCGGTGGTGCTGGCGGCCATCATGCTCAAGCTGGGCGCCTACGGCTTCCTGCGCTTCTCGCTGCCGATCGCGCCTGACGCCTCGCAAAGCCTGTCCGGCCTGATGATCGGGCTGTCGCTGGTGGCGGTGATCTACATCGGCCTGGTCGCCATCGTGCAAGAGGACATGAAGAAGCTGGTGGCCTATTCGTCGGTCGCCCACATGGGCTTCGTGACGCTGGGCTTTTTCATCTTCAACACGGCCGGCGTCGAAGGCGCGATCGTGCAGATGATCTCGCACGGCTTCGTGTCGGGGGCGATGTTCCTGTGTATCGGCGTGCTGTACGACCGCGTGCACAGCCGCCGGATCGCCGACTACGGCGGCGTGGTCAACACCATGCCGCGGTTCGTCACCTTCTTCGTGCTGTTCTCGATGGCCAACAGCGGCCTGCCAGCCACCAGCGGTTTCGTCGGCGAGTTCATGGTCATCATGGGCGCGGTCGAATACAACTTCTGGATCGGCCTGCTGGCCGCCACCGCGCTGATCTTCGGCGCCGCGTATTCGCTGTGGATGGTCAAGCGCGTGGCCTTCGGCGACATCGCCAACGACCACGTGCGCGACCTGCAGGACATCAACCCGCGCGAGTTCGCCATGCTTGGCGTGCTGGCCCTCGCCGTGCTCTACATGGGTATCTATCCCAAGCCCTTCACCGACGTCATGCACGTCTCGGTGCAGGCGCTGCTAGAGCACGTTGCCGTATCGAAACTGTAAGACTGGACCATCGATGCAATCCCAATTCGACTTCGCCCTGGCGACACCCGAAATCGTCCTGCTCGTGGCAGGGCTGGCGATCCTGCTGATCGATGCCTGCAGCAACGATCCGCAGCGCAAGCTCACGCACTGGTTGTCGATGGCCACGCTCGGCGTGCTCACGGTCATCTCGCTGTTCCAGTGGAACGCCGGTACCGAGGGCGTGACCTTCCACGGTCTGTTCGTGGTCGACCAGCTGGCGCACCTGCTCAAGGTCACGTCCTACCTGGCCGTCGCGGTCACGCTGGTCTACGGCCGCAACTACGCGCTGGTGCGTGACATGATGCGCGGTGGCGAGCTGTACGTGCTGACGCTGTTCGCGCTGCTGGGCCAGATGGTCATGATCTCGGCCGGCAACCTGATCTCGATCTACCTGGGCCTGGAGCTCATGTCGCTGGCCTTGTACGCGCTGATCGCGCTGCGCCGCGAGAACGTCGTCGCCACCGAAGCCGCGATGAAGTATTTCGTGCTGGGTGCGTTGGCCTCGGGCTTCCTGCTGTACGGCATGTCGATGGTCTATGGCGCCACCGGCCACCTCGACCTGGTCGAGATCGCCGACGTCATCGCCGCCGGCGAGGCGCAGCAGATGGCGCTGGTGTTCGGCGTGGTGTTCCTGGTCGCGGGCCTGGCGTTCAAGCTGGGCGTGGTGCCTTTCCACATGTGGGTGCCCGACGTCTATCACGGCGCCCCGACCGCGGTGACGCTGGTGCTGGGCGCCGCGCCCAAGCTGGCGGCGTTCGCGATCACGCTGCGCCTGCTGGCCGAAAGCCTGCACGGCCTGGCGGCCGACTGGCAGCCGATGCTGATCATCCTGGCGGTGCTGTCGCTGATCATCGGCAACCTGACCGCGATCATGCAGACCAACTTCAAGCGCATGCTGGCCTACTCGAGCATCTCGCACATGGGCTTCGTGCTGCTGGGCCTGTTGTCGGGCGTGGTCGACAGCCAGTCCGATGGCGCCGCGGCGGCCTACGGCGCCTCGCTGTTCTACATGCTGGTCTATGTGCTGACCACGCTGGGCGGCTTTGGCATGGTGCTGCTGATGTCGCGTGAAGGTTTCGAATGCGACCGCATCGACGACCTCAAGGGCCTGAACCGCCGCAGCCCGTGGCATGCCGCCATCCTGCTGCTGCTGATGTTCTCGCTGGCCGGCCTGCCGCCGCTGGTGGGTTTCTACGCCAAGCTGGCGGTGCTCCAGGCGGTCATCAACGCCGGCCACGTGTGGCTGGCCGTGACGGCCGTGATGCTGTCGCTGATCGGCGCGTTCTACTACCTGCGCGTGGTCAAGGTCATGTACTTCGACGAGCCGCAGGAAGGCGCGCCGGCGCTGCCGAGCGCCTGCGTGCAGCGTGGCCTGATGACCGTCAACGGGGCGCTGATCCTGGTGCTGGGCCTGCTGCCCGGCGGCCTGATGGCGATCTCGGTGCAGGCCATCCGCAACTCGCTGTCGTTCTGACCGGCGCATGGAACAGACGCTGGCGATCTGGTTGCTGGTGGGGCTGGCGCTGATCTGCGCCAACCTGCCGTTCCTGACCGAACGTGTCTTTGCGATCGTGCCCTGGCGCCAGGCCGGCACGATCGTCGCCAAGCCCGTCTGGGTGCGGCTAGCCGAGCTGCTGGTGTTCTACCTGCTGATCGGCGCGCTGGCCTTCGCGGTCGAGGCCCAGCTGGGCAATCGTTTCCGCCAGGGCTGGGAGTTCTACGCCATCACGCTGTCGCTGTTCGTCGTGCTGGGTTATCCGGGCTTCGTGCTGCGGTACCTGGTGCGGCGCCGCCGCGCGACCTGACGCGCCGCGCCCGGGCCGCCGGGCCGCTCGCGCCGACCGATTCTTTGCCTCCCTGCGTCGCTCCGCTACTTGTTAGTCTGGATCGAACGAGTATTCGATTTTTCTGAACCGCAGCGCACAACGCCCTTGCCACAATGGCCTGGCCTCGTGCAGCCTCGCGCGGGGCGCCACAGAACAGAGAACAGGGGAAGTGCCATGAACAAGATCACCATGCTGCTGGCCGCCGGGGTGTTGGCCGGCAGCGCGCACGCGCACGCCGCCGGCTATCCCGAGCGCGCGATCACCTTGCTGGTGCCGGCCGCGGCCGGCGGCAATGCCGACATCACCGCGCGGCTGGTCGGGCAGGAAATGAGCCGCATCCTGGGCCAGCCGGTGGTGGTCGAGAACCGTGTCGGCGCCGGCGGACGCATCGGCACGCAGGCACTGGTGCGCGCCAAGCCCGATGGCTACACGATCGGCTACGCCCACGTCGGCACGCTGGTGCTGCACCGCTACCTGTTCAAGACCCAGCTCTACGACATCGACAAGGATCTGCTGCCGATCGGCCTGGTGGCCGAAACGCCCAACGTCATCGTGGTCAGCGCGCAGTCGCCGCACCAGGACCTGCCGGGCTACATCGCCGCCGCCAGGCAGGCGCCGCAGACCTTGACCATGGCGTCGGCCGATCCGGGCACCACCAGCGAGGTCGGCGTGCGGCTGTTCATGCAGCAGACCGGCGCGCCGCTGCGCCACATCCCGTACAGCACCACGTCGGCGCAGGTCGGCGACGTGCTGGGCGGCCACGTCGACGCGATGATGGAGAACCTGCCGCCCTTGCTGAGCAACATCCGCGGCGGCAAGATGCGCGCGCTGGCGGTGACCACGCGTTCGCGCGCCAGCGCGGCGCCCGACGTGCCGACCGTCGCCGAGCTCGGCTATCCCGGTTACGAGCAGGGCGCCTGGAGCGCGCTGATGGCGCCGGCCGGCACGCCGCCCGAGATCGTCGCCAGGCTGAACGATGCGCTGAACCAGGCGCTGCGCGCCGACAAGATCGCCGCCGAACTGCGTTCGCGCTCGCAGGAGCCGCTGGGCGGTCCGGCCACGCGCGTCACCGAGCAGATCCGTGGCGAGCTGCCCAAGTGGCAGCAGGTGATCCGGGCCGCCACGCTGGAGTGAGCCGCGCCGGTCCCGTCTGTCGTTTCCCGTCTTGTCTGAGGAGTCCTGCCCCATGCCCGCCACCGCCAGCCGCGAGGATTTTTGCTGCGCCGCGCCCACCAACAGTTCGGCCTATCGGCAGGTCAACGTGCCTGTGCTGCGGGTCGACGCCGGCGCGGGGCCGGCGGTGGCCCTGATCGCCGGCGTGCATGGCGATGAGTGGGAAGGCCAGGCCGCGATCCTGGCCTTGTGGCAGACCTTGCCCGGGCTGCTGCGCGCCGGCACCGTCTATCTGCTGCCGGCCGCCAACGCCGAGGCCTGCGCGGCCGCGACGCGGCTGTCGCCGTCCGATGGCGGCAATCTGAACCGGGCGTTTCTTGGCGCGCCGGTGCGCGGCTATACCGAAAGCGTCGCCGCCGCGCTGCATGCCCGCGTGCTCGACAAGGTGCAGGTGCTGGTCGACATCCACAGCGGCGGCGCATCGCTGCGTTACCTGCCGGGCACGGTGGTGACCCGCTACGACGACGCGCCCTGGGATCCTCGCGTGGCGGACCTGGCACGTGCCTTCGGCCTGCCGCACTGCTTTTATTTCCACAGCCGCGAAAGCGCGTCGATGCCGGCCGCCGCGCACCGCCAGGGCCTGGTGCGCCTGAGCGCCGAGATCGGCGGCGGCAACTGCACCGACGCGGCGCTGGTGCAGCACTGCCATGACGGCCTGCTCGGCTGCCTGGCACAGCTGGGCATGGTCGATGCAGCGGCTGCGGTGGCGGCGGTCGAACCGGCGCTGTACGACTTGTCGCCGGCGCCGGCCACCTTGCGCGCCAGCGCGGCCGGTGTGTTCGTGCCGTCGCTGGCGTTGGGTGACCGCGTGGCAGCGGGCGCGGCGCTCGGTTCGCTGATGCATCCCGAGCAGCCCGAACGCGGCATGTCGCCGGTCGCCGCGCCGCAGGCCGGCGTGGCGGTCTGCCTGCGTGCGCTGGCGCGCAGCCAGCCCGGCGATTGCCTGGCGCAGGTCGCGCCGGCCCTGCCGTTCAGCCAATTGCCGGAGCTGTTTCGATGATGCGTGCCAACCCCCGGCTGCGTGAGCTGGCCTGCCAGCGCTGCGACGCGCGCCTGCCGCCCGGCGACTATCCGCAAGGCTGCCCGCACTGCCTGGCGCAGGGCCATCCGAGCTCGCTGTTCTGCGTCTATGACGAAGGGCTGGGCGCCGGTGCGCCGGGCGCCGCTGTGTCGGGGAAGGCTGTGTCCGCCGCCGCCGCCGCCGCCGCCGCCGCGTCGGCAGGCGACGCACTGCCGCTGCCGGTGCTGGAACCGCTCACGCTCGGCGAGGGCAACACGCCGTGCCTGCCGGCGCCGCGGCTGGCGCAGCAGGCCGGCGTCGGCGAACTCTGGCTCAAGTGCGAAAGCAGCAACCCGACCGGCACGCACAAGGACCGCATGGCCGCGCAGCTGGTGTCGCGCGCGGTGCTGGCCGGCGCGCCGCTGGTGGTGGCGGCCTCCAGCGGCAACGGCGGCGTGGCCCTGGCGGCCTATTGCGCGGCGGCCGGGCTGCCGATCGAGATCGCGATCGCGTCCTCGTGCCCGCCGCCGCAGCGCGAAGCCATGCTGCGCTTCGGCGCGCGGCTGGTGGCCTTCGACGACAGCCTGGCGCGCTGGCACCATGCGGCGCGCCGCTGCCGCGAGGACGGTGCCTTTGCCGGCACCAACTATCTGGATCCGCCGGTCGGCACCCATCCGTATGGGGTCGAAGGCTACAAGCCGCTGGCCGAGGAGATCTGGCGCCAGTGCGGCCAGGTGCCGACCGACGTGATCGTGCCGACCGCGCGCGGCGATCTGATCTGGGGCATGTGGCTGGGCTGGCGGCAGTTGCAGGCCGCCGGCCTGATCGACACGCTGCCGCGGCTGCACGCGGTCGAGCCCTATGCGCGCCTGTCGGCGGTGCTGCGCGGCGGCGATGTGCGGGGCCATCGCGACGGCGCCAGCGCGCAGTATTCGATCGGCGGCGTGACCACCACGCTGCAGTCGCTGCAGGCGGTGCAAGCCTCGGCGGGGCGGGCGATCGACGTCGGCGACGATGCGGCGCGCGCCGCGCATGAGCGGCTCGCCGCGCTGGGCCTGGCCACCGAGCTGTCGTCGGCGGCGGCGCTGGCGGCGGTCAGCGTGTTGCGAGACGGCGGTTCGATCGACGAACACAGCCGGGTGGTCCTGATGCTGACGTCGGACGGCCGGCGCGGCGTCTAGCGCCGGCGGCGCTGCAGCTGTCTTAGTCGCTGCCGCCGCAGCCGCCACGCCGCGAGCAGCTGTCAAGCCCCGGCGGCGCGGCGCCACGGGCGGCGCCCGGCGTGGCTGTTCGGCTCAGGCGCCGAAGCGCGCCAGCAGCGGCTCGACCGCCGTGCGCACCGCGCTGACACAATGCTTGCCGGCCGCCGACAGCGGCTGGCTGGCATTGAGGATCAAGTGGCACTCGAAATGCGCGGGGCCGTCCAGTACCCGATAGTCCAGGCTCTGCGCCTGTTCGGGTGTCAGCGAGGCCGGGTTGGCGATGCCCACGCCGTGGCCGGCCGCAACCAGTTGGCAGACTGTATTGGAATAGGGCGTCTCGATCGCGTGGCGCACCGTCACGCCGGCTTCGGCCAGCCAGGCGTCGAGCCGGCGGCGCGAGGCGTCATGGGCATTGAGCACGATCAGGTCGGCATCCTGCAGGTCCTGGGCGCGGATGCTCGGCAGGCGGCCCAGCGGATGGCCGCGCGGAAACACCACCACGGCCTTGAGCCGCGCCAGGCAATAGCCCAGCAGCCCATCGAGCTCGGATTCGTCGGCCACCAGCGCCAGGTCGAGTTCGCCGGCGACCACCATGTCGCGCAGGATGTTCGAGTCGCGCAGTTGCAGGTACAGCGGCGTCTGCGCGTAGCGCTGGCGCAAGGTCGGCAACGCGGCGTGGATCAGCACGCCGCTGTAGGCGTGGATGCTGCCCACGCGCAGGCGCGGCTGGCCGACTCCCTTGATCTCGGCGACCTTGCGGCTGAGCGCCGCCAGGCCGACGTTCAGGCGCCGCACCTCTTCGTACAGCAGGTCGGCCTCGGGCGTGCGCTTGAGGCGTTGGCGGGCGCGGTCGAACAGGCGCAGGTCGAGCGTCGCTTCGAGCGCGGCCAGCGTGGCGCTGACGGTGGCGGCCGATACCCCCAGCCGGCGCGCGGCGTCCGAGACGCTGCTGGTCTCGTAGACGGTGCGAAAGGTCTCGACCTGCTTGAGCGTGAGGGCCATGGCAGGGCGGGCCGGCGGGGCGCTCAGCCCTCGAACCAGTTCAGCACGCCGTCCAGGCCCGAGTTCGACAGCGCATAGCGGGTCTGTTCACGCACCACCGGCTTGGCGCGGTAGGCCACCGAGATGCCGGCCAGCCCGAGCATCTGCAGGTCGTTGGCGCCATCGCCGATGGCGATGATCTGGTGGTTCTCGGCGCCGCAGCGCTGCGCGAACTCGCGCAGGTGCAGCGCCTTGCCGTAGGCGTCGACGATGTCGCCGAGCACCTGGCCGGTCAACAGGCCATTGTCGATCTCGAGCACGTTGGCGAATGCGGCGTCGAGCTGCAGACGTTCGCGCAGGCGATCGGTGAAATACGTGAAGCCGCCCGACACCAGCATCACCTTCAGGCCGGCCGCGTGGGCCTGCTCGACCAGTTTTTCGGCGCCCGGGTTCAGCCGCAGCCGCTCCTGGTAGACGCTGTCCAGCGCCTCGGACGGCGTGCCGGCCAGCAGCGCCACGCGGCGGCGCAGGCTCTCGCTGAAGTCCTTGATCTCGCCGCGCATCGCCGCCTCGGTGATGGCCGAGACCTCGGCCTTCTTGCCGACGAAATCGGCGATCTCGTCGATGCACTCGATGTTGATCAGCGTCGAGTCCATGTCCATCGCCAGCACCTTGAAGTCGGCGAGCTTCTGGCCGGCGGGCACGTAGGCGTAATCGACGCCGGCCTGCGCACACCAGTCGTGCACGTCACGGCGGGTCGACGCGTCGGTATCGACGTCGGTCAGCCGCACGGCCGTGGTGCTCAGGCGAAACGAACCATTGGCCAACGCCACCGCGGCGATCTGCTCGACGGCATCGGCGGACAAGGCGGGGGACTGGACGACGAGATGGGTAGCAGAGGTCATGAAAGGAAAGGGAAAAGGAAAGCCCGGCAAGGTCGCCCAATCGTATCAGTTAAGCCGGGCGGCACGGCGGCCGAGCCACGCAAATGGCCGGCCGCCGGACGGGGTTCAGCCCAATGCTCGCAAAACTGCGCGCACCGCGTCGACGCGGGCGGCCAGCTCGGGCGCCTTGAGCTCGATCCTGAGCTTGTCCTGGCCGGCCAGCCGGACGTGGCGCTGCTTCTGCACCAGTTCGATGATGCGCAGCGGATCGATCGGCGTCTGCGCCTTGAACTGCAGCATCGCCTGGCTTTCGCTGGCGTCGATCTTCTGGATGCCCAGCGGGATCGCCGCCAGCCGCAGGCGGTGCGTGGCCAGCAGCGCGCGGGTCGGCTCGGGCAGCTTGCCGAAACGATCGACCAGTTCTTCCTGGATCTCGATCAGCGCGTCCTCGTCGCTGGCATGCGACAGGCGCTTGTAGATCGCCAGCCGCGCGTGCACGTCGCCGCAATAGTCGGACGGCAGCAGCGCCGGCAGGTGCAGGTTGACCTCGCAGCCGGCCGAGAACGGCGCGTCCAGGTCGGGCTCTTGGCCGGCCTTGAGCGCCCGCACGGCCTCGTTGAGCATCTCGTTGTACATCGAGAAGCCGACCTCCTGGATGTTGCCCGACTGCGATTCGCCCAGCACCTCGCCGGTGCCGCGGATCTCCAGGTCGTGCATGGCCAGGTAGAAGCCCGAGCCCAGCTCTTCCATGGCCTGGATCGCCTCGAGCCGCTTCTTGGCGCTGCTGGTGATGGCGTCCTCGCCGGGCGTCAGCAGATAGGCATAGGCCTGGTGGTGCGAGCGCCCGACTCGGCCGCGCAGTTGGTGCAGCTGCGCCAGCCCGAAGCGGTCGGCGCGATGGATGACGATGGTGTTGGCGCTCGGCACGTCGATGCCGGTCTCGATGATGGTGGTGCACAGCAGCACGTTGAAGCGCTGCTGGTAGAAGCCCTTCATGACCTGCTCGAGCTCGCGCTCGGGCATCTGGCCGTGCGCCACGCCGATGCGCGCCTCGGGCACCAGCTCTTCGAGCCGCGCGCGGCGGTTGTGGATGGTCTCGACCTCGTTGTGCAGGAAGTACGCCTGGCCGCCGCGCTTGAGCTCGCGCAGCAGCGCCTCGCGGATCGTGCTGCCGTCCTCGCGGCGCACGAAGGTCTTGATCGCCAGGCGCTTTTGCGGCGCGGTGGCGATCACCGAAAAATCGCGGATGCCCTCGAGCGACATGCCCAGCGTGCGCGGGATCGGGGTGGCCGTCAGCGTCAGCACGTCGACCTCGGCGCGCAGCGCCTTGAGCGCTTCCTTCTGGCGCACGCCGAAACGGTGCTCCTCGTCGATGATGGTCAGGCCCAGGCGCTTGAACTTGACGTCCTTGGACAGGATCTTGTGCGTGCCGATGACGATGTCGACGGTGCCGTCGTTGATGCCCTCGACCGCGGCCGCCACTTCCTTGGCCGAGCGAAAGCGCGACAGCTCGACGACCTTGACCGGCCATTCGGCGAAGCGGTCCGAGAAGGTCTGCGCGTGCTGCTCGGCCAGCAGCGTGGTGGGACACAGGATCGCCACCTGCCGACCGTTGGCGATCGCCATGAAGGCCGCCCGCAGCGCCACCTCGGTCTTGCCGAAGCCGACGTCGCCGCAGACCAGCCGGTCCATCGGCCGGCCCGAGCTCATGTCCATCAGCACCGCCTGGATCGCCGCCGACTGGTCGGGCGTCTCCTCGAAGCCGAAACCCTCGGCGAACATCTCGTAGTCCGACAGCGGCAGCTTGAATGCAAAGCCTTCGCGCGCGGCACGCTTGGCGTACAGGTCGAGCAGCTCGGCGGCGGTGTCGCGCACCTGCTTGGCGGCCTTGCGGCGCGCCTTGTCCCACTGGCCCGAGCCGAGCTGGTGCAGCGGCGCGGCGTCGGGGTCGGCGCCGCTGTAGCGCGCGATCACGTGCAGTTGCGAGACCGGCACGTACAGCGTGCTGCCGTTGGCGTACTCGAGATGCAGGAACTCCATCTCGCCTTCGCCCATGTCCATGCCGATCAGGCCGTGATAGCGGCCGATGCCGTGCTGGGCATGCACGACCGGGTCGCCGGGGCGCAGCTCGGACAGATCGCGCACCATCGCTTCGACGTTGCTGGCGCGCTCTTGCACCCGCTTGCCGCGGCGGCTGACGGCGTGGTCGGGATAGAGGTCGTTCTCGGTCAGGAAGATCACGCCGCCGTGGGTCAGCGTGAAGCCCGACGATAGCGATGCGACCGTCAGCCCGAACGGCGCCGGCGCCTGCAGGAAGGCGTCGATGGTCTCGGTCTGCGTGTCGGGCGGCAGGCCGTGCTCGGTCAGCATCTGCGCCAGGGTTTCGCGCCGCCCGGCCGAATCGGCGCACAGCAGCACCGCGCGGGCCTCGCCGCCCGGCTGGCGGGCCGACTCGACCAGCGCGCGCAGCCGCAGCAGCGGATCCTCGGCGCGGCGCTGCACCGCGGCGCTCGGCGGTGGGCCGAAGTCGGGATGGCGGGCCTGCGCATCGAGCGTCAGGCGCGGGAAGTCCTTGATGCGGCCAAATAGCGACTCGCCCGACAGGAACAGCAGCTCGGGCGCCAGCACCGGCCGTTCGCGGTCGCTCTTGAGAAACTGGTAGCGCGTCGCGGTGTCCTGCGCGAAGCGGCGGATCGCATCGTCGGCATCGCCCAGCGTCACGATGATCGCGCGCGGGTCGAGGTAATCGAACAGCGTGGCGGTTTCGTCGAAGAACAGCGGCAGGTAGTACTCGACGCCGGCGAAGGCGATGCCGTTGCCCATGTCGCGATACGGCACCGCGCGCGACGGATCGCCCTCGAACATCTCGCGAAAGCGCGAGCGGAACAGATTGCGGGCCGCCTCGTCCATCGGAAACTCGCGGCCCGGCAGCAGCTGCACTTCGCGCACCGGGTACAGGCTGCGTTGCGTGTCGACGTCGAAGGCACGGATCGATTCGATCTGGTCGTCGAACAGGTCGAGCCGGTAGGGCAGCACCGAGCCCATCGGGAACAGGTCGATCAGGCCGCCGCGCAGGCAGAACTCGCCCGGCGCGGTCACCTGGCTGACGTGGCTGTAGTTGGCCAGCGTCAACTGCGCGCGCAGGCCGGCCTCGTCGAGCTTGTCACCCTGCTTGAACGCGAAGGTGTAGGCGGCCATGAACGAGGGCGGCGGCAGCCGGTACAGCGCGGTGGTGACCGGCACCGTCAGCACATCGACGCTCTTGAGCATCAGCGCGTGCAGCGCTTCCAGGCGTTCGGAGATCAGGTCCTGGTGCGGCGAGAAACTGTCGTAGGGCAGCGTCTCCCAATCGGGCAGCTGGCGCACCCGCAGCCCGTGCGAAAACAGCCGGATCTCCTCGGCCAGCCGTTGCGCCTCGAGCGGCTCGGCGCTCAGGATCACCAGCGGCCGCTGGCTCTGGCGGGCCAGGTCGGCCAGCCACCAGGCGTCGCCGGCGCCGGGCGGGCGCGGCTGGGCGTGGCGCAGGCCCGGCTTGAGGGCGGCGAGGACCGCGGGCGTCGAGGGGACGGAATGAGCCGGCGAGGGCAGGGCGGAGGAGGCGGATGTGGACATTGCGAGGTTGATTATAAAATCCCGACCCATGTCAGAACGAATCGTCGCCATCGTGCCCGCCGCCGGCGTGGGCGCCCGGGCCAATTCCCAGGCCGGGCAATTGCCCAAACAATACCGCTTGCTGGCTGGCGAGCCGATGCTGCGGCTGGCGGTCAAGGCCTTGCTGGCCGACCGCCGCGTCGCGCAGGTGCGGGTGGCGGTGGCGCCGCACGACGTGCGCGCCGAGACGGTGCTGGCCGGGCTGCCACGCACCGTCAGCCGCAGTTGCGGTGGCGCCACGCGCGCCGAGACGGTGCTCAATGCGCTGCGTGATGCACAACTGCAGGATCAGGACTGGGTGCTGGTGCATGACGCGGCGCGGCCGGGCCTGCCCGCCGATGCGCTGGCGCGGCTGATCGACGCGTGCCTGTCGGACGGCACCGGCGGCTTGCTGGCGATGCCGATCGCCGATACGGTCAAGGAGGGCGGCACTCACGTGCAGCGCACCGTTCCGCGCGATGGCCTGTGGCTGGCACAGACGCCGCAGATGTTCCGCGCCGGCGCCCTGCGCCATGCGCTGCGCAGCGGCGTGCTGCGCGGCGTGGCGATCACAGACGAAGCCAGCGCGATGGAAGCGGCCGGCCACAAGCCCTTGCTGGTCAAGGGCTCGGCGCGCAACTTCAAGCTCACGTGGCCGGAGGATTTCGAATTGATGGAGAAATGGATATGACGGTGCCGAGCGTGCCTTTCCGGGTCGGGCAGGGTTTCGACGTGCATGCGCTGGTGGCCGACCGGCCGCTGATCATCGGCGGCGTGACGATCCCGCATACGCACGGCCTGCTGGGCCATTCGGATGCCGACGTGCTGCTGCACGCGGTCACCGACGCGCTGCTGGGCGCGGCCGGGCTGGGCGACATCGGCCGCCATTTCCCGGATACCGATCCGGCCTATCGCGGCGCCGACAGCCGCGTGCTGCTGCGCGAGGCCTATGCGCGCGTGCGCGCGGCCGGCTGGGCGGCCGTCAACATCGATGCCACCGTGCACGCGCAAGCGCCCAAGATCGGTCCGCATGCCGCGGCGATGGTGGCCAATATCGCCGCCGACCTGGACCTGCCGGCCGATGCGATCAACATCAAGGCCAAGACCAACGAGAGCCTGGGCTACCTGGGCCGCAAGGAAGGCATCGCGGCCACCGTGGTGGCCTTGATCGCGCGTCCCTGAGCCGCGGCGGCGCGCTGCGCCTGAATGCGTGCCGCCGCC
>JAEZBO010000240.1 GCA_023427085.1 Pseudomonadota bacterium
GCGCGCGAGTCGCTGCCGGGCCTGGCCGGCACCGTGGCCGACGTCGCCGACGAAGCCAGCGTGGCCGCGCTGTTCGAGGCGGCCGACGCGGCGCTGGGCGGCCTGGACATCCTGATCAACAACGCCGGCGTGGCCGGCCCCACCGGCGCGGTCGAGACGCTGTCGCTGGCCGACTGGCGCCGCACGCTGGACGTCAACATCACCGGCCAGTTCCTGTGCACGCGGCTGGCGGTGCCGCGGTTGCGGCGCGGCGTCAATCCGTCCATCGTCAACCTGTCGTCGGCTGCCGGCCACCTGGGTTTCCCGGGCCGCACGCCGTATTCGGCGTCGAAATGGGCGGTCGTCGGGTTCACCAAGTCGCTGGCCATCGAACTGGGTCCCGACCGCATCCGCGTCAACGCGATCCTGCCCGGCGCGGTGGACGGACCGCGCATCCGCTCCGTGATCGCCGCCAAGGCGGCATCGACCGGCCAGCCGCTCGAGCAGGTCACGCAAGCCTACGAAAGCCAGGCCTCGCTGGGTCGCATGGTGACGGCCGAGGACATCGCCAACATGGCGCTGTTCGCCGTCAGCGACGCGGCCATCAACCTGTCCGGCCAGGAACTGGTGGTCGACGGCCATACCCAGAAACTGAGCTGAACCGGCCAGGCCAAGGAGCGTTCATGGACACGCAGCAACAAGGCACCGTCGCCGTCGTCGGCACCGGCCTGATCGGCCAGGGATGGGCGATCGTCTTCGCGCGCGCCGGACTGACGGTGCGATTGTGGGACGGCGACGCGCAGGCGCTGGCCCGCGCCGTCGAGCTGATCGCCGCGCAACTGCGGGCGCTGGCGGCGCATGGGCTGCTGCGCGACGTGCCCGCCATCGTCGGGCGCCTGCAGGCCTGCCCGACGCTGGAGGCAGCGCTGGCGGACGTCGAGTACGTGCAGGAAAGCCTGCCCGAGCGGGTCGAGCTCAAGCGCGAGTTCTACCAGCGGCTGGACGCGCTCGCGCCGTCCGCGGCGATCCTGGCCAGCTCGACGTCCAGCATTCCCGCCTCGGCGTTCACGCAGGACCTGCCGGGGCGTGGCCGCTGCGTGATCGCCCACCCGGTCAACCCGCCTTATCTGGTGCCGGTGGTGGAGATCTGCGGCGCGCCGTGGACCGAGCCCGAGGTGGTGCAGCGCGCGGCCGCCTGGATGGAGCGGGTCGGCCAGGCGCCGGTGATCGTGCGGCGCGAGCTCGAGGGCTTCGTGCTCAATCGGCTGCAGGGCGCGCTGCTGCGCGAGGCCTTCCGGCTCTACGAGCAGGGCTACGTCGACGCCGAGGGGCTCGATCGCACCATCCGCGACGGCCTGGGGCTGCGCTGGTCTTTCATGGGGCCGTTCGAGACCATCGACCTGAACGCGCCCGACGGGCTGGCGGATTACTGCGCGCGCTACGGCGGCATGTACACCTCGATCGCCCGCGAGCAGGCCGACAGCGACCCCTGGCCGCCGGCGCTGGTGGCGCGGCTGCACGCCGAACGCCGCGCCGCCTTGCCGGCCGGGCAGCTGGCCGAGCGGCGCATCTGGCGCGACGAGCGGCTGATGCGGCTGGCGGCGCTCAAGCAGGCGTTCGCGGCCGACGATGCCGGCGATGGCAAGGCCGGCGACCGAGACAAGGCACCCTGATCACGTATTACCGGAGACCTCATGGCTACCAAGCGGAAAGTCATCATCACCTGCGCCGCCACCGGCGCGATCCATACGCCCAGCATGTCGCCGCACCTGCCGGTGACGGCCGAGCAGATCGCCGAGGCGGCGATCGGCGCGGCCGCGGCCGGCGCGGCGATCCTGCATCTGCACGCGCGCGACCCCAAGGACGGCCGGCCCACGCAGGACCCGGCCTTCTTCAAGCCCTTCCTGGACAAGATCAAGGCCGCCACCGACGCGGTGGTGAACATCACCACCGGCGGCAGCCCGCACATGACGGTCGAGGAGCGCATGCGGCCGGCCATGACCTACCAGCCCGAAGTGGCGTCGCTGAACATGGGCTCGATGAACTTCGGCCTGTTCCCAATGCTCAAGCGCTTCGACACCTTCGAGCACGAGTGGGAACGCCAGCACCTGGAGAACAGCCGCGACCTGGTGTTCAAGAACACCTACAAGGACATCGAGACCATCCTCAAGCGCGGCACCGACAACGGCACGCGTTTCGAGTTCGAGTGCTACGACATCAGCCACTTGTACAACCTGGCCCACTTCCATGACCGCGGGCTGGTGCAGGGGCCGCTGTTCGTGCAGTCGGTGTTCGGCATCCTGGGCGGCATCGGCCCGGCGCCGGAAGACTTGATGCACATGCGCCGCACCGCCGACCGGCTGTTCGGCGACCAGTACCAATGGTCGATCCTGGGCGCCGGCCGCAGCCAGCTGCCGCTGGCCACCATGGGCCTGACGATGGGCTCGCACGTGCGGGTCGGGCTCGAGGATTCGCTGTGGCTGGGGCCGGGCAAGCTGGCCGAATCCAACGCCGCGCAGGTCACGCGCATCCGCACCATCATCGAGGCGCTCGACATGGAGGTCGCCACGCCCGCCGAGGCGCGCCGCATCCTGGGACTCAAGGGCGGAGACAAGGTTGGCTTCTGATCGCACCGGCGCCGCGGCGCCCATGTTCTCGCTGGCCGGCCAGGTGGCGCTGGTGCTCGGCTCCAGCCGCGGCATCGGCCGCGCCTGCGCGTTCGCGCTTGGGCGGCAGGGCGCCCGGGTGCTGGTCAACGGCCGCGATGCCGGGCGCGTCGCGCGCACCGTCGACGAGCTCGGCCAGGCCGGCATCGGCGCCGAGGCCGCGGTGTTCGACGTCGACGACCTGGCCGGCGCCAGCGCCGCCATCGATGCCGCCCAGGCGCGTGTCGGTCCGGTCGACATCCTGTTCGCCAATGCCGGCGTGCAGCATCGCGCGCCGCTGCTGGACTTCGACCTGGCCGATTTCCAGCGCGTGCTGTTCACCAACCTGACCGCGCAATGGGCGCTGGCGCGCCATGCCGCGCGTGGCATGGCGGCGCGGGGGCCCGGCCGGCGGGGGGG
>JAEZBO010000251.1 GCA_023427085.1 Pseudomonadota bacterium
GGCGGCAGGCGGCTCGGCCGCCACCGCGCCGAACTGCGCCACATGGATGGCCTTCCAGGCCTGCACCTCGGCCCGCTTCATGATGCGGTGCGGCGCCAGCGGCGCGCTGCCGCCATGGCAATGAAAGCAGGCCTGCAACGGCGTCTCGCGTTGCAGGTAGGCCAGCATCTGCTCGGCCAGTCCGGCGCCTTCGTGCAAGCGCAGGCCGTCGGCGGCGTAGTCTTGCGCGCCCCCGTGCAGCGTATGGAAATGCGGCGGCCGGGTACAGGTGTAGAACACCCCGTCGCGCACGATGTGGCAGCGTTCGCGCAGCCAGCAGTCGTGAAACAGCTGGCCGATCGCGGCCGCATCGTCGCTGGCCGGCGTGCGGGTCATGCTGGTGAAGGTGTCCTGGATCTTCCAGTTCAGTTGCACCGCATGCCGGGCGGCCTGCGCTTCGATGTGGGCCACCAGCGCGTCGGACAGCCTGGGCCGCGGATACCGTGAGATCGTCAAGGCATCGACGGCGCGCCAGAAGTCGTCCGGCATCTCGCCCAGCTTCAGGCCATTGGTGGTCAGCGACAGGCGCGGCGCGATGCCCGAGGCGCGCACCGCGTCGATCACCTCGAGCAGGCGGCTGTGCAGCAGCGGTTCGCCGCCGACCAGCTTGAACACCGCCGGCGCCAGCACCCGGGCGGCCAGCTTCAGGTCGTGCGCGACCGAGGCGGGCTCGGCCTGCCAGGCCGGCAGCAGCGGCGACAGCGAGCAGCATTCGGCGCAGCTCAGGTTGCAGTGATCGACGATGTGCGCCTCGAGCGAGCGGGTGCGGATGCGGCCGTCCTCGATGCGGTAGTTGCGTTCGAGCGGCGGCGGAAACACATGCTGGCGGGCGGCGGGCGCGACGAGGGCGGCGGCGGCTTTCATGTCAGGCCTGCAGACAGTCGGTGTAGAACGCGACCAGCCGGGTGCGCCCGGCCAGCAGCAGCGCGGCCATGTGGTGCGCGCCGTGCAGCGATTCGGCGTGGCGCGCGCGATCATGCAGCCAGCGTTCGACCAGCCAGCGCTTCAAGGCGTGCTGCAGGCAGGCGGTATCGACCGCCCAGGCCAGCCGTTCGGGACGCAGCGCGCGCACCCGCAGATAGGCCGAGACAAAGGCCCGCGCCAGATCGGGGGATTCGAGCGGCAGGTGATTCAGGCAGCGCACGAGCTCGTATTCGCGTGGCGCGCCGATCGCGGCTTCCCAATCGAGGATCAGCGGAGGCAGCGTGGCGCCGAAGAGATAGTTGAATTGATTGTAGTCGTTGTGTATCGGCCGCTGCGGGTCGTCGAGCGGATAGCCGGCCAGGCTGCGCGGCAGGCACGCGTCGAGGATCCGCAGGCAGGTGTCGGCATGTTCGCGCAGCATCGGCGCATCGTCGCGGCGGCTGTCGGCCGACCACTGTTCGCCCAGCTGCTCGGCGTCTAGCGCACGCAGCCGGCCGTGCAGCGTCTCGATGCCCGGCACGGCCAGCGTGTCGAGTCGCTGGTGCAGCGCGGCCAGGCTGGCGCCCAGCGCCGCCCACTGCGTCGCGGTATAGCTGTCGTAGCGCTGGTAGCGGCCCGGGTCCCACAACGTCATCAAGCCGCAGCCGGTCGAGCCCTGCCACAGCGGCGCGCCGTCGCGGGTACGCACCAGTGTCTGCACCCGATAGCCGGCCGCTGTGTCTTGCCGCGGCGAGCGCGGCCCGGCGTACGCCGCGGCCGGGGCGGCGCCGGCCTGTTGCAGATGCGCGAGCACGGTGGCTTCCTTGTCGGCACGCGACCGTTGATCCGACCCGTACAGCTTGAACGCAAACTCACCTTGGTCGGCCAGCAGCCGCCAGACCCGTTCGCTGACCGGCCGTGGCGGCGCGGCCAGGCGCAGGCCGTAGGCGAGGGCGGCGTCGCGCAGGCTGGCGGGCTCGGTATGCATTCAGATCTGCTCGGCCGGGCCGTAGCGGTAGGGATGGCCGCTCAGGAAGGTGTTGTGGCCGACGTAGCGCAGCTTGTATAGGGCCGGACGGAACAGCACCGAGGGGCTGTTGTCGCCGATGCCCAGCGCGGCAAAAAACTCTGCCCTGACGAAGAATGCGTTATTGCCCATATCGTCGCAGCAGACCAGCTCGTAACCCTTGCTTTGGCCCAGCGCGCACAAGGATTCGAGACTGGCGCCGTAGTAGCTCGAGCCGTCCCACTGGTGATCGGGATCGTGGCGCATGACCCAACGCTCGGGCGGCGTGTAGTACGGGTTGTATTCGATCACCACGATGCGCGGCCGATGCCGTTCGATCGCCTGCCAGATCCAAAAATCGTTGCCGTCGATGTCGATCGACAGCAGATCGAAGTCCGGCGGCACGCCGGCCTCGTCGAGCATGGCCTGCACCGTCGCGGGCTGCACGCATTCGTGACGCAGGCTGACCTGCCGCGTGGCGCCGTAGTGCTTGCACAGCTGCGCGTAGCGGTAGGCGCTGGCCTCGACCAGCAGACCCTGCCAGCCGCGCTCGCGCAGCAGCAGCGCGGTGTTGCTGTTGCGCAGGCCGTCGCTGGCGCCGATGTCGACGCAATAACGGTGTTGCGGCGGGATGCATGCCAGCAGACGATCCAGAATGGCCTCTTCGGTGCCTTGCGCGTACAGGCTGGGGCCCAGGCGCGACAGGTCCAGCGGGCTGGCGGCTGCCGCCTTGCCGACGCCTTGACGGTCGCCCGGGCTGGCGTCGTCGTCAACGTCAATGTCCACGTCCACGTCCACGCCAGCGTCAATGCCAATTGCTGCGCCGTGCAGGCCGGCGATCATCCCCTTGACGAAATGCACGTAGGCCGCCAGTGCCTGCGGCCGCTGCGCCAGCCCATCCGCACGCTGGCCGACGTAGGCGTCGCGGGCACGCCGCAGCACCTCGCGATAAGGGACGGGCAGGCGCTCCAATGCCCACTGCGCGGCGACGTGTTTGGGCGCGATGGCGCCGGTCGAGAGGCTATACCAGATGCGTGCCAGCGCCAGCACGATATTGCGCTCGTCGCCCGACCAGTCCTCGGGCTCGTTCCATTGCTGCGCGATCTGGTGCAGCGCCTGCGCCAGGTCTGGCGGAGGCACCTTGTCGGTCGGCTGGCCGCCATCCAGCAGGCGTTCGAGACGTGCGAGGGCGGGTGGAACCTGTGGCGCGATGTCGGACGGAACGGTCGGGGGCATGGGGTCGGCAAACGTGGCGGGCGCAGCGCCAAGCATACCCGGCGCCTTGCCCGCGGCGCGCCAAGCCGGTAGGCTTGCCGCAGCGATTTTCCGCCATTCCCAAGAGGACCTCGTTTTGTCAGCAGCCCGCCCGCAGTCCCCCCGCCCGCCGCTTCGTGTCGGCATCGCCGGTTTCGGCGCCATCGGCAAAGCCATCGCCCGCAAGCTCGACGCCGGCATTCCCGGCCTGACGCTGGCCGCGCTGGGCGTGCGCGACGCCGACAAGGCCCGCGCGGCGCACACCTTCTCGCAGGCGGTCGCCTACGTCGGCATCGACGAGCTGGCCGCGCATTGCGACGTGGTGGTCGAGTGCGCACCCGCGGCGCTGCTGCCCGCGATCGCCGAACCGGTGCTGCGGGCCGGCAAGACGCTGATGGTGCTGAGCTCGGGCGCGCTGCTGATGAACGAAGGGCTGGTCGACGTCGCCCGCCAGCATGGCGCGCAGATCATCGTGCCGACCGGCGCGCTGCTGGGCCTGGACGCCGTCACCGCGGCGGCCGAAGGTGTCATCAACGAAGTGCGCATCGTCAGCCGCAAGCCGCCGATCGGCTTTGCCGGCGCGCCCTACGTGGTCAAGCACGGCATAGACCTGGACGCGATCCGCGAGCCGATGATGATCTACACCGGCACCGCGCGCGAGGCGGCCGCGGGTTTTCCGGCCAACCTGAACGTCGCGGTGTCGCTGTCGCTGGCCGGCGTCGGCCCCGATCGCACCATCCTCGAGATCTGGGCCGATCCGACCGTGACGCGCAACATCCACAAGGTGGTGGTCGACTCCGAAGAGGCCAAGCTCAGCATGGAGATCCAGAACATCCCCAGCGAGAATCCCAAGACCGGCCGCATCACCGCGCTGTCGGCGGTGGCGGCGCTGCGCAAGCTGGCCGCGCCGCTGCGCGTCGGGACCTGACCCCGCGTCCCGGCCTAGAACTCGGCGCTGGCCGACAGCAGCACCGTCAACGGCGCGCCAACCGTCAGGCCTTCGCGCGCGGCCGACTGCCAGTAGTCCTTGTTCAGCACGTTCTCGACCGTGGCCCGCAGCACCACCGGCGTCTTGCCGACGTTCAGCGCGTAGCGCGCGCCGAGGTCCCAGCGGGTCCAGCCGGGGATCTGCTGCGTGTTGCCGACGTCGACGTATTGCTGGCTGGTGCGCAGCATGCGCAGCGACAGTGTCAGGCCCGGCACGAAGGGCGTGTCCCATTCGGCCGCGGCGTTGAACTGATAACGCGGCACGGCCGGCGCGCGCTTGCCGTCGTTGATGCCGCCCTGCGTGCGCAGCAGGCGCCCGTCGGTATAGGCCACGCCACCCAGCAGGCGCACGCCGCGCATCAGCTCGCCCTGCGTCAGCAACTCGACCCCCCGATTGCGCTGTTCGCCGTCGTCGCTGAAACGCCGCGAAGCCGGGTCGAGATAGGCGCTGGGCCGTTCGATCTGGAATGCGCTGAGCGTCGCGGCAAAGCGGCCGAAGTCGTATTTGGCGCCGATCTCGAACTGCTTGGAGACTTCCGGCGAAAGCATCTCGCCGGCGTTGACCGCCCCCTCGGGCGCGGTGCCGCCCTGGCTCAGGCCTTCGATGTAATTGGCATACAGCGACAGCGGCTCGATCGGCTTGACCAGCAGCGCCACGGCCGGCGTCACGGCGGTTTCGTCGTAGCGCGACAGGCGGGCGCCGCTGACGGTGTCGAAGCTGGACACCTTGACGCGCTGGTGGCGCACGCCGGCGGTCAGCTGCACACGGTCCTGCGCGAACGACAGCGTATTGGCCAGGGCCACGCTATAGAGCTGCGACTCGCCCGAGCGGGGCAGGTCGTGCGGCTTGGCGATGACCGGCTTGGCCAGGTCGGCGGGCTCGTACAGGTTCGAGAAGATCGTGCTCGAGCGCACCCGCGCGGCCGAAGTGTCGATGTCCAGCACGCTGAGGCTGAGCGCCGGTTCATGCCGGACCGGGCCGGTGTCGAAGCGTCCGCGCAGGCCCAGCTCGGCGGTGCGGCTCAGCAGCGTTTCGTTCAGGCGCGCCGGTACCGCGCCGATGGTGCCGGCGCCATCGAGCATCAGCCAGCTGGTCTGCAGGCTTTCGAAATCGTGCTTGCGGCTGCCGACCGCGCCATAGGCGGTCCAGTCGTCGTTCAGGTCGAACTCGGCGCGCAGCGCGCCGGCCAGCTCCTCGGATTTCCAGTAGGTCCACGACGGGAAGAAATTGCGGCGGGCATCGGGCACGTGCGGGATCGGCGTGCCGGCCGGCGGCGGAAACAACAGGCCGCTGCGCGCATGGGTGTCGCGGTTCTGGTAATAGACATCGGCTTCGATGCGAAAGCGGTCGGCCTGGTAGTCCAGGCCCAGCGCCAGCGCGCCCAGCTGTTCGTCGGCGCCGTCGACCACCATGTCGCCGCCGGCGCGCTGCACGTTCAGCCGCACGCCCAGTTGCTGGTTGTCGCCATAGCGCCGGCCGACGTCGGCGTGCGCGCCGAACTGGCCGTCACCGATGTACGACAGCGTCAGGCGGTTGAGCGGATCGGCGCCGGCGCGCTTGGGCACCAGGTTGACCGAGCCGCCCACCGATCCATACGGCGACATGCCGTTGAGCAGCGCATTGGGGCCACGCAGCAGTTCGACGCGCTCGATGCCGATCAGCGAGCTGGCGTTGCGCGGCGACACGCCGTACAGGCCGTTGAACGAAACGTCGTAGTTGAACAGCGAAAAGCCGCGGATGTTGAATTCGTCGCGGCCGGCCCCGCGCGAATAGGTATTGCGCACCGAGGGATCGTTGACCAGCACGTCGCCGATGTTCTGCGCCTGCTGATCCTCGATCAGCTTCGAGGTGTATTGCGTCACGCTGAACGGGGTCTGCTGGCCGTCGCGATTGCCCAGCAGGCCGAGCCGGCCGCCGCGCGCCACCTGGCCGCCGGCGTAGGGCGCCGGCAAGGTCTCGGCGCCCGCCGTGCCGGTCACCGTCAGCGATTGCAGCTGCGTGATCCCGCCGCCGGCCGGCACCGGGCTAAGGCGGTAGTGGCCCGAGGCCTCGCGGGTGGCGCGCAGGCCGGTGCCGGCCAGCGCGCGATCGAGCGCCTGCTGCGGCGTATGGCTGCCCTGCACGCCACCGCTGTGGCGGTCGGCGACCAGCTCGGGAGTGGCCGCCAGCAACAGGCCCGAGGCGCCGGACAGGCGGCTCAGCACCTGGTTCAGCGGGCCGGCCGGGATCGCGTACGAGCGTGCGGGCGCAGCGGCATGCGTGTCCGCGGCTTGCGCGGCGGCCGCCGGTTGCCAGCCCGCGGCCAGCGCGGCGAGCGCCC
>JAEZBO010000266.1 GCA_023427085.1 Pseudomonadota bacterium
GGGTCGGGGATCCGGCGACCGGCGATCCGGCGGCCGGCGCGCCGTCGGCCGGCTGCGCCGCCTGGACATACGCCGCGCTGCCCGGCAGCGCCAGCAGGTAGGTGGAGATCGCGCGCACGTCGCTCTCGGGCAGTTGCGCCAGCCCGTGGATCACCGGCGCCATCGGTCCGGCGGCCACGCCGTGGCGGGCCGAGTAACCGGTGCGCAGGTACTGGAACAGCTCGTCGCCGGTCCACGGCAGCTTGCCGCTGGCGAGCTGGTCCAGCGCCGGCGCTTGCCAGCCTTCGGCTTCGCCGCCAGCCAGGTAATTGCCCAGGCCGCGTTTCTCGGCGCCCAGCGCGTTGCGTGGCGAATGGCAGGCCGCGCAATGGCCGGCGCCTTCGACCAGATAGGCGCCACGATTCCACGCCAGGCTCTGCGCCGGGTCGGGCTGGTAGATGCTGTTGTCGTGGAACAGCAGGTTCCAGCCGGCCATCGCCGGCCGCAGATTGTAGGGAAAGGCCAGCTCGGTCTGCGGCGGCTGGCTGCGCACCGGCGGCTGCACCATCAGGTAGGCATACAGCGCCTGCATGTCGGCGTCGGTCAGCTTGGCGAAGGCGGTGTACGGAAAGGCCGGATACAGCTGGCGGCCGTCGCGGTGCACGCCTTCGCGCATCGCGCGCTCGAACGCGCCATACGACCAGCGGCCGATGCCGGTCTCGTTGTCGGGGGTGATGTTGGTGGTGTAGATGGTGCCGAACGGCGTCTCCAGGCCCAGGCCGCCGGCATTGGGCTGGCCCTCGGGCGCGGTGTGGCAGACCAGGCAGTCGCCGGCGGCGGCCACCAACCGGCCGCGTTCGATCGCGGCGGCCGAGTACAGCGACACGTCGGGGCCATCGGTCGGCGCAATGGCCGGTTTGGCCGGCCACGCCATTGTCACCAGTCCGGCGACCGCGCTGGCGCCCGCCGCCAGCCACAGGCCGCCGCGGCCCAGCCACGAGCGTGCCGGCACGCGGCTGCGCGCCGGCAGCAGGGCCTGGCGCAGTGGCTCGCCATCGAAGGGCACCTGACGCAGCCGCACGCCGGTCGCGTCGTGGATCGCATTGGCGATGGCGGCCGCGGCCGGCAGGGTCAGCACGCCGTCGACGGCCAGCTGACCATCGGTGACCGGCCGCGCCAAGGTGGTGCGGGTGTCGGTGCCGGCTTGCACCAGCGCGTGCGTGGCCTCGGCCCGCACCAGATCGCGCGACGGTTGCGCCGCGCCGGCGTACGCCGCGTCGGCCTGCGCCGCGCCCCAATCGTCGAAACGCGCCGGGCCGCCGAGCAGCCGGCGCGCGCTGTCCAGCAGTTGCGGATGCTGTTCGTGGATGGCGGCACCACGCGCGTCGTGCAACTGCGCGCTGTCGTGGCCGACCACCAGCCGGGTGACGTCGATCTGTCCGGTCGCGGGCGCGACCTGCACTTCGACGACCCAGGCGCTCCAGCTTTCCTGGGTGCTGCCGTCGGGCTGGACCTGCCGCACGTGCGCCGACGCAAAGCCCCGGCCGCGCAGCACGTCGGTGTCCTGCAGAGGCGTCGCGGAGCGGGCCAATGCGGCGGCGCCTGCGCCGCCGCTGGGCAAGGACAGCCAGCCCGATTGCTCGGCCAGCCTTTCGGTCAACGCGCGCGCCGGTCCGGCCGGCGCGGTCGCCAGCCGATGCGCCAGCGGATCGGCGCCGGCCCGCGCGGCCGCTTCGTCCAGCAGGCTTTCCTGGGCGAAGACCTGCGCGGCATCCAGCTCGGCGGCGCTGGCATGCAGCAAGGGCGCCGGCCGGCCCGCGAGCGTCGCGGCGACCGCGGCGCCCTGCACGGACGGCAAGGCGACCGGCGCGGCGTTCGCCGGCTGGCTCAGCAAGCGCGCCAGGCTGGGACGTACCGCCCACGGCGCCGCGGCCGACAGGCGCGGCAGTGTGGACGTCGGCGAGGCAGATGCGGCGGCTGACTCGGATGCGGCGGATGCGGATGCGGCGGATGCGGCGGATGTGGCGGATATGGCGGATGTGGCGGATGTGGCGGATGCGGATGCGGATGCGGACAGGCGCAAGGCCTGCGCCGCCACCGGCCGCTGCAAGGGCACGCGCACCGGCCGCGCCACCGCGCGCGACAGCAAGGCGGCATCGGCGGCCGCATCCAGCACGTCCAGCGGATGCAGTTCGCCGGCCGGTCCGGCATCGATGCCAATCAGTTCGATGCGCGCGGCGGGAAGATCCAGCAGCAGCGCCAGTTCGCGGCGCAGCAGGTCGTGCTGCGCCGCCGCGACCGGCGCCCAGACGCTGGCATGGCCGCCCACGCACCACGCGGTCGCGCCCTGCCCGTCGACCGGCGCGTGCGGCGGCAGTTGCCAGGTATAGCTGTGTGCCGACGCGGTCTCGTGCGCGCCGGCGGTCTCGTGCGCGCCGGCGTTGTCGTGCTTGGCGTCAGCGAACGTGGCGCCGTCGCGGGACGGCCCGCTGCCCGGCGCTGCATGGCCCGGTGAACCGTCACGCAGCGACGCGTCGCCCGGCGAAGCGTCGCCCGGCGCATCATCGCCGCGCGACACCCCCTCGCGCAGGGAGCCGCCCGCCGCCGACCACCCCTGGCGCCAGCGCGGCGCCAGCAGATCGGCGGCCTGGCGCGCCAGGATCGACGACACCGCCACCACCGCGGCAAAATTTTCCAGCCGCACGACCTCGACCACGCCGGGCAAGGCCCGCGAGCCGCTCAGATCCAGGGCGTCCAGCCACGGTCCGCCGTAACGCTGGCCGTCCCAGGTCAGCCGGGCCGGGCGCACCGCGAGCCCGTGCAGCACACCGCCTGGCACCGCCGGCGGTTCGGCCGCGCGCGCGGAAGCATTGCTGGCGGGGGCATTGCTGGTGGAGGCATTGCTGGCGGGGGCGCTGCTAGCGGGGGCGCTGCCGGCGTGAGCGCCGTCGATCTGATTGCCGTCGACCTGATGGCTGCCAGCATGGTTGCCGCCGGCTTCGTTGCCATCGACCTGCTTGCCGCCGGCATGGTTGCTGCCAGCGACGGCCGCGCCGACCTCGCCAGCGCTGCCGCCCGACGCGTCGCCCCGCAGCTCGCCGCCGCTCACGCCGCCTCTCCGGGGCCGTTGGCTGACGCCGCGCCGGCGCGAGCGGCATGCAGCCCGCTCGCGCGGCGGGCCGCCTGCAATATCTCGATGTGGGTGCCGCAACGGCACAGGTTGTGGCGCAGCTCCTGGCGGATCTGCGCTTCGTCGGGATCGGGCCGGCGGCGCAGCAGCGCCTCGACCGTCATGATCATGCCGTTCAGGCAGTAGCCGCACTGGGCCGCCTGGCAATCGATGAAGGCCTGCTGGGTCGGCCCGGGACAGGCCGGACCGCCCAGGCCTTCCAGCGTGGTCACCTCGCGGCCGGCCACGCCCCGCAACGGGATCACGCAAGACCGCGCCGCCACGCCGTCGACCAGCACGGTGCAGGCGCCACACTCACCCAGCCCGCAGCCGTACTTGGGGCCGTTCAGGGCCAGGTCGTTGCGCAGCACGAACAGCAAGGGCGTGGCCGGATCGGCCTGCACCACATGCCGCTGGCCGTTGACGGACAGCGCATGGCGGTCAGGCCTTGCGGCATCGGAGCTGTTCGGAGCGCTGCTGTGCATTGGGGTCACCTGTCAGGTCGGGCCTCAACGCCTTCAGGTCGCGGTCGCCGCCTTGCGTTGCGGATCGACCAGCGGCACGCTGAACACGTCGTAGCCAAAGCACCAGGCCGGATCTTCGTTGGTGCTGAGCCACGTATTGTCGTGCGAGATGCGCTGAACCTTGCTGGCACGCGCGGCACGGTTGGCTTCGTACAGGTCGAAAGCCAGCTCGTGGCGGTCCAGGCCGACCTCCTTGAAGCAGCGCACCAGCATCGCGGCGTCCTCGATCGCCATCGCCGCGCCCTGCGCCATGTGCGGCTTCATCGGGTGGCAGGCGTCGCCCAGCAGCACCAGCCGGCCACGGCTCCACAGCGGCAGCGGATCCCGCTCGAGCAGCGACCACTTGGTCACCTCGACGGTGGCGTCGATCAAGGCCTGCACGGTCGGATGCCAGCCCTGGAAGGCCTCGCGCATCTCGTCCTTGCTGCTCGGCAGCCAGCGGTCCTTCAGGTCCCAGTGCTCGACCGGCACGCCGGTGACGTAGTACAGCTCGTCGCGCTTGGCGGTGACGAAGTAGGTCATCATGTGGCGGTCGTCGCTCCACCATTTCGCACACAGGTCGAAGGGCAGCATGCCGGGCCGCGTCTGCGGCGTCGGGAACACCGCGCGGTGCGCCAGGTAGCCGGCGTACTTGGGCGGTTCGACACCCAGCAGCTCCTCGCGGATGCGCGAGTTCACGCCGTCGGCGCCGATCACGATGTCGGCCTCCTCGACCGTGCCGTCGGCGAAATGCAGCCGCACCACGTGGCCCAGGTCTTCGACCTGCGTCAGCGACTTGCCGTAGCTCAGCATGCCGGCCGGCAGCGCATCGACCAGCAGCGCATGGAAGTCGCCGCGGTGCACGGTCAGGTAGCTGGCGCCGTATTCCTTGACGGCGAAATCGCCCAGCGGAATCTGCGCCATCACGTCACCGGTCTGCCAATGGCGGCTGTACCAGTAGTCGGGATGCGAGCCTTGCTCGTTCAGTGCGTCCTCGATGCCGATGCGGCGCAGGATCTTCATGACGTTGGGGCCGACGTGGATGCCCGCGCCCTGGCGCGAGAACACCGGCGCCTGTTCATAGACGTGGACGTTGAAACCTTCCTGACTCAGCAGCGAGGCCGCGGCAGCACCGCCCAGGCCGGCGCCGATCACGGCAATTTTTGGTTTTGCGGACATGGCAATGCTCTCCAGGCTATCGATCGGCCGCGCCGCGCACCGCCATGGACGGGCTGGGACGCTACCGGTGAAATACAGCGTATACGCTATTTATTCCGATGCAATGTACCGACAATCAAAATCGCTGACAAGATAATCCCGCTCTGCTAAGTCTAAGTATTTTCCCTAGTTTTAGACGGATTCACGCACCATGAAAGAGCATTGCAGCACCGTCGTGATTTATATATATTGAGTGTCTACGCTATATCTCATCGGGAGAAAACCATGAGCAGGACCTACCGCATCGGCCAGATCGTGCCGAGCTCGAACACCACGATGGAAACCGAGGTGCCGGCGATGCTGCAGGCGCACTCGCAACTGCGCCCGGCCGACCGCTTCACCTTCCACTCCAGCCGCATGCGCATGAAGACCGTCAAGAAGGACGAGCTGGCCGCGATGGACGCCGAAAGCGACCGTTGCGCGCTCGAGCTGTCGGACGCGCGCGTCGATGTGCTGGGTTACGCCTGCCTGGTCGCCATCATGGCGATGGGCCATGGTTATCACCGGGTATCGCAGCAGCGCCTGAGCGAGCGCACCGCCGAGAACGGCGCCAGCGCGCCGGTCATCACCAGCGCCGGCGCGCTGGTCGAGGCGCTCAAGGTCATGGGCGCGAAGAAGATCGCGCTGGTGGCGCCGTACATGGTGCCGCTGACCCAGCTGGTGATGGACTACATCGCCAACGAAGGCTTCGAGATCGTCGACTGGCGCGCGCTCGAGATCCCCGACAACCTGGACGTCGGCCGCCACGATCCGGCCCGGCTGCCGGGCATCGTGGCCGGCATGAACGTGCAGGACGCCGACGTCATCGTGCTGTCGGCCTGCGTGCAGATGCCCTCGCTGCCGGCCATCGCGCAGGTCGAGGCGCAGACCGGCAAGCCGGTGCTGACCGCCGCGGTCGCGACGACCTATGCGATCCTCAAGGAACTCGATCTCGATCCCGTGGTGCCCGGCGCCGGCGCGCTGCTGTCGGGCGCCTATCCCTACGCCAAATAAAGGGGCCGCCATGTCATCGAACTATCTCTATGGCGGCCACGTGCACGCCAACGGCATCCGCCAGCACTACCTGCGTCATGGCGGCAACGAGGGCGCCCGCGCCCAGCGTGATCCCATCGTGCTGATCCCGGGCATCACCAGCCCGGCCGCCACCTGGGGCTTCGTCGCCGAGACGCTCGGCCGGCATTTCGACACCTATGTGCTGGACGTGCGCGGCCGCGGCCTGTCCTCGTCCGGCCCCGGGCTCGACTACGGCCTGGACGCGCAGGCCGCCGACGTGCTGGCGCTGACGCAGGCACTGGGCCTGTCGCGCTACACGCTGATCGGCCACTCGATGGGCGCGCGCATCGCGGTGCGCGCCGCGCGCAGCCAGCCGGCCGGGCTGGCGCGGGTCGCGGCCATCGATCCGCCGGTCTCCGGCCCCGGCCGGCGCGCCTATCCGGCCAAGCTGCCGTGGTACGTCGATTCGATCCGCCAGGCCACGCAGGGCATGGACGCCGAACAGATGCGCGCCTTCTGCCCGACCTGGACCGACGCCCAGCTGCGCCTGCGCGCGCAATGGCTGCACACCTGCTACGAACCGGCCATCGTCCAGAGCTTCGAGGATTTCGGCCGCGACGACATCCACGCCGACCTGCCGAAGATCAAGGTGCCGCTGCTGCTGATGACGGCCGAGCGCGGCGACGTGGTCAACGACGACGACGTCGCCGAGTGGCAGGGCCTGGCGCCGCAGACGCAGCACGTGCGCGTGGCCGGCGCCGGCCACATGATTCCATGGGACAACGAAGCGGGCTTCTACGCCGCGTTCGGCGAGTTCCTCGGCCAGCGGCTCGACTGAGCGCGCCACTCCCTTTTTTCAGCCAGCCACCGGAGCCCCGCCATGTCCGTGAGCGATATCGACCTGATCCATGCCTGGAAGCAGACCCTGACGCTGTCGCGCCTCGAGGCCGGCCAGACCGTCACCGTGCTGACCGGCGCCGACACCCATCCGCAGACATTGCGCTGCGCCATCGCCGCCGCCAGCGAGCTGGGCGCGCGCGTCAACCGGCTCGACCTGCCGCCGGTCAATGCCGAGAAATCGCTGTCGCGCGACTCGCTGGCGTATCTCGGCACCACGCCATTGACCGGCAACCCGGCCGCCATCGCCGCGCTCAAGGCCAGCGACCTGGTGATCGACCTGATGACGCTGCTGTTCTCGCCCGAGCAGCACGAGATCCTGGCCGGTGGCACCAAGATCCTGCTGGCGGTCGAGCCGCCCGAGGTACTGTGCCGGCTGGTGCCGATCGAGGCCGATCGCACCCGCGTGGTCGCCGCATCCAAGCTGATCGAGGCCGCCAAGACCATGCACGTCAAGTCGGCGGCCGGCACCGACCTGCGCTGCCCGCTGGGCGAATTCCCGGTGATCTGCGAATACGGCTTCGTCGACCAGCCCGGCCGCTGGGACCACTGGCCGAGCGGCTTCGTGCTGACCTTTCCCAACGAAGGCCAGAGCCAGGGCGTGGTGGTGCTGGACCGCGGCGACATCCTGCTGCCGCTCAAGGAATACGTCACCGAGCCGATCCGGCTCAGCATCACCGACGGCTACGTCAGGCAGATCGAAGGCGGCCTGCAGGCCGAAGTGCTGCGCGAATACATGGCCTCGTACGAAGACCCCGAGGCCTACGCGGTCTCGCACATCGGCTGGGGCCTGCAGCCGCGCGCGCACTGGTCGATGCTGGCCCACTACGACAAGGAATCGCACATCGGCATGGATGCGCGCGCCTTCGAAGGCAACTTCCTGTGGTCGATGGGACCGAACAACGAGGCCGGCGGCAAGCGGACCACCGCCTGCCATATCGACATCCCGATGCGCCACTGCACCGTCGAGCTCGACGGCCGGCCCAGCGTGATCGACGGCGTGGTGCAGGACACGGAAGGCCTGGCGCGCGCGCAGCGCGCGAGCCAGCTCAAGGGAATCCTGCGATGAGCACGGCCAGCCAGCAATCGATCCCGACCCAGGGCGTCAGCGGCGATGTGTCGGCTTACGCGCGCCAGGGCTTCGGCACGCCGCTGCCGCTGAAGGCGCCGTTCGGCCTGCTGATCATCGACTTCGTCAACGGCTTCGCCGACCCGGCGGTGTTCGGCGGCGGCAACATCCCGCAGGCCATCGCCCGGACCACCGAGCTGCTGGCGCATGCCCGCGCGCAAGGCTGGCCGGTCGCGCACAGCCGCATCGTGTTCTCGGACGACGATGCCGATACCAACATCTTCTGCCTGAAGGTGCCCGGCATGCTGACGCTCAAGGAGGACAGCCCGGCCAGCGCCATCGTGCCCGAACTGGCGCCGGTGCCGGGCGAATACGTGGTGCGCAAGAGCACCCCGTCGGCGTTCTACGGCACCATGCTGGCGCCATGGCTGACGCAACGCGGTGTGCAGACGCTGCTGGTGGCCGGCTGCGTGACCAGCGGCTGCGTGCGCGCCAGCGTCGTCGATGCGATGCAGGCCGGCTTCCGGCCGCTGGTGGTGGCCGATTGTGTCGGCGACCGCGCCATCGGCCCGCACGAGGCCAATCTGTTCGACATGGCGCAGAAGTACGCGGCGGTCATGCCGCTGGCCCAGGCGCTCGTCGACACCGCCGCGGCGCCGCGCTAAGCTCGCCGCGATGAACCTGCCCCAGCCCAAGGCCCTGCACGACGGCCTGCTCGCGCGCGACGGTGCGCTGCTGGTCATCCGCCAGCCGGTCGCGCCGCCCACGCCCGCGCCGGGCCAGCCGGGCATCGCGTCCGATTACGTGCCGGCCACGCCCGAGATCTTCGTGGCGGTGCTGGCGGCGCCCGACCGCGCCACCGGCTGGCGCGCGCTGGCCTTCAACGGCCACGTCGACCTGGGCACCGGCATCCGCACCGCGCTGGCGCAGATCGTCGCCGAAGAACTCGAAGTGCCGTTCGAGCAGCTCGAGATGGTGCTGGGCCATACCGAGGCCGCGCCCAACCAGGGCCCGACGATCGCCAGCGCGACCATCCAGATCTCGGCGGTGCCTCTGCGGCGCGCCGCCGCGCAGGCACGCGAGCACCTGATCGCGCGGGCAGCGGCGCACTGGCAGGTGGCGCCCGCCGCGCTGCGCGCCGACGCCGGCGCCATCGTCTTCATCGATCCGGCCGATGGCCGCCGCCTGCCTTACGGCGAGCTGCTGCGCGGCCGGCACGACCGGCTGACGCTGGCCGACGAGGTCCGCCTCAAGCCGGCCTCCGAATACCGCCTGGTCGGCACCGGCCGCGCCCGCGTCGACATCCCGGCCAAGGCCACCGGCGCGCTGAGCTTCGTGCACGACGTGCGGGTGCCCGGCATGCGCCATGGCCGGGTGCTGCGGCCGCCCTATCCGGGCCGCGACGGCGGCGACTTCATCGGCCACAGCCTGCTGTCGGTCGACCAGGCCTCTGTCGCGCACCTGCCCGGCAACGTCCAGGTGGTGACGCGCGGCGACTTCGTCGGCGTGGTCGCCGACCGCGAGGAACAGGCCGACGCGGCGATGCGTGCGCTCAAGCTGCAATGGCGCACGATCCCGCCGGCGCCCGATCTGCGCGACCTCGACGCCGCATTGCGCGCGCAGCCCTCCGAGCCGCGCCCGCTGCGCGCCGACGGCTACGCGGCGCTGGCCTTGCAGGCCGCGCCGCCAGCCCGGCGGCTGCAGCGCAGCTACGTCTGGCCCTATCAGATGCACGCGTCGATCGGCCCGTCCTGTGCGGTGGCCGACTATCGCGACGGCCGGCTGACGGTCTGGTCCGGCACGCAGAACCCGCACATGCTGCGCATCGATCTGGATCGCCTGCTGGCGCTGGGCGAAGGCAACATCGAGATCGTGCGGCTGGAAGCCTCGGGCTGTTATGGCCGCAATTGCGCCGACGATGTCTGCGGCGACGCCGCGCTGCTGGCCATGGCGGTCGGCGCGCCGGTGCGGGTGCAGCTGACCCGCGCGCAGGAACACCAATGGGAGCCCAAGGGCACCGCCCAATTGATCGACGTGCAGGCCGCGCTGGACGACGACGGCGGCCTGCTGGCCTACGACTTCGGCGTGCGCTATCCGTCCAACGACGCGCCGCTGCTGGCGCTGCTGCTGACCGGCCGGGTGCCGGGCCAGCCGCGCACGCTGCAGATGGGCGACCGCACGGCCGTGCCGGCCTATCGGTATCCCCACCAGAACATCGTCTGCCACGACACGGCGCCGCTGGTGCGCGCCTCGTGGCTGCGCGGCGTGTCGGCGCTGCCCAACGCCTTTGCGCACGAATGCATGATCGACGAGCTGGCCGCGCTGGCCGGACAGGACCCGGTGGCGTTCCGGCTGCGCCATCTGGACGACAGCCGCGCCAGCGACCTGCTGCGCGCCACCGCCGAGCGCGCGCACTGGCGCAGCGGCGCGCGCGGCAGCCGCGGCACGCCCGACGCCGACGGCCAGCTGCGCGGGCGCGGCGTGGCCTACGCGCGCTACATCCACAGCAAGTTTCCCGGCTTCGGCGCGGCCTGGGCCGTCTGGATCGTCGACCTGCGCGTCGATCCGGCCAGTGGCCGCGTGGTGGTCGAACGGGTGGTGGTCGGCCACGACGCCGGGCTGATGGTCAACCCCGACGGCGTGCGCCATCAGGTCCACGGCAACATCGTGCAGACGCTCAGCCGCGCGCTGCTCGAGCAGGTCGGCTTCGGCCCGCAGGGCGTCACCAGCCGCGAGTGGGGCGCCTATCCGATCCTGAACTTCACCGAGCTGCCCGACATCGACGTGCTGCTGATGCCGCGCCAGGACGAAGCACCGATGGGCGCCGGCGAATCGGCCTCGCTGCCAGGCGCGCCGGCGATCGCCAACGCCCTGTTCGACGCCACCGGCCTGCGCCTGTGCGCGCCGCCCTACACTAGCGAGACGATCCGCCGGGCGCTGCAGGCGCGCGCGTCTGGCGAGCCCGCCGCGCTGCCGGCCAGCCAGGCCGACACACTTCCGGCGTAGACTACCGCGCCATGCCACGCGCCTGGCGGCCGTGGCCCAGGAGCCTTTCGTTATCATGCCGACCCCCTCATCCCGATCCGATACCGGCCATCCGCCCCGCGCCGCCGAGCCGGCCGTGCCCTACGTCTTTTCCTCGCAGGTCGGCCATCTGCTGCGGCGCGCCTACCAGCGCCACACCGCGCTGTTCCAGCAGTTCATCCCCGACTCCAAGCTGACCGTCGCGCAGTTCGTCGTGATGTGCGCGCTGAGCGAGCAGGCCGCCTCGATCAGCGAGCTGGTCAAGGCCACCGTGATCGACCAGGCGACCATCCGCGGCGTCGTCGACCGGCTCAAGAGCCGCGCGCTGATCGCGTTGCAGCCCGATCCCTCGGACCGCCGCAAGGTCATCGTCAGCCTGACCGACGAAGGCAAGCAGCTGGTCGCCGAAATGCAGCCGCATGCGCAGGCGATCTCCGAAGAGACCTTCGGCCCCTTGAACGAGGCCGAGCGCATCGCGCTGCTGTATCTGCTGCGCAAGATCACCGAGAGCGACGCCGATACACGCTATCCGGACGTCAACCACGTCTGCACCTAGGAAGATGGCGAACCATCAATCCACCCACCTGCGCCTGATCGGCATGGCCGCCCTCTGGGGCGCCTCCTGGTCATGGGGGCGCGTCGTCGCGCAGGCGATGCCGCCGCTGGCGGCCGCCAGCGTGCGTTTCCTGATCGCCAGCCTGGCGCTGCTGCTGTGGCTCTCGCACAGCGGCCGGCTCAAGTCGATCGCCGCGCTCGACCGGCGCCAGTGGCAAGGCCTGTTCTGGGCCGCGGCCGCCGGCGTGTTCGGCTACTCCACCTTTTTCATGCTGAGCCTGCAACTGGTGCCGGCCGGCAAGGGCGCGGTGGTCATCACGCTCAATCCGGCCGCCACGCTGCTGCTGGCCGCGCTGATCTTTCGCGAGCAGCTCAACGGCACGATCATCCTGGGCATGCTGATGGCCGCCGGCGGCGCGCTGTACGCCATCAGCGGCGGCGCGCCGCTGCAGTTCCTGTCCGGCCAGACCGGCGTCGGCGAGCTGCTGCTGATGGGCTGCGTGGCCTGTTGGGTGGTCTACACGCTGATCGGCCGCGCGGTGCTGGGCGGCATCGATGCGCTGACCGCCACCACCGTCACGGCGATGCTCGGCGCGCTGATGCTGCTGGCGCTGAGCCTGGTGGTCGAAGGCGCGCCCGGCTGGCAGGCCATGCTGACGGCCAGCTGGCAAAGCTGGGCCTGCCTGGCCGTGCTGTCGGTGGGCGCCACCGCGGTGGCGTACGCCTGGTTCTTCGAAGGCGTCAAGACGCTGGGCGCCGGCGCGGCGGCCGGCTACATCACGCTGGTGCCGGTGTTCGGCATCCTGTTCTCGAGCCTGTGGCTGAACGAGGCGCTGACGGCCTCGCTGCTGATCGGCGGCGGTGTCGCCATCGCCGGCATGACGGTCATGCAGGTCGGGCGGAGACCGGCGGCACCCAGGGCAGGTAAAGCTTGAAGCGTCCGGCCCCGGCGTCATCGGGGTCGGCATGCCAGCCGGTGACCTCGAACTGGCGATCCTCGGTATAGCCTTCGATGGCGAATCGCACCTGGGTCGGCTGCCAGTCCAGCTGGTCGAGCGCCGGCGCGTGGGCGCCCTGCACCAGCAGGTAGCCGGGTTCCGACCGTTCGGTGTTATCGGGAATGTCGGGCGTTGGCGCCCAGGTCACGGCCTTGCACGCCACGGTCAGTTCGTCCACCGATCCGTCCACGTGCGTCCTGATCAGATGCACCGCGTCGCTGTTCCAGGTTTCCATGCTGCTCCCTTGCAGAGTTGGGGATATCGAACGCCAGTCCGTCAGACGCGCGGGCCTTTCTTCTTTTCCATGAAAAACGGCGTGTCGTCGCGCGGACGCAGCGTGCCGGTCTCGGTCTCGACCACTTCTTCCTTGCCGTCGACGCGGGTGGCCTTGGGGCCGGGCTGGCCGATCACGGTCTCGTGCGGTTGCGGCGGCGCCGGCGACTTGCCCAGCGCACGTTCGCGGTCCTGCTCCTCCTGCGGCGTGGCGGCAGGCTCGTTGTAGGGAGACTCCTTGCGTGTCGTCGTCATGCTGACCTCCTGAACTATGCAGCCCGGCGTGGCGCGGGCCTCCAGGGTTCAGCCTAGCGCCACGCCGGCCGCGACGAAAGCCCGCCAGCGGCCCGATTCGTTACCAGGCATGGCGCGCCGGCGCCGCTGCGCCGCGAGCTCACGCGCCGGCCATTTCGATGGACACGCAGCGTAGCCGACGGTTACGGTGTCAGCGGCGCCACCGCGCCTGCCGGCTGCCGCGCATCAGCCACCTGCGCGCCGAGCGGGCAGGCCTGCCGCCAGCCCTGGTAGCCGCCCCGCAGCGCGTACACCTCGGGATGGCCCAGCGCGCGGATGCGCGCGGCCAGGTAGGCCGCCGAGATCTCGTCGGGACAATCGCAGTAGACGATCACCGCGGTGTCGCGTGGCAGCGCCGCCAGCAGGGCCGCTTTGGAGTCGATCGGCATCGCGATCGCGCCGGGGATGATCGCGTCGCCGCCCTGTTCGTCCCGGGCCCGCACGTCCAGCAGCACGACCGGCCTGCCGTCGGTCATCAGCTGTCCGAGCTCGTCCAGCGGCAGGCGCGGCACCTGGCGGCTGTGACGCAGCAGCTTGCGGCGCTGCAGGTATTTGCAGGCCAGGTAGGTCGCGAACAGCGCCACGACGATCAGCAAACCCGGCAGCGCGTAGGTCGTCAGCAAGGCCAGCATCGCGCCCACGGCATCCTGGAAGATCAGGCCCAGCATCAGTGCCGACCCGACCCAGATCGCCGAGCCGGCCAGGTCGTACAGCAGGAACACCGGCAGCGCCGTGCCCGAGGTGCCCGCCATCAGCGTGCTGAGCGCGCCGGCGCCGGGCAGGAACTTGGCCACCAGCAGCATGCGCGGACCGACCTGCCGGTACAGGTCGGTGCTCTTGCGGATGCAGCGGTCCTGCGACAGGGACACCCGGCAGATGCCGCGCATCAAGGCGCTGCCGTAGCGCCGGCCGGCGTAGTACCAGACCGTGTCGGCGATCAGGCAGGCCAGCACGGCCAGCGCGAACACCGTCGCCAGCGTGCCGCCGCTGCTGGCCCCGGCCACGGTGCCGGCGACGATCATGGTCGGATAGGCCGGGATCGGCACGCCCAGCTGCTCGAGCAGCACGTTGGCGAACAGCAGCGTCTGCGCGTGTTCGGCAAACAACGTGCGCAACAGGTCTATGAATTCGGTCATCGGAAACATGCTCGGGTAGCCGGGAGCGTCAGCATACTGCGGCGCCGGCGTCGATATGGGGCTGATTCGTCCACCCGGGGCGGTACTCCCCCACTGCCAGTCTGCTACAACCGGCACGCAAGCTTCCGAGCGGCCTCGCTGTGCAGGAAGGCATAAAATGGACGTTCAACAGGAGCCCCCGTCATGGGTACAGCCCGCAAGCCCGTCGTCTCCGAAGCCGATACGCCAGAGCAGGCAAGCAGCCACGACCGCTGGTTTCGCGCGAAAGTACAGGAAAGCCTGGCCGACCCGCGCCCGCCGATTTCGCACGCCGAGGTGAAATCCCGGACGGCAGAGCTCATCGCCAAAGCCCACGCACGCGAAAAAGCGGAAAAAGCTCGTCGCTAGTCGCTGTCCATCTCAATTACATCGTGGTCTACCGTGTCGCGGGCGGCGCCATCGAGGTCATCGGCGTGGTGCACGCACGCCAGCAATACCCCTGAACGCCACTGGCCAATGCAGCGATGGATGACCGCGCATCCTCTATCATCAGCGCCTTCCCGCCTCATCCCGAGCCTCGCCATGCAAGCCATCGCCGCCGCCCGCCGCCTGGTCGCCACCGACCCGGCCACGCTGATCCACACCTATATCCGCGCCAAGGACGAGAACCGTCCGCACCTGATGGCGCACGCCTTCGCGCAAGATGCCACGCTGACCATGCGGGTCGAGTCGCAGGCCATCAGCTTTCCGGCGCGCACCGAAGGGCTGGCCGCGATCGCCGACGTGCTGAGCCGGCGCTTCGGACAAAGCTACGACAACGTCTACACCTTCTGCCTGGCCGACACGCTGCCGGCGGCCGACGCCACGCAGTTCTGCTGCGATTGGCTGGTCGGTATGACCGACAAGGCCAGCGGCGGCGTGCGGGTCGGCTGCGGCAGTTATGTCTGGGACTTCGCCGGCACGGCGCAGGACCGGCGCGTGCAATCGCTGGCGATCGCCATCGAGGCGATGGAAGTGCTGCCGCCCGACACGGCGCCGACGCTGCTGGACGACTGGCTGGCACGGCTGCCGTACCCGTGGGCCACGGCGGCGCAGGCTTGCGCGCAAGCACCCGCGCTGGATGCGCTGGCGCCGGTGCTGCGCTATTTGCGGCGCCGCTGACGCCCAGCCCGCCGTCAGGCCGGCCCGCGTGGCGGCGCGTGCCGTTCGGCCAGCACGATCACGCCGTCGCCATCGGCGTACAGCCACTCGCCGGTGCGCAGCGACATGCCGTGCAGCGTCACGGCCTCGCCGGCCTGCGCCGGCAGCATCACCTCGGCGCGGTTGGGCCGCGTGCCCAGCGCGTGCACGCCCAGCGGCAGGCGCGCCAGCGTCGCGGTGTCGCGCACATAACCGTGGATCAACACGCCGCGCCAGCCGTTCTGCACCGCCATGCACGCCATCCGGTCGCCGAAGATCGCGGTGTTCTGCAGCGGACCGCCATCGACCACCAGCACGCGGCCGTCGCCGGATTGCGACAGCAGGCCGGCCAGCGACGAAATCTGCCCTTGCGGCAAGGCCGGCACGACCACGATCGATCCGAAATACCAGGGATTGCCGCCGTACTGCCGGTACGCGTCGGGCAGCACGCGCAGGCCTTTGTCGGGCTGGCCCAGCGCCGCGTCGCACAGATCGGCGGTGGTCCAGGTGGCATCGGGGGAGTTGTCGTAGGACGGCGGTTGAAAGGCTTGCATGGTGGCCGCGGGCGGGTAGTCGTTCAGGAACCGCCAGCATGCATCAAAGCAGTATCGGGCACCATCGGGAAGCACCCCAGCGAGCCGGCGCCCGGCGCGCCTGGCGCCGACTTAGCGGCGGGGCCGGGGCACGCTGCCGAGCACGGCTTCAACTTCGTCGGGCAATCCCGGACTCATCGAAGACTAATGCGTCACCGCCCAGCAAAGCCGTCAGTTCGCGCGTGGCCTGCAGCAAGGTCGGATAAAGGCTGTCGGCGCCGCGCGCCTCGAGCCGATAACGCGGGCCCGATACGCTCAGCGCGCCCACCAGCACCTGCTGCGCGCCGAACACCGGCACCGCCACCGCCGCCATCTCGGGATGCGCGCCGCCGAAACTGGCAGCCCACCTCTGCTGTCGCACCGCGTCCATCTCGGCACCAGGCTCGCCTCGAAACGCCATCAGGATCGTGCCGGTCGCACCGCCCGCCAACGGCCGCCAATCGCCCTCGCGGACCGAGTCGCGGATGACCTGGTTGTTGGCGTCGACCCGATGCAGGCACATGCGCCCGCCGTTCTGGAACACGTAGAACGAGGCGCTTTCGCCAAGCTCTTCGACGATGCGGCGCAGAAAGGGCGGCACGTATTCGACGGTGCGCTGCTGGCGCTGGAAGATCGCGCCCAGCTGCAAGGGGCGGGCCCCCAGCTGATAGCTGCCGTCGGCGATCCGGTAGAGGTAGTTCTCGCGCACCAGCGTGTCGATCAGCCGCAACGCCGTGCTTTTGTACAGACCGGTGCGCTTGGCCAGCTCGGTCAGCGTCAAGCTGTAATCGTCTTCCCGGAAGGCCGACAACAGGCCCAGCGCGCGTGTCACCGCGGCCACTCCCTTGTCCTCCGCAGCCCGCTCCTGCGCCATGTCTTTCCTCTGATGCCGGGGCCGGACAACGCCCGCCCCTCTTGTGTTGCGGCGATTGTCGCACAGGCATTTTGTTCTACCAAGCAGAACTGCGTTCTAATTTAAGTTGCAACAGACAGAACTCGGTTCTATTATTTCGACGTTGCACACGCGGCGACCCAAGCGTCCGGCTCCGGCCCAGAGGCGCACCAGGGGGAGGCAGCAGCGTGCAATTCCAATCAGAACGTCCAACAGGAATTGACCATGACCATTACCCGTTTGCTGCGCCGCGGCCTGCTCGCCGCGTCCCTCGCCGTCATCGCCACGCCCGCGCTCGCGGCCGACGACTATCCGTCGCGACCCTTGCGCCTGGTGGTCGGCTTTGCCGTCGGCGGCCCCACCGACATCGTCGCGCGCGTGATCGCCAATGACCTGGGCCGCGCGCTCGGCCAGACCGTGATCGTCGAGAACCGCCCGGGCGCCAACGCGACGATCGCGGCCAACACCGTGGCGCGCGCCGCGCCGGACGGCTACACCGGCCTGATCGCCGCGACCAACCACACCATCAATGCGGTGCTGTATCCCAACCTGCCATTCGAGAGCGTCGACGACTTCGTGCCGGTTGCCGCGATGGCGGTCGCGCCGACCGTGCTGATCGTCAACAAGGACTTCCCGGCGCAGGACCTCGCGGGCTTCCTGAAGCAAGTGCGCGCCAATCCCGACAAGTACTCGTACGCCTCGGCCGGCAGCGGCGGCACGCCGCATCTGTCGGCCGAACTCTTCAAGAAGCTGACCCAGACCACCATCACCCACGTGCCCTACAAGGGCGCCGCGCCGGCGGTCAGCGACGTGATGGCCGGCCACGTGGCGATGTCCTTCGCCACGCTGGGATCGGTGCTGCCGCAGATCAAGGCCGGCCAGGTGCGCGCGCTGGCGGTAGCCGCGCCCGAGCGCTCGCCGCTGCTGCCCGAGGTACCGACCTTCGGCGAATCCGGCCTGCAGGATTTCCGGCTCGACTCGTGGTACGGCCTGCTGATGCCCAAGGGCACCCCGCCCGCGGTCATCGAACGCCTGGCCGGCGCGCTGCAGAAGGTCGCGCAATCGCCCACCTTCGCCACCCAGATGGCCAACGCCGGCCTGCAAGCCATCACCGACAGCAACCCCCAGGCCTTCGAGACCCAGATGCGCGACGAGATCTCGCTGTTCGACGATCTGGTCAAGAGCAGCAATCTGAAGGTCGATTGATTCCACAGGCGCAAGACATGACCGCAACAAACACTCCCACCCGCTATCAGCTGTTCATCGACGGCCAATGGTGCGATCCCACCGACGGCGCCTGGTTCGACTCGGTCGAACCGTTCTCGGGCGAGGTCTGGGCGCAGATCCCGCGCGGCGGCGCCGCTGACGCCGAACGCGCCGTGCAGGCCGCCCATGCTGCCTTCACCCGAGGGGCCTGGCCGGCGCTGAGCGCGACCCAGCGTGGCGCGCTGCTGCGCAAGCTGGCGGCGCTGATCGAAGAGAACGCCGATCATCTGGGCCGCGTCGAACAACGCGACAACGGCAAGCTGATCACCGAGGTGCGTGGCCAGGTGCTCAACATCGCCCAATGGTTCTATTACTACGCCGGCCTGGCCGACAAGGTCAGCGGCGACGTGATTCCGGTCAACAAGCCGGGCGTCATCAACTACACCCGCCTCGAACCGCTGGGCGTGGTGGTGGCGATCACGCCATGGAACTCGCCGCTATCATTAACGGCCTGGAAGATGGCGCCGGCGCTGGCTGCCGGCAACACCATCGTCATCAAGCCGTCCGAGCACGCTTCGGCATCGATACTCGAACTGGCACGGCTGGCCGAACAGGCCGGCATCCCTCAGGGCGTGGTCAACGTGGTCACCGGTTTCGGCGCCGAAGTCGGCGATCCGCTGGTACGCCATCCGCTGACACGCAAGATCGCCTTCACCGGCGGCGACGCCGGCGGGCAGAAGGTCAACGAGGCGGCCGCCAGCGGCTTCAAGCGTGTCACGCTCGAACTGGGCGGCAAGTCGCCCAACATCGTGTTCGACGATGCCGACATCGACCAAGCGCTCAAGGGCGTGATCTCGGGCATCTTCGCGGCGGCCGGCCAGACCTGCATGGCCGGTTCGCGCCTGCTGTTGCAAGACAGCATCCACGACGCCTTCATCGAACGCCTGGTGGCGCTGACGCAGCAAGCGCGCATCGGCGACCCGTCCCTGCCGCAGACCCAGCTCGGTCCCATCGCCACCCGCCAGCAGTGGGACCACGTGATGCGCCTGATCGAGGCCGCCAAGGCCGAAGGCGCGACCTGCGCCCTCGGTGGCCACGCGTTGAGCGGCGAAGGCTACGGCCAGGGCCAGTTCGTCGCGCCGACCATCTTTACCGGCGTCACCAATCAGATGCGCATCGCCCGCGAAGAAGTGTTCGGCCCTGTGCTGTCGGTGATCCGTTTCAAGGACGAGGACGAAGCGCTGGCGCTGGCCAACGACACCGAATTCGGCCTGGCGGCGGCCGTCTGGACGCAGGATCTGCGCCGTGCCATGCATTGCGTCGAGAAGATCCAGGCCGGCACGGTGTGGGTAAACAATTACCGGACCACCAGCTTCACGTCGCCCTTCGGCGGCTACAAACGTAGTGGCATGGGCCGCGAAGGCGGTGTCGATGCGATCAAGGAATACATGCAGGTCAAGAGCGTCTGGATCACCCCCTCGCCCAAGCGCGATAACCCTTTCGTACTGGGCTGACGCCATGGCATATACCCTGGATGATCAGATACCCGCCGGCGAACTGGCCGACTGGTGGCGCACCAGCGTCATCGACATCGAACCCGGCGCGATCCGCCCGCGCGGCTACGCGATCGAAACGCTGATCGGCACGATCAGTTTCCCCGCGATGATCTGGCTGATGCTGCGCGGCGAGCTGCCCACGCCGGCGCAGTCCAGGCTGCTCGAGGCCACGCTGGTGGCCGGCGTCGACCATGGCCCGCACGCACCGTCGATCGCGATCGCCCGCATGGCCAGCACCTGCGGCATCGGCGTCAACGGCGCGATGGCCTCGGCCATCAACGTGCTGGGCGACGTGCATGGCGGCGCCGGCCAGGCCTGCCTGGCCTTGTACGAGCGTGTGATCGCCAGGCTGGCGCGCGGCGAGCCGCTAGCCGACGCAGCGAGCGCCGAGGTCGATGCAGCCTTGGCCGATGGCGGCCTGATCCCCGGCTTTGGCCATCGATTCCATCCGGTCGACCCCCGCGCCGGCAAGCTGCTGGCGCTGGTCGACGCGGCGCATCAGGCCGGCGAGGTCGCCGGCCGGCATGCCGCCGTGGCCCGCGCGGTCGAAACCGCGCTGGCGCGTCGCAAGGGCAAGCGGCTGCCGATGAACATCGATGGCGCCACCGCCGCCGTGCATGGCGAGCTGGGCTTTGCGCCCGAACTCGCGCGCGGGCTGTTCGTGCTGTCGCGCTCGGTCGGCATCCTCAGCCATGCCTGGGAACAGATGAACACCTCGGCGCGCATCAAGGGACCGATGCCGCCGCAAGTGCCCTATCGCTATACCGGCGCCGCGCCGCGACAAACGGAGCCCGGCCATGAATGACACCACGACGTTGCCGCTGCACGGCATCCGCGTGCTGGACTTCGGCCACACCGTCATGGGCCCGGCCTGCGGCATGCTGCTCGCCGACATGGGCGCCGACGTGGTCAAGATCGAACCGGTCGAAGGCGACCGCACGCGCCGGCTCAAGGGCTTCGGCACCGGCTACTTCGGCTATTTCAATCGCAACAAGCGCAGCCTCGCGCTCGATCTCAAGCACCCGCGTGGCCGCGCGACGCTGCTCAAGCTGGTCGAGAGCGCCGACGTGCTGGTCGAGAACTTCGCGCCCGACACGATGGAGCGCCTGTCGCTGGGCTACGACACGCTGCGCACCGTCAACCCGCGGCTGATCTACGCCAGCCTCAAGGGCTTTCTGGACGGTCCCTATCGCGAACGCCAGGCGCTCGACGAGGTGGTGCAGATGATGGCCGGCCTGGCCTACATGACCGGGCCGTCGGGCCGCCCGCTGCGCGCCGGCACCTCGGTGGTCGACATCACCGGCGGCATGTTCGCGGTAATCGCGATCCTGCTGGCCTTGCGCGAACGCGATCGCAGCGGCGCGGGCCAGAAGGTCGCGACCGCCCTGTTCGAATCGACCGTCATGCTGATGGGCCAGCACCTGTGCTACGCGGCGCAGAGCAGCGCGCCGATCCCGCCGATGCCCGAGCGGGTGTCGGCCTGGGCGGTCTACGAGCCTTTCACGGTGGCGGGCGGCGAGCAGCTGTTCGTCGGCATCACCAGCGATGGCCACTGGCAGCGCTTTTGCACCGAGATCGGACGGTTGGACCTGCTTGCCAATCCCGCCTATGCCAGCAACGAAAGCCGCATCGACGCGCGCGCCAGCCTGATTCCAGAACTGGCCGCCGCGCTGGGCCAGCTCAGCCTGGCGCAGGCGGTGCAGGCCTGCGAACGCGCGCGCATTCCGTTCTCGCCGATCAACCGGCCCGAACAGCTGTTCGACGATCCGCACCTGGCTGCCACCGGCGGGCTGCTTGACACCCGCCTGCCCAATGGCACCCGTACCCGCCTGCCGAGCCTGCCGATCCGCATGGAAAGCGCCACCTTCGGCATCCGCCGCGATCCGCCCAATGCCGGCCAGGACAGCCGCGCGCTGCTGGCCGAGCTGGGGCTGTCGGCCAGCGATATCGACGACCTGATCACAGGCGGCGTGGTCCACGCCGCCGAGGAATGACATCCATCATGACCACCACGCACCCCTTCGGCGACACGCCGCCCGCCTTCGTCCTGGGCACCATGGCGATGACGGGCTACTACGGCCCCAGCTCGGACAGCCAGTCGCGCCAGACGCTGGACTTTTACCTGCAGCACGGCGGCCGCTGGATCGACACCGCCGACCTCTACGCCAACGGCGCCAACGAAACGCTGGTCGGCGACGCGATCCGGCAGCGGCGCGACGACGTCGTGCTGTGCACCAAGTTCGGTTATCTGTTTGGCGAACGCGCCGACCAGCGCGGCCTGGATGCCCGACCCGAGCGCGTCGAAGCGGCCTGCGATGCCAGCCTGCTGCGGCTCGGCACCGACGTGATCGACCTTTATTACCTGCATCGCGTCGATCCCAACGTACCCCTCGAAGACACCTACGGCGCAATGACGCGGCTGGTCGAGAAAGGCAAGGTGCGCGCGCTGGGCCTGTGCGAAGTGGGGCCCGGCGCCTATGCCCGGGCGCAGCGGATCCACCCGGTCGCCGTGGTGCAGAGCGAATACTCGCTGTGGAGCCGTGAACCCGAGACCGACATCATCCCGGCCTTGAAGCAACAGGGCAGCTGGTTCTTCGGTTATGCATCGCTAGGCCGTGGCATTCTCAGCGGCGCGCTCAAGTCGCCGGACGACCTGCCGCCGGGCGACCAGCGGCGCGACATGCCGCGTTTCCAGGGCGAGAACTTCTACAAGAACCTCGAGCTGGTCGAGCAGTTGCGGGCCCTGGCCGAACAGTCGGGCGCCAGCGCCGCGCAACTGGCGCTGGCCTGGTGCAAGCGCAGCGGCGAGGCCACGCCCATCGTCGGCGTGACCGAACCGCAACACGTCAGTGACGCCATGCACGCGGCGGCGCTACGACTCGACGCCACGGTATGGCAGCAACTGGACGCGGTGTTCGCACCGGGCGCCGCGGCGGGCCAGCGTTATCCCGACTCGGCCATGAAGCGGCTGCAAAGCGGCCGTTGACGGCGCGTCAATCCGAACCCGCCGTGCCCCGCTCGCGCAGGGCATCGCGATTTTCCAGCCCGCGCAGCGGCTCGCCCGAAAAATAGATCGCGCGCCCCAGCAGGTGGCCCGCCACCGGCACGGTCAACACCAGGAACAGGATCGCCACCGCCGCGATGGCCAGCGTGTAGGCATCGCCACTGCCCAGCGCCGCGCCGGCGACCGTCAGGCCGGCGCCGATGGTGCCGGACTTGGTCGACGCATGCATGCGCTGCAAGGGATCGCTAAAACGCAGCAGGCCCAGCGCGGCGCCGAGCAGGAACACGAAGCCGGCGATCTTGAGCAGCAGCGCGGCCGCAGTCAACAGCAGTGCCACGCTCATGACTTGCTCCGCCGTTCGAGAAAGGCCGCCAGCGCGCAGGTGCCCATGAAACCGAACACGGCCAGTCCCAGGCCGACGTCGAGGAACTCGCGCCGGCCGGTGACCGCCATCGTCAGCGCCGCGGCGCTGACCGCCAGGCCGGTCAACATGTCCAGCGCGACGAAGCGGTCGGCCAGGCCGGGCCCACGCAGCATGCGCAGCAGGGTCATGCCCAGCGGCACCGCCAGCAGCGCCAGCAGCGTGTGGGTTGCCAGCGACACGACGCGGTCCCACAGCATCAGGGTCTCCATCATGCTTCGATCTCCAGCAGGGTGTCCTCGAAGGCCGCACGGATATCGGCCACCACCGCCTCGTCGGACGCGGCGTCCAGGCAATGCACGTACAGCATCTTGCGGTCGTCGCTGACATGCAGCGAGGTGGTGCCGGGCGTCAGCGACACCAGGTTGGCCAGCGTGGCGATGCCCAGGTCGCTGCGCACCCGCAGCGGCACGGCGACCACGGCCGGCTGGCCGGCGCCCGTACCGGCGTAGGCCGCACGCGCCACCGACCACGACGACAACGCCAGCTCGCGCAGGAACACCACGCAAAGCTTCCGGCAGGCGCGCAGGCGCCGCGGCAAGGTGCTCATGGCGTCTCTCCCTGGACCGGCGGCGCGGGCGTGGTCAGCGTCGCGTCGATGTACTGCGCCGGATCGGCCAACGTGGCCGCGGCGGCGCGCGAGAATTCGATCAAGGCCTGGGGCTGCAGGCCGATCCACAATGTCAACGCGGCCAGCGCGCCGATGGCCAGCGTCATCGGCGCCGGCACCCGGAGGATGCGCTGACGCACCACCGGCGCGCGCTTCCAGTAGGCCTCGATCCAGATCTTGCTCATCGAATAGATCGTCAGCAGGCCCACGAACAGGCCGACCGCGGCCAGCCAGGCGGCATCGGCCTTGAACGACGCATCGATGACCAGGAACTTGGCCCAGAAGCCCGACAGCGGCGGGATGCCGGCCAGCGACAGCGCCGGAATCGCGAACAGCACGGCCAGCCAGGGCTGGCTGCGCATCAGTCCGCCACAGCGGCGCAGATCGTAGGTGCCGGTGCAGCGATGCATGGCGCCGGCGATGAGAAACAGATTGGCCTTCACGATGATGTGGTGGACGATGTAGAAGATCGCGCCAGCCATCGCCGCCACCGTGCCAAGCGCCAGCCCGAGCAGGATGTAGCCGATCTGGCTGATGATGTGGAACGACAGGATCCGCCGCACGTCCCATTGCACCGCGGCGCCGAACACGCCGAACAGCATGGTGCCGGCCGCCATCAGCGCGATCACCTCGCGCAGCGCCTCGCCGCCGGCGAACAGCAGCGAGAACACGCGCAGGCAGGCATACACGCCGACCTTGGTCAGCAGCCCGGCGAAGATCGCCAGCACCGCGATCGACATGGTGTGGTACGAGGCCGGCAGCCAGAAGAACATCGGGAACACGCCGGCCTTGATGCCGAAGCCGACCAAAAATAATGCCGCCGACACGGCCAGCGCGGCGCTGTTGTCGGCCTGCGGCAACACGCGCGCCAGGTCGGCCATGTTCAGCGTACCGGTCACGCCGTAAAGGATCGCGATCGCCAGCAGGAACATCAGCGTGCTCAGCAGATTGAGCGCCGCGTACTTCATCGCGCCGTCCAGCTGCGCGCGGTTCTTGTCGATCACCAGCAAGCCCATCGCGGTGATCAGCATGATCTCGAACCAGACGTACAGGTTGAAGATGTCGCCGGTCAGGAAGGCGCCGTTGACGGCGGCCAGCAGGCCCAGCATCAACGGCCGCACGCCGTTGTGCAGGTGGCGCCGATGCGTGGCCGACAGGCTGAACACGCCGACCGCCATGGCCAGCACGCCGGTGACCGCGACCATCGCCGCGCCCAGCCGGTCGGCCACGAAGCTGATGCCGAACGGCGCCTGCCAGCCGCCGAAGGTCAGTGCGATCACGCCTTGCGCGGACACCTGCCGCAGCAGCACCAGCGCGGCCAGCAGCATCGCCAGCAGGCAGACCAGGTAAAGCGCCTGCTGGGCGGCATGGCGGCGCCAGCACAGCATGCACAGCGCCGAGCCCAGCAGGGGGATCAGCACCGGCCACAACACGAGGTGGGCGTCGAGCATCGGCATCACCGGCGCACCTGCTGCGCGCGCGGCGCGGCGTCAGCGTCTTGCGGCGCATCGTCGAAGGGGCTGCCCAGCGCCTCGGCCTCGTTCAGCTGGCGGCCATCGAGCGTGCCACTGTCGCGATAGATGCGCAGCACCAGCGCGGCCACGAACGACACCAGCGAAAAGCCGATCACGATGGCGGTCAGCACCAGCGCCTGCGGCAGCGGATTGGCGGCCGTCTGGGCCAGCGTGGTCTCGCCGGCGCCCATGACCGGCGGCGCGAACGCGCCGATGCGCCCGGCCAGGAAGATCACCAGATTGACCGCGGCCGACAGCAGCATCAAGCCGAACAACACACGCACCACGTGCCGCGACAGCAGCAGGTACAGCCCGACGGCCATGACGGCGGCGATCCCGGCGGCATAGATCAGATTCAAGATGCTTCCCCTTGGTCTTCGTCTTCGTACAGGCGCAGCACCAGGCACAGCATCCCGCCCATCACGGTGCAATACACGCCGATGTCGAACAGCAGCGTGGTACCGAGCTTGAAACCATTGTCGAAAATGATCCACTGATGCGTCAGGAAGCCCGCGCCGGCGACGATGCCGGGCAGGCCGCTGAGCACCGCGAACACCACGCCGGCGCCGGCCAGCACGACCGGATGGATACGCAAGCGGCGGCGCGCCCGCTTCACGCCGTCCGCCAATGCGATCAGGGCGTAGGCCATGGCCGCCACCAGGCCGCCGACGAAGCCGCCGCCCGGTTCGTTGTGGCCGCGCCAGAGCATCAGCAGGGACACGCTCAACATGCCCCAGAACAGCAGCCTGGCGGTGGCGCTGAAGATCAGCGAATTCATCGTTTCTGCTCCAAGTCGGCCTGGGCCGCGATGGTCGCGCGCGCACGCACGGCGCGCCGCCGCAGCAGGCTCCAGACCCCCAGCGTCGCAAAGCCCACCACCGCGATCTCGCCCAGCGTGTCGAGCGCCCGGTAGTCGACGATGATGACGTTGACGACGTTCTGGCCATGCGCCTGGCCGTAGCTGGTGGCGCCGAAATACTCGGACAGCCGGCCGTCGAAGGGCAACGCCAGCATGCTGGCCAGCGCCACGAACACCAGCACGCCGAACGCCGCGGCGATGGCGACGTCGATGCGCTTCTCGGCACGGCTGCGAGTGCTGGGTGCACGCTCGGGCAGGCGCACCATCACGGCCATCAGCACGACCAGCACCAGCGTCTCGACGGCGAACTGGGTCAGCGCCAGGTCGGGCGCGCCATGCAGCAGGAACAGCAGCGCCGAGGCATAACCGACCACGCCGACCCCGACCAGGCCTGGCAGCAACTTGTCGCTGCGGGCGGCGACCAGCGCGCCGATCACGGCGAACAGCATCAGCGCGCTGGGCAGCGCCCGCAACGTGCCATCCAGCGCCAGTGCCCCGCTGGCGCCCGAGCCGAACACCGACCACGCGCCGGTCGCCACCAGCACCACGCAGGTCAGCAACATATAACGGCGGCTGTCGCCGTTTTGCAGCACCCGCGTGCTGCCGCGCGCCAGCCCCAGAACCGCATCGACCGTACGCAGATAGACGCGCTGGGCGTCGAAGCGCTTGAGCAGCGGCGCGCGCTGCAAGGCATGATGCAGCGCATCCCACTTCCAGGCCAGCAGCACGCCCAGCAGGATGACCGATGCGCTCAAGGCCAGCATCGGCGTCAGGCCATGCCACAGCGAAAACGGCAGGTCGACCGGGCTGCCATGGATCGCCGAGGCGGCCGGCGAGATCAGGTAGCGCGAGAAGAAAGCCGGGAACAGCCCGGCGGCGATGCCCAGTATCCCCAGCGTCAGCGGGCCGGCCAGCAGGCCCGGTGTCTCGCCGTGCTCGACCTCGACCGGCGCGCGCGGCTTCAGAAAGAAAGGCCGCAGCGAGACCACCGCGGCGATCGCCACCATGGTGCCGTTGACCAGCACCGCCACCAGCACCGGCACCGCGTCCCAGCGGCTTTCCAGCTGCGCCTCGAACAGGTATTCCTTGGCGATGAAGCCGACGAAAGGCGGCAGGCCCGCCATCGACAGGCTGGCCAGCATCACCGCCACCGCGGTCAAGGGCAGATGGCGCGCGAGCCCGCCCAGCCTGCGCAGCTCGCTGACGTGGGTGGCATGGATCGCCGTGCCGGCGCAGAAGAACAGCGCGGCCTTGTAGAACGCGTGCGCGACGATGAAGGCGCAGACGGCCATCGCCGCGACCGGCCCGTCCAGGCCGATCAGCATCACCAGGATGCCCAGCGAGGCGACGGTCGACTGCGCCAGCACCGCCTTGTAGCCGGTCGCGCGGATGGCGTGCTTGGCCGCCACCAGCATGGTCGCCATGCCGATCACCACCAGCGTATCGCCGTACCACCAGAGTCCGGTCAGGATGCTGTCGAAGCGGGCCAGCAGATACACGCCCAGCTTGACCATGGTCGCCGAATGCAGATACGCCGACGCCGGCGTGGGCGCGGCCATCGCCTGCGGCAGCCAGAAATGAAACGGAAACTGCGCCGACTTGGTGAAGGCGCCCAGCATCACCAGCACCACGGCAGGCACCAGCCAGTCGCTGGCCAGCAGTTCGTCGGCGCGGCCGGCGATCTCGCTGAGCGAGAACGTCTGCATCGACATGCCGATCAGCAACAGCCCGCCGAACAAGGCCAGGCCGCCGGCGCCGGTCACCAGCAAGGACTGCAGCGCCGCCTTGCGCGCTTCGGCCTTGTACGAATCGAAGCCGATCAGCATGAACGACAGCAGGCTGGTCGCTTCCCAGAACACGAACAGCACGATCAGGTTGTCGGACAGCACCGTGCCGATCATCGAGGCCATGAAAGCCAGGATCAGGCACACGAAGCGCGCGCGCTCGCGCGCCGGCTTGCCGGAAAAATAGGCGGTGGCGTACAGGGTGACGAGGGTGCCGATGCCGGTGATCAGCAGCGCGAACAGCAGCGCGAAGCCATCCAGGCGCAAGGACAGGTCGACGCCGATCGCCGGCACCCACGACACGCCGTGCTGAACGGCCTGTCCGCTGGCGACCAGCGGTGCGTGCTGCACGAAAGCGGCGAACAGGCCTGCCGGAATCAAGGCCGGCAGGTAGCGGGTGGCGTGATGGGCTGACAGGCGCCAGCCGGCGAACGCGCCGAGCCAGGCCAACAGCAATATCGAGGTCAGCGCCATGCCGGGCCTCCGGTATGAAGCCCGGGCCGACCCGCGGCGGTGAAAACGACGAAAGGACAGGCACGCGAAGCCAGCGAACGCTGGCGGGCAGTTGGGTTCATGGTCGCTCGAAGCCCGCGTTGGCGGCCCGACCAACGCACTGACCCTCCCGATCTCAGGAGGAGACCGAAACCCGCAGGCAGTGTATCAAAGAACTTTTGATCTGCACACAAGCCACATCGAACGTGCCGCGATGTCGCGGCAACGTCCAGCAATCGCCGGCGCGCTGCGATGGCGCGCCGGCCACGGCGGCACGCGTCAGAAGTCGACTGTCGCCGACAACAGGAAGGTGCGCGGTGCCGCGCCGTAGAACGAACCGTAGTCGAACACACCGGCCCAGTAGTCGCGGCCGAGCAGGTTCTGGACCGCAAAACGCAGCACCGTGTCGTGCTCGCCGATACGGGTGCGGTAGCGCAGCCCGGCATCCACGCGTGTCCACGACGGCAGCTTGGCGCTGTTGGCCTGGTTCACGTATTGCCGGGCGGTGTGCAGCAGGTTGCCGGTCAGCGTCAGGCCCGGTGCGGCCGGCACATCCCACTCGACGCCCAGGTTGGCCTGCCAGTCCGGCACGCCGACGGCATGATTGCCCACCAGCGCCGGGTCGGGATGACGCGTCAGCTCGGCGTCGTAGAGCACCGCGCCGCCCAGCACGCGCAGCCCGCGCGCGGCTTCGCCATAGGCGTTGAGCTCCAGGCCGCGATTGCGCTGCTTGCCGTTGACCGAATAGACACCACTGAGCGGTTCGAGGTTGGCGCTCGGGCGCGAGATCTGGAACACGCTGAGCGTGGCGCCGAGCGGTCCATGTTCGAACTTGACGCCAGCCTCGTATTGCGTCGACTTGAATGGCGCGAACGCTTCGCCGGCATTGATCGCGCCTTGCGGCGCGGTGCCGCCCACCGACAGGCCCTGCGTGTAGTTGGCGTAGAACGCTACCTCATCCCAAGGGCGCCACAACACGCCGACCAGCGGCGTCACGGCGTCCTCGTCATAACGGCTGGTGGTCGCGCCGCTTTCCCCATCGTAGTTGGTGGTGCGCACCCGTTGCTGGCGCAGGCCCAGCGTCAGTTGGCCACGGCCTTGCAGTATCGACAGCGTGTCGGCAAGTGCCAGGCTGGTCAGCGTCTGGCGCGACAGCATCGGCACGCCGGCCAACGGCGCGAAGTCCGGCCTGTCGATGCGCGTCGGCGCATGAATGTTGGACATGATCGGGCTGCTACCGAACGAGAAGGCATAACCCTGGCGATCGTCGAACGCGGTGGCGCTGAGCGTGGCCATGTGGGCGACCAGACCGGTGTCGAAACTGGCCTGCAGCCCGGCTTCGGCCGTACGTTTGCGAAACTCGAATTCCGCCAGCGCCGGAAACGCCGACGTGTCGCCGGCCGCGTTCTGAATTTGCGGATTGCCGGTCACCGACTCGAACAGGCCCCGGCCCGCGCCCATCGTCGCGTAGGCCATCAGCCGGTCCGCCACGTCGTACTCGGCGCGCAGCATCGCCGCCTGGTTATTCATCTTCGAATATTCCCAGCGCTGGCCCAGATTGGTCTTGGCATTGGGCGCCTCGGGGACTGCCAGGCCAGGCGCCAGCGACAGCGACCGGGTCAGGCCGTCGATGTTCTCCTGCTGGTAGATCAGGTCGGCCGACACGCGCAACTGGCTGCCGCGATAATCCAGTCCCAGCGCACCGAGGCCGCGCTCGCGGTCCTGATGGTCCAGCGGCGTAGCGCCGTTACGGTAAGCGCCATTGAACCGGATGCCGAAGGCATTGTCCCGGCCGAAACGGCGTCCCATGTCGACGTGTGCGCCGACTTGGCTGTCTGAGGTGTACGACGTGGTGACACGCGTCAGTGGTTCGTCGCCGGCACGCTTGGTGACGATGTTGATAGCACCGCCGACCGCGCCGCTGGGTGACATGCCGCTTAGCAGCGCGGTCGGTCCCTTCACCACCTCGACGCGCTCGGCGTATTCGATCGACGAGCGGTAGGTCGGCGCAATGCCGTACAGGCCGTTGACCGCCACGTCCAGCGAATCCACCGCAAAGCCACGAATCGTGAACGCCTCGGATTCCGAGCCGCGCGAGCCGCTGGTGCGCACCGATGGGTCGGCCACCAGCGCCTCGGCGATGCTGGTGGCCTGCTGATTCTCGATGCCTTCGACGGTATAGCTGGCCACGCTGAACGGCGTCTGCATGATGTCGCGATTGCCCAGCATGCCCAGCCGCGCACCGGTCGCCACCTGTCCGCCGGCGAAGACCGGCGGCGTCGTGCCGCCCAACGCGGCGCCCTGCACGGTCATGGCAGCCAGCGTGCTGACCTCGCCGACAGAGGCCGATGGCGCGCGGCGCAACACGAAACCGCCATCGTCGCGGCGTTGCGCCTGCACACCGGTGCCAGCCAGCAAGGCATCGAGTCCGGCGGCGACGCCGTGGTTGCCGCGCAGGCCGCCCGTACTGACGCCGCGCACCGTGTCGGCGGAATACGACAGGCTCACGCCTGCTGCGGCGGCGTAGCGCTCGAGCGCCGTCTGCAGGGGGCCGGCGGGAATGTCGAAGCTGCGCGGCGCGGTGCTGGCAGCGCCCGACTGCGCAGTGGCAATGGCCGGCAGCGCGCCGACGCCCACGACCAGCGCGAGGCACAGCGCCAGCTGGCTCGAGACGGGGGAAAGGAGGGGCCGGGCACTCTCTGCAATCATGGTATTCCTCGGATGAAAGAAGGTTCTCCCCCCTTTGCCGAACGAGATCGCAAAACCCCTCAACTGATCGCAATTTTTTTTAGAGCATCAGCCCCGGCAGGCGGCCGGCCAGCGCTAGGCCGTCAGGCTGACCCAGTAGCGGCTGCGATAGGCCATGCGCCAGCCATGCGTCTGCGCCAGGAAACGCAAGGTCTGGTCGATGTCGCCCAACTGGTAGACCCCGGTGATCGGATGGTGCTCGATGTCCGCGCCAGCGCTCAGATAACCGCTGCGATAACGGTTCAGTTCGGCCAGCAGCGCGCCCAGCGGCATGTCGCGCGCGACCAGCACGCCACTGAGCCAGCCCGCAGGCTCGTAGCCGGCTGGTCCGGCCGGCTGCGCACCATCGGCCCGGACGTGCCAGCGCTCGCCGGCGCCGATCAGGCGCGACGGACCTTGCAAGGGCCACCACTCGACCGAGCCCTGCTGCACCGCGAGCCGCAACAGGCCGTCGTCGAGGCGGGCCAGGAATCGCGTATGCATGGCCAGCAGCGTGCCCAGGCCGGTCAGCACCCGCAGCGGCGCCTGCGCGCGACTACCGGTGCTGACGAAGATCTCGCCGCGGTGCAAGCGCAACGCGCGCGTCAGTCCGGTCGACAGGTCCGAGATCGCCGTGTCGGTATTCAAGGCCACCGTCGTGCCGTCAGCCAGCGTGATCGTGCGGCGCTCGCCTCGACCGGTGCTGACGTCGGCCACCAGCCGCTGCCACGGCGTGTGCTGGCCGGCCAGCCAACCCGTCATGCCCAGCGTGCCGGCCAGCGACAGGTACTTGAGCGCGCGGCGGCGCGCGGGCGCCTGCCGTGCCGACCGCGGCTGCAAGGTGCCGTGCACCAAGCCGCCCGGCAGGCCGCGCAGCTCGCCAGTGATCGCCTGCATGCGCGACCAGGCGATGGCATGGCGTGGATCGTCGCCGAGCCAGCGCTCGAAGGCCAGCCGCGTCTGCCCGTTGGGCTCGTTGTAATGCACCCGCAGTGCCCACGCGATCGCCGCGTCGATCATGTCGGACGAGGGTTCGTCGGTGCCCGCCAGGCGGCCGGCCGGGCTAGTCATCGAAACGCAGCGTGTAGCACAGGCGCAGGGCCTGGGCCAGATAACGCTCCACGGTCGACAGCGACACGCCCAACTGGCGGGCGATCTGCGGACAGCTCAAGCCATCGACCTGGGCCAGCAGAAAGGCCGTCTTGGCCGCCGGCTTGAGCGTATCGAGCTCCGCGTCCACCCGCAGCAGCGTCTCGAAGATCAGCTGTTGCGATTCGGGCGACGGCACCTGCGGCGCGGGAATCGCCGCCAGCGCCTGCAGCCACGCGCGTTCGAGATCGCCGCGGCGCCAATGATCGACCACCAGCGCGTGGGCGATCTTGGTCAGGTAGGCGCGAGGCTCGTTCAGGGTCGGCGCCGCGGCCTGGTGGCGCCGGCGCAGCACCCGTACGAAGGTGTCCTGCGCCAGGTCCATGGCGTGGTCCGAGCCGCCCAGCTTGCGGCGCAACCAGCCCACCAGCCAGCCGTGGTGGTCGCGATAGAGGACATGCACATCGCCGTCCAGATCGGGCTCGGTGACCGCCATGGGAGTCGCAGGGAGAAGAATGAAGTGGAACAGACAATATTGAGAATTTGTCTCATTCTATTCTTCGCGGTGAATCGCTGGCAATGCAGGTAGCACCGAGCGCGCGGTCCTGTGGTGACGACGCGACGACACCATCGGCCAGGCTAGCGCCGCGCTCGATGTGCCCAGACGGACCCGGCCGGCGCGCTCAATCCGATACCCAGCTGCCCTCCACATACGGCACTGGCATCTGCCCCCGCGCGGACACCGCAAACAGGCTGGCGTTGTCGTCGTTCACGTCGAAACGCAGCGCGACCTCGGCACCCGGCCCGCCCAGTCGTTCGAACGCCGCGCGGATCACGTCGTAATCGAACTTGAAATCCGCCACGTATTCCCTGCCGTCGGCGCCGCGCCAGACCGCGTAGACATGCGCCGGCAACGGCCTCGCCTGCCACGCGGATGCGCCCTCGCCCGCCACGCTGGTGCGCTCGCCGCTGAAGCTGCGGGCGTAGAAATAGCGCGGGCCGGCGCCCTGGTAGGCATTGGCCTCGAAGCGCCAGCGATAAGGCTGCGGATAACGGTCGAATTGATCCGCGGCCGGCCAGCCCTGCACCTGCCAGCGCGTCAGCAGTTCGGGCGGATACAACTGCGCTGGCGCATGCGCCGCCTGGCGATAGTTGTCGCGAAAGAAATACTGGAAATCCTCGCGGGCCTGAGTTGGATCGAGCGTCGTCGGCGCGGCCTGGAAGCTCGCCAGCTGTACCTGTCCGCTGCCGGACTCGGCCCACAGCACGACCTTGCCGCGCGGCGCCAATCCCACCAGCAACGTATGAAAATCAGCCCGCCTGCCGGTGCGCGGGTTAAGCACGCCCTCGCGCCAGACCACTTCGATCGCGGCGCGGTCCAGCGGCCAGCGGCCCTGATAAAAACGCTGCTCCTTGACCGAATACCAGGTGATCGCCAGCGTGTGCGGCAGCTTGTAGCGCCCGTCGCCGGTGCTGAAGGTGCCGCCCGACTCACCCCAGCCGGCATTGATCAAGCCCCATATCGGCGAAAACGAATAGGTGCGATCGGGGCCCGACAAAGCGCCCTCGTAGATTTCGACCGGATATGCCTGCGGCGCCGAGATCGAGCCGCGCCATGGGTAGGACGACCCGTTGTCCTGCGCCAGCGCGGCACCGGCCAGCAGCAGCGACAGCGCGCACAGACCCAGCAACGTTCTGATCGTTCTCATCCACGCATGTTATGCCACGCGGGTACGCAGGCCTTCTGGAACCAGCCCACCGTGATCGTCCAGGTTTCAAAACTGCCACTGCGCCGGCACCCACGCATACGCCGAGTCCAGTTTCAGCATGCGGCCCAGACCTGGAAACGGATAATGGAAACCCAGCACCAGCATGCGCTCGCTGGCGGCCCGGTCGAATATCCGCTGGCGCGCCGCCTGGGCGGTTTCCTTGTCGCGATCGGGGCCGGGCAACCAGCCATGATCGATATTGACCACCGGGTGATAAGCCAGATCGGCGGTCAGCAACAACTGCGCATCGCCAGAATGCACCAGAAAATTCGCCATGCCCGGCGTATGGCCTGCCGCCGTCAGCGTGGTCAGGCCCGGCACGATCTCGCTGCCGGCGTCGTACAGCTCGACATCGCGGGCATAGGGCGCCACGCTGTCCTTGATCGCGGCGCCGAAACGGCGGCGAAAATCCTCCGGCACCGGCATATACGACAGGTCGGGATCGCTGCTGACGAAGAACTGCCAGTCCGCGCGCGGCGCGAACACCGTCGCGCGCGGAAACGCCTTGCCGCCATCGGCCGCGCGCAGGTTGCCGACATGGTCCGGATGGGTATGCGAAATCACGATGGCGTCGATATCTTCCGGACGCAGGCCCAGCGCCGCCAGATTCGCGAAGATCTTGCCGCCATTCGGCCCCATGGTCTGGCCGGCGCCGGCCTCGAGCAGGATGCGGCGCCCGCCGGTCTCGAGCAGCAGCGTGTTCAGGTTCAGCGTCAGGTGGTCTGGCGGCAGAAATGCCTGCCGCAGCGCCTCGTTCAGTTCGAGTTCCGAAGCGTCGCTGGCGTAGATCCTGGGCGGGCCGCCGATCACGCCGTCGCTGAGCACCGTCGCGCTGATGTCGCCAACCCGAAAACGATAGACGCCGGCATTGCCCGCGGTCGGCAGCACGGCCGGTTTTGCCTGCGCCAGCGCTGGCTTGTCGAACCCCGCGCCCAATACCAGGCCAGACAGGCCGGCCGCGGCCGACAGCATCACTTTCCTGCGATTCAGTAGCAAAGGTAGCGTATCCATGGCTGATCTCCGATCCCTGCATGTTGATTCGGGCGGTGCGCAAGAACAGTGGCCGCGCCGCGATGTGCCCTCACTATGACAGCGCACACTGCGACTGATAAGATCGCCAATACTTAATGGATTGATTAGCCAGGCTTCGCAATGAAACCGCTACGACTGGACAGCCTGGACATCTTCGCCAGCATCGTGCGTTGCGGCGGCTTCCGTGCGGCAGCGGCCGAGCGCCGCATCTCATCGTCCGCCTTGAGCCAGAGCATGAACGCGCTGGAGGCGGCGCTGGGCATCCGGCTGCTGAACCGGACCACCCGCAGCGTCGCGCCGACCGAAGCCGGCCTGCGGCTGCTGGCGCGGCTCGAGCCGGCCCTGCGCGACATCCGCATGGCGGTCGACGATCTGGACCAGCTACGCACCAGCCCGTCCGGCACGCTGCGCATCAATGCGCCCGGTCCGGCCGTCGATCACGTGCTGTGTCCGCTGGTGTTCGACTTCATGAAGCATTATCCGAACGTCAAGGTCGAGATCATCAGCGATGCGGCGATCGTCGACATCGTCGAGCAGGGTTTCGATGCGGGCGTGCGTTTCGGCAAGCAGCTGGCGCAGGACATGATCGCGCTGCCGCTGGGGCCGTCGCTGCGTTATGCCATCGTCGCCACGCCGCAATACCTGTCGCGGCGCGGCGTGCCGGCCACGCCCGATCAACTGGCCGGTCACGACACCATCGGCCGGCGTTTTCCCGGCGGCACGCTGGTCTCGTGGTCGTTCGAAAAGCACGGCGAATCGTTGACGATATTGCCGCAAGGCCGCCTGACGCTGAGCTCGGCCCACCAGGAGCTGCAGGCTGCGCTGGCCGGCCAGGGCATCGCGCATCTGCTGCAAGAGTATGTGCGGGACGCGCTGGACGACGGCCGGCTGGTCGAGATCCTGCAGGATTGGAGCCCGACGCTGCCCAGCTGGTATCTCTATTATCCGAACCGGCAACATGCCAGCGCGGCGATGACGGCGTTTCTGCAGCATGTGCGCGATGCCGGCGCGCCGGGGCCCGACGTCTCGTGACGCCGCGCCCGGCTGGTTCTGCTGCCGCTGCGCGTTATAGCGAATCGAAGTCCAGATAGCGGAACGAACCGCCCGACTTCATTACCTTGCCGACACCCGGGAAATCCAGGTGTGCGCCGGCCACATAGGTATCCGGCGCCGCGGCCAGTGCAAAGATGCGCCGTCGGGTCGCACGGGCCTGGTCCTGGTCGCCGTCGAGTTCCCAGGTCACGGCCGGAAAATCGAACTGCAATGACGGCACGTGCACGATGTCGCCCCAGATCAGCAGCCGCGCATCGACGCCCTGCACCATGAAGCCGCTGTGCCCGACTTCGTGGCCGGGCGCATGCACCGCGGTCACACGTTCACTGACCGCATGGCCGTCCTCGAATCCCTGCGCGCGCGCATGCAGGTTCTTCATCCGCGCGCTGCCCTTGAAGTGCGGGATCTCCTGAATCGGCACCAGCAACTGCTGCATGGCCGGGAATGCATCCGAGCCGTCATTGGCGACCAGCCCGGCAAAATGGTCCAGGTGGGTATGGGTCAGCGCCACCGTGTCGATCTGGCCGGGATCGATGCCGGCCTCGGCCAGCGCGCGCGGCAGCAGGCCCATGGTCGGATCCCAGGCGTTGCCGGCGCCGGTATCGATCAGGATATGCCGGTCGCCATCGATGATCAGATAGGCGTTGACCGACAGCCGCAGCTTGCCTTCGACCAGATCGACCTGCGGCGGCACCTCGCCAAATGGCTGGTTGCCGGGCTGACGCAAGCGGCTGGGCGGCATGTCGACATACCCGTCGCGCAGCGCCAGGATGGTCAGGTCGCCCAGCGCATAACGCACGTAGTTCTCGCCGGCGCCGGTCTTTTTCAGCGGGGCCTCCTTGGCCCAGGCGCCACCGAGGGGCAGCAGGCTGCTGGTCGCGAGGCAGGCGCCCGCCTTGAGCAGCGCGCGGCGGGACAGGAAAGAAGGGAACGTTCGATCTGACATCGTGGTCTCCAGGGTGGTCCGGACGCCCGAGACGGGCGGTCCTCGACGAAGTCGCTGCACACGCGACAAAACAAGAACTAATCTTCTATAGAAGATATTAGGCGCGTTTTAGTTCCGTCGACAAGGCCGATGCCGGTCGTGCTGGAGGTATCCATTAGTATTTCGCTTGGCACCCACCGATATCCCAGCGAGAACCATGTCCGCCGTCCCGGCCTCCTCAAACGACACCGACCCGCCCGATGACGGCCTGAGCCGCGCCTTCGGCGCCCGGGTCCGCGCGCTGCGCGAGCAGGCCGGCATCACGCTGGAAGCGCTGTCGGGCCAGTCCGGCGTGAGCCGGGCCATGCTGTCCAAGGTCGAACGTGGCGAAAAAAGCCCGACCATCGGCGTGGCCAAGCGGATCGCGCAGGCGCTCGGCGCCTCGCTGAGCTACCTGATGGGCGGCCAGGACGAGCGCCAGCCCGTCGCGCTGGTGCGGCGCGAGCAGCGACTGGTGTTCCGCGATCCCGACACCGGTTTCGAGCGCCACCTGTTGTCACCGGCGATGGCCGGCGCCAGCGTCGAGATCCTGCTGCACCGGCTGCCCGGGGGCGCTGGCACCGGCGCACTGCCGGCGCTGGTGTCCGGTGCTGAAAAACACGTGGTGGTTTCCAGCGGCGCGTTGACGGTGGTGGTGGCGGGTGCGCCGACCGATCTCGCCGAAGGCGACACGCTGTATTTCGACGCCGCCGTCGAACACGCCTTCGAGAATCGCAGCCAGGCGCCTTGTGTGTATTACCTCGTGATCTCGAAACGCGCGCCGGGCGCCTAGCGGGTCTGGACACCCAGCGACTCAATCCCCCCGCCGCAACGCCATCGGCGTGATGCCCAGCCGCCGCTCGAACGCCCGCATCATCTGCTGCCGGCCCGAAAACCCGCAACGCAGCGCGATCTTGTCGAGCGACTGGTCGGTGCCCGACAGCAGCTCGCGCGCCAGATCGACCTGCGCGGCGCGGATGTACTGCGTCGGCGACAGTCCCAGCGCTTCCTTGAAGGTGCGCGACAGTTGGCGCGCGCCCAGGCAGACGTGCTCGGCGACCTCTTCCACCGTCACGCCGTGCTCGAGCCGCGCCAGAATGAAGTCGGTCGCGCGCCGCAGCCGGTCCGACGCGCCGCCATACGCGGCCAGCGCCGCGCTGTGTTGCCCCTGGCCGGCCGCGCGCACCCGAAACACCACCAGTTCGCGGGCGATCTCCAGCGCCAGTTCGCGGCCATAGTCCTCATCGACCAGGTTCAGCGCCAGGTCGATGCCGGCGCTGGCGCCGGCCGCCGTGAACAGGCGGCCGGCACGCGTGATCAGCGCGTCCGAATCGACCCGCACCGCCGGATAGCATTGCGCGAACCGCTCGATATGGCGCCAATGCGTGGTCGCGGCCATGCCATCCAGCAGGCCCGATTCGGCCAGCACGTAGGCGCCGGTGCAGACCGATCCCAGCCGGCGCAGCCGCGGTGCGACCGCCAGCAGCCAGTTGCGCAGATGGGCATCGTGGGTGGCGTTGTGCACGCCCGGGCCACCGGCCACGATCAAGGTATCGAACGCGCAGATCTCGGGCGGCGGCAGCGCGGCGGTCTGCAGCCGCAGGCTCGACGAACAGGTGATCTCGCCGCCGAAGGTCGACAGCGCGGTGATCCGGTAACGGTCCGGCTCGCCCTCGCGGCGCAGATGGTGATTGGCCCGGCTGAACACGTCGGCCGGGCCGGTCGCATCCAGCAGCAGCACGTCGTCGAACACCACGATGCCGACCTCGAGCGTGCGCTTGAGCAAGGCCGGCGAGACGTGTGGATCAGTTGGCGACGAAGCCGCTGTCATCGACGATCTGTTGCCACTGCGCATGTTCCCTCTTCATCGTCTCGGCCAGCGTCGCGGCGTCGCCGTCGCCGACCTCCAGGCCGGCGGCCAGCAAGGACGCCCGCAAGGACTCGTCCTTGACCACCTGGCGCACGGCGGCGCGAAAACGTTCGACCAGTTCGGCGCTGGCATGGCGCGTCAGGAAATACGAAAACCATTCCTGGTTGACCAGTTCGCCATAGCCCTCTTCGGGAAAGACCGGCACGTCGGGCAGCTGCGTGGCCCGCTCGCGACCGGTGATCGCCAGGATCCGCAGCCTGCCGCTGCGATGATGATCGAGAATATCACTGGGCGTCAGGAATGCGAACGGCACCTGGCCCGCCAGCACGTCGGCCAGCGCCGGCGCCGAGCCGCGATAGGCCACCTGATTGAAGTCCAGGCCCAGCGCGCGTTGCAGCAGCACGCCGGAAAAATGGAACACGCTGCCCGAGGCCGGCGTGCCGTAGAAGCCCAGCTTGGGATCCTGCCTGATCAGCGCGACGGCCTGCTTCAGGTTCCTGGCCGGCACCGTCGGCGCGCAGACGAAGGCGACCGGCGCGGTCGCCACGGTGCCGATCGGCACGAAATCGCGCAAGGGATCGTAGGGCAGATTGCGATACGTGTGGGGATAGATGACCATCGACGAACCGATGGTCTGCAGCAGCACGCTGCCATCGGCCGGACCGCTCTGGGCGACACCGATGGCCAGCTGGCCGCCGGCGCCGGACTTGTTCTCGACGATCACGTTCACGCCCAGCTGCGCGCCCAGCACCGGCGCCACCACCCGGGCGATGCGGTCGCCGGTGGCGCCCGGCGGAAACCCCACCAACAAGCGCAACACACCGGGTGGCGAGGCCTGCGCGGCCGCGTAAGCCGGCCGCAGCAATGCCAGGCCACCGAGCAGTTGCAGGCATTTGCGTCTGCTGTTCATGATCGACCTCTGTTTTTTGACCGTCGAAGGACGGTTCCCCTTGCCCCGAGTGTTGCCGCCTATCGCTCGCGCCACCGGACTTTTGCATCGCATTTCCGGACATCGACACCGGCAGGCGCGCTGCGCCGATGTCCGGAAACGCGCGCACTTTGTCCGGCGGCCGGCGCGATAACTGCGCAAAGTAGCCGGATGACTACCCAAGCCCAAGCCCAAGCCAAGACCCGCATCGGCATGCTCGTGTTCCCGATGATGACCTCGCTGGACATCCTCGGCCCCTTCGAGGTGCTGGCCCGTGCGCCCGACTGCCAGACCGAGCTGGTCTGGAAGGACCGCCAGCCGGTCCGCGGCGACACCGGGCTGGTCGTCACGCCCGACCGCGGTTTCGCCGACGCGCCGCAATACGATGTCATCGTGGTGCCCGGCGGGCCGGGCCAGACGCCGTTGATGGAAGATGCCGAGGTGCTGGATTTCCTGCGCCGCCAGGCGGCCGGCGCCGAACTGGTGACGTCGGTCTGCACCGGCTCGCTGCTGCTGGCGGCGGCCGGTCTGTTGCAGGGCTACCAGGCCACCTGTCACTGGCTGTCGATCGACCAGCTGGCCTTGTTCGGCGTCGAGAGCGTGCCCGAGCGGGTGGTGGTCGACCGCAATCGCATCACCGGCGCGGGGGTCACGTCCGGGCTGGACTTCGCGTTCACGGTGCTGGCCGCGCTGCGCGGCGACGCGGCCGCCAAGTCGCTGCAGCTGATGCTCGAATATGATCCCGCGCCGCCCTTCCAGAGCGGTCATCCACGCGTCGCCGACGCCGCCACCGTCGAACGGGTGCGCACCGCCGCGCAAGGCATGCTGGCGCAGCGGCGCGAGGTGTCGCTGCGCGTGGCGGGCCGCATCCCTCGCCCCTGAGAAGGCTGGTGGTCAGGGGCGAGCACGCCCGCCATCCGCCACTGACGGGGTGGCTTCTCTCGGCGGCTGGCGCGACACTCGCGGTCAGAGGTTTTCAGGCCAAGCGAATTTGACGATGGGTATAGTAGCCCCATCAAACAAGCACGCAAGGAAGCCAGCATGCCGGACCCCTCGTCAGGCCGCGCGAACATTTCCTGGATCAACGCTAGCAGCGATGCCGGAGACCGCCATCGTGTGATGGCAGGGTTGTTTGCAGCGGTCGTGCTGACGCTGCAGACGGCGGTGGCGGCGATGGCTGCGCCGCCGGCCCTGGCCGCGCAGCCGAGCGAGCGCGGTGCGCAGACTCAGGCACCCGCGCCGAACAAGGCCAATCCCGCCGTGTTGGCGCTACCGCCAGGCTTGACGCTGCGACGGTCAGAATGGGTGAGCCTGCCGGAGAACCGAGGCGGCGTGCCCGGCCCCACGGATTACCTGGCGCTGGTGGCGACGATCGAGGCCTCGGCCAGCGCACGCCAGAGCGTGCTGCAAGCGCTGCCGGACTTCGGCGCCACCCTGCACGTGCCGCCGCCCTTCGCCCGCCCATGGCTGACGCCTGTCCAACGCGAAGCCTTGACCGACGACCAGGCCCGCGACCGCTACCCCGGCAAGGATGCGCAGTCGCTGCTGGCGCGGCCGGCCAAACGCGCGATCCTGATCGACACGCCGGGCCCCTTGCTGCTGTATGTGGAATACCTGTCGCTGCACTAGCGCCTTGTTTAGCACCGCCTGGAATGGGCGCGGCAAACGCCCCACCTGCAGTCATGCAGCCGGGTTCTCATTCAAAGCCGTATCTTGGCCGCCTCGATGACGTCCGCGAACACGGTCCGCTGCTGCGCATAGAACGCCGCCAGGTCGGCCGGACTGCCGCCGCCGGGCGTGGAGCCCATCTCCGACAGGGTTGCCCTGACATCGGGCCGGGCCAGCACCTCGTTCGCCGCGTCGTTGATCTGTCTGATCAGCGGCTCGTCGACGCCCGCCGGCGCCCACAACGCGAACCAGCCGATCAGGGCCATGCCGTCGATGCCCGCCTCGGCGAAGGTCGGCACGTCGGGCAGCACCGACACCCGTTCGGCGCTCGTCACCGCGATCGGTATCAATGATTTGTTCTTGATATGGCCGCCCATCAGGGCCACGTTGTCGAACATGATCGGCACCCGGCCGGACAGCACGTCGGGGATCGCCTCGGCGCTGCCCTTGTAGGGAATGTGCAGCATGTCCAGCCCTGCCAGGGCTTTCAGGCGTTCGCCGGCCAGGTGCTGCACGTTGCCATTGCCCGACGAGGCGAACGAGAATTCGCCCGGCGCCTGCTTCACCTTGTCGATCAAGGCGTCCAGCGTCTCGACACCCAGGCCGGGATGGGCCACCAGCACATACGGTGTCTTGGCCATCAGCACGACCGGCTGAAAATCGGCATGCGAGTCGTAGGGCACGTTCTTGTACAGAAAGTCGATCGTCGCGTGCGACGCCGACGACATCAACAGCACCAGCCCGTCGGCCGGCGATGTCTTGGCGACGTAGCTGGCGCCGATCATGCCCGCCGCGCCAGAGCGGTTCTCGACCAGGCCATTCATCCCCAGCGCCTGGCCCAGCGATCTGGCCGCCAGGCGGCCCATGATGTCGGTGGTCCCGCCGGGCGGGCTGCCGACCACGATCTTCATGATCTTTTCGTTGGCACGGACTGCTTGCGGAAACGCCAGGGCTGCAAGCAGGGCGGCGCTGAACTGCCGACGGCTGATTTTCATTATCTTGTCTCCTCGCCCGCGCGCACGATCAGTCGTGCATGGCGGATACGGCTGCGGCGATGTCTCGGTCGTTGCTGGCCGGCTGGGCCGACAGCGACGCGTCCTCGAACCGTCCCAGGTGTTCGCCGATGACCGACGTGCGGATCATGGTCCGGTACTCCTTGCGATCGAAATCGCCGACGGCCAGGTGCGTCAGGCAGCGGTTGTCCCACATCACCAGATCGCCGCGGCTCCAGTGATGCCGATAGGTGAATTTCGGCGACGTCGAGTGATCGCACAGGAACTTGATGATGGGCTTGCTCTCGGCCTCGCTCATGCCGACGAAGGCGCGCACCCGGTCATTGACATAGAGCGCCGGCCGGCCGGTGCCGGGATGGACACGCACCGCGGGATGCACGACCGGCGGATTCAGGCGCTTGAACTCGGCAATGATTTCCGGCGCCCGCTTGGCGTTGATCAGCGAGACGTCGTGGACCGCTTCCAGCGCCAGCAGAAACTCGCGCAGCGGCGCCGACAGGCTCTCGAAGGCCGCGTACATGTTGGCGAACAAGGTGTCGCCGCCGACGGCAGGCGTTTCCTGGCAATACAGGAAGGTGCCTTGCGCGGGCTGTCGGGTATACGACAGATCGGTGTGCCAGTTCTGCCCGCCCGAGGCGCCCGGCCGCAACTGCCCGTCGACCGGGCGGTTCGACAGCAGCATCACCTCCTTGTAGCCATCCAGGCGATTGAAGGGCTGGCTGTCGAGCGGATCCAGCGGCCCGAATCGGGCGGAAAAGTCGATGAGGTGTTCGGGTTGCAACTCCTGCTGCGGAAACACCAGGATCTGGTGCTCGTTCCAGGCCTGCTCGATGGCTCGCAGGTCTTGCGCGTCCAAGGGCTGGGACAGGTCCACCCCCGTCACGCGGGCGCCGGCGGCATAGCCGACTCTTTTCACTTCGATAGGCATCGTCGTACTCCTGGCAATGGAGTCTCGATTGTGGAAAAGAAGCGCGGCATGATCCACGGCCCGGACGGCAAAGCAGGATTGCGCAAACTGCAAACGACCCTCAGGAGTGGCCCGGCAAGCCCGCCCTGAGCCGTGCGCGGGTGGCCTGCAGCGCGATCCGGGCGGCCACGCCCAATGCACGTTCCTTGGTGGTCGAGATGGCCAGATGGCGGCGGAACTCGGCATCGTCGATGCGCACGCCGTGCAGGCGGGGGTCCCAGCCGCGCGCCTCGGGCGCGTTGGCCGGCATGACGCTGTAGCCGCAACCGGCGGCGGTCAGCTCGGCCTGCACGCAGATCGTGCGGGCCTCGAGCACCACCCTCAATGGCAGGTTGCGCCGGCGCGCGATCATCTCCGCCTGCAGGCGCGTGCCGTTCGGGTGTCCCGACAGGATCAGCGGCACGCGGCACAGGTCCGCGAAACTCACCGTCTCGCCCCGCAACAGCGGGTCGCCGACACGGCCCACCAGATGGTTGTCGATCATGCCCAGGTGTTCGTCGTCGCCGGCGGGCGTATCCGTGTGGCGAAACAGCACCGCGAAGTCGATCTCGCCGCTCTGGCGCCAACGGTCCAGCTCTTCGCTTGCGCCTTCGCTAAAGCGCATGCGGATGCCGGGATGCGCGCCACTGACCGCCTTGACCAGCGCCACCACCAGGTGCTTGACCAGCGACGGCACCATGCCGATCCGCACCTCGCCGACGATCTCCTTCCTGGCCTGCGCCAGCGTCTCGACGATGGCTTCATGATGACGGATCACGCCTTCGATCTGGCTCAGCGCGCCGACCATCGCCGGCGTCGGCGCCAGGCCCCGGCCATTGCGGTAGAACAGGCTGCCGAGTTCGGCCTCGGCGGCGGCCAGGCCCCGGCTGACCTGCGATGGCGCCACGCCGAGCACGCGTGCGGCCTTGGTGACCTGGCCGCACTCGGCCAAGGTGATCAGCAGGCGATACCTGGCGATGTCCATCGCGGCCTCCGTCGGCCCCTATCGGCCTCTTGCCGGCGTTGCCGCCTAGCGCTGTTGCGCCACCCGCCACTGCGCGAATTCCTCGCGCGTCGCGGCTTCGGTGGGCGGGTACAGACCCAGGATCGAGCGGCCCTCGAGCACCTTCTCGGTGACGAAGTCCTCGAACGCGGTCATCTCGACGGCGGTCGCCGCGATCTCGTCGGCCAGGTGGGCGGGGATCACCACCACGCCCTCGTTGTCGCCGACCATCACGTCGCCGGGAAACACCGGCACGTCGCCGCAGCCGATCGGGTCGTTGATGGCGATGGCCTGGTGCAGCGTCAGGTTGGTCGGGGCCGAAGGCCGTGAGTGGTAGGCACGAATGGCCAGCGCCGCGATCTCGGGCGTATCGCGAAAGCCGCCGTCACTGACCACGCCCGCGACACCGCGCTTCATCAGCCGCGACACCAGGATCGAACCCGCCGACGCCGCGCGCGCATCCTTGCGGCTGTCGATCACCAGCACCGCGCCGGGCGGGCACTCCTCGACGGCCTTGCGTTGCGGATGCTGACGATCCTCGAAGACGGACAGCGGATTGAGGTCTTCGCGCGCCGGGATATATCGCAGCGTGTAGGCCTCGCCGACCATGTTGGTCTGCTGGGTCGACAGCGGCCGCACGTCCTGGATGAACTGGTTGCGCAGGCCCTTCTTGTACAGCGCGGTGCACAGCGTCGCGGTGCTGACGCCGGACAGCTGGCGGCGGGTCGAATCTTTCAGGGTGCTCATGATGACACTCGTGTTGTGATCAAAGGAATCAAAGAAATCAAAGTTCTCAGACGATGCCTTGCTCGCGCAGCGCGGTCACCTGGCCGGCGTCGTAGCCCAGCCAGTCGCTCAGCACCGCGTCGGTGTGCTGGCCCAGCACCGGCGGCGCGGTCCAGCCCTGCGTCACGTCGAAGGCCGAATACTTGACCGCCGGCCCCAGCGTCGGGATCTCGCCGTACTGCTCGTGCGACAGGCTGCGCTGCATGCCGCGGTGGCGCACCTGCCGGTGCGCGAACACCTGCGACATGTTGTTGACCAGCGCGCACGGCACCTTGCGTTGCTCGAGCCGGTCGACCAGGTCCTGCTTGGCGTGCTTGGCGATCTCGGCATCCAGGATCGGATACAGCACGTCGCGGTTGCCGACCCGATCGGCCAGCTTGACGAAGCGCGCATCGCTGATCAGGTCGGGCCGGCCCAGCACCTCGCACAGCGCGGCATAGAGGTTGTCGAAACCCGCACCGATGACCACCCAGCCATCGCGCGCCTCGAAGGCCTTGTAGGGCACCTGCTGCGAATGCTCCGAGCCCCACTTCTGCGGCTCGGTGCCCAGCATCAGATGTTCGATGGCGGCATTGGCCAGAAACGCCACCTCGGATTCGAGCAGGCTGGTCTCGATCTTCTGGCCGCGGCCGGTGACGGTGCGCTGGAACAGCGCGGCCATCACCGCTGCGTGGCAGTTCATGCCGGTGATCAGGTCGAAGGCCGAGGTGCCCAGCTTGATCGGCGCGCCGCCGCGCTCGCCGGTGATGTTCATGTAGCCGCCGATGGCCTGGATGGTCAGGTCGAACGCGCCTTGCTTGCTGTCCGGGCCGTCGGCGCCGAAGCCCGACATCGCCGCGTAGATCAGCCGCGGGTTGTCGGCGGCCAGCACGTCATAACCCAGGCCCAGCCGCGCCATCACGTCGGGCCGGAAGTTCTCCAGCACCACGTCGGCCTTGCCGCACAGCTCGCGCGCCAGCGCCTTGCCGCGCTCGGTCTGCATGTCCAGCGTCAGCGAACGCTTGTTGCGGTTGGTGGCGTAGTAGGTCAGGCCGTTGCCCTGATGAAAGGGCGGCCCCTGGCCGCGCAACGGATCGCCGTTGCCGGGGATCTCGACCTTGACCACGTCGGCGCCCAGGTCGCCCAGCAGCTGGGCGCAGTACGGCCCGGCCAGGATGCGGGTGAAGTCCAGCACCCGGATGCCGCTCAAGGCCTTGCTTGTCTCAGACATCGAAGCGTCCTCGTTGGTGGTGATGATCAGCGGCCGGTGAAGACCGGCTTGCGTTTTTCGAAGTGGGCGCGGATGCCTTCCTCGTAGTCCTGCGTCGCCTCGAGCGGTCGGCGCAAGGACTGGTCGAGCTCGGCGGCCTGCGCCAGCGGCAGGTCGGCGCCCTCGTTGATCGAGCGCTTGACGGCCGCCAGCCCCAGCGGGCTGGTCGCGTTCATCTCGTCGCACAGCGCCAGCGCGCGGGCCAGCAGCTCGGCGCGCGACACCACCGCCTGCACCAGGCCGATCTGCTGCGCCTGCGCCGCGTCGATGCGGCGCGCCGTGAAGAACAGCAGCTTGGCCTGCGCCGGGCCGATCAGGCGCGGCAGCATCAAGGCCGCGCCGCTGCCCGGATAGGCGCCCAGCGTCATCTCGGGCCAGCCGAAACGGGCGTCGTCGGCGGCGATGCGCAGGTCGCAGTACAGCGCCAGCTCGAAGCCGCCGCCCAGGCACCAGCCGCCGATGGCGGCCACCACGGCCTTGGGCGATCGATGGATGGCCTGGTTCAGGTGCCAGCCGCCACGGCTCTGCGCCCACTTCTGCTTGGCGCTCAGCGTGCGGCGCTCCTTCAGGTCGGTGCCGGCGCAGAACGCCTTCTCGCCCGCGCCGGTGATCACGATGCTGCGGATGTCCGCAACGGCCGCCGCCGCGTCGATCTGTTCGGTCAGCGCCTGCACCAGCGCGCTCGACAGCGCGTTCATGGCCTCGGGCCGATTCAGTGTCAGCACCAGCGTGCTGCCGACTCTTTCCGTATTCAGCACCGTCATGCTTGTCTCCTTTGCTCTCATCATTGGATCGGCGCGCGGCCCACCACGAGCCCTTGCGCCGCATTCATCGTTACCGCGACATGGCACAGCCACGCCGGGTCCGGCGCCGGAAAGTCCTGGCGGCGATGGGCCCCGCGGCTTTCCTGCCGGTCGTGCGCACTGCGGGCGATGGCCTGCGCCACGGCGATGAAGCTCAGGGCCTCGAGCGCCTTGACGCGGTCGGCATGGCGCTGCAACGCCATGCCGCCGGCGGCCCGCTCCTGCCATTGCTCCAGCCGCCCGATGGCGCGCGCCAGCCCCCCGGCGTGGCGCACCACGCCCACGCCTTCGAGCATGATCTGCCGCACCGCCGCCTTGACGGCGTCCGGCTCCGGCCCGCTGTCCCGCTGCGCGACCCGCTGCAGTCTTTTTACCGCGTGTCCGATGGCATGGTCGGTGTCGATCCGGCGTGCCTGCCTGGCCGCGCGCGCCGCCGCGGCGCCGGCCAGGCCACCAAACACGATCGCGTCGCTGGCGCCGTTGCCGGCGATGCGGCTGGCGCCATGCAGCCCGCCGCTGGCTTCGCCGGCCGCGTAGAGGCCGGGCACGCCGGTCCAGCAGGACGCATCGATCTGGATGCCGCCCATCTGGCTGTGCGCCGCCGGCCTGACCCAGATCGCGCCCTGGCCCGGTTCGACGCCGGCGCTGCGCAGGCGCTTGCAGTGCGAGACATAACTCTCGATGCGCGCGGCAGGCACCTGGCTCAGGTCGAATCGCACCGCCCCATCGTGGCCCCGGCCTTCGTCGATCTCCTGCTGGATCGCCAGCGAGATCTTGGCCTTCTCGATCTGCAGCTCGGCGTGGCCCGGGTTGTAGCGCTGCATGAAGCGCTCGCCCGGCGCGTTGATCAAGGTCGCGCCGTCGGCGAACATCGCGGTCGGCATCTCCATGCCGCGGCAGCCGTCCGGCACCACGATCACGGTCGGCTCGAACTGCACGAATTCCATGTCGATCAGCGACGCGCCGCATTGCAGCGCGAAGTGATACGAGTCGGCGGTGATGTCGGCCGGGTAGGTGCTGTCGTCGTAGATCGCACCGATGCCGCCGGTCGCCAGGATCGTCGCGCCGGCCTGCACGGCCAGCCAGTCCGAGCCATCGCGCCGGCCGATCAGCGCGCCGCCGACCGTCCCGTCGTGGCGCAGCAGGTCGACCGCCTTCCAGCCCGAGTACACCTGGATGTCGGCGGCCGGCGCCTGCGCCGCCAGCGTCTGCAGCGCCAGCCGGCCGATGCCCTCGGGATGGAACACCGAGCGCGCATAGGTGTTGCCGGACAGGTGCCGCCGCGCGATCGCGCCGGCCGCGTCGCGCGCGATGGGCACGCCGCAGTCCAGCAACTGCGTCAACGCCGCCTCGGCGTTGCCGGCCAGCGCGCGCACCAGCCGCCGGTCGTTCAGGCCGTAGCCGCCGTCGACCATGTCCTGTTCGTACTGCGCCAGCGAGTCGCTGCTGCCGGCCGAGGTGTCCGGCACGTTGAAGCCGATGATATGGGTGGACGCGCCGCGCGCCTGATGCACGATGGCGACCCGCGCGCCGTCGCGCGCCGCGGCGTGGGCGGCGCGGTAGCCGGCCAGGCCGCCGCCCAGTACCAGGACGTCGACCTGCGCGACGCAGATGTCTGATTGCTGCATGCTCGTGATCCGTGTGAAACCCGCCCTGCCGCCCGCCGCGGGGGGGCGGCCGGGCCGGGCGTTTACTGCGCGGTGATGCCGACGTCCGAGATCGTCTTGAGCCACAGGCGCTGCTGCTGCACCATCATGTCCTGCATGGTCTGCGCCGTGACGGTCCTGGGTGTGACGCCCTGCGCCTCGAAGATCTTGCGCAGCGCGGGGGCCTGCGCGGCCTTGGCCAGCGCGGCGTTCAGGCGCTCGATCACGGCGGCCGGCGTGCCCTTGGGCGCGGCCAGGCCGAACTCGCCCACCACCACGTAGTCGGCGTAGCCCGACTCCTTGACGGTCGGCGTATCGGGCAGGATCGCCAGCCGTTGCGGCCCGGTCACCGCCAGCGCGCGCAAGGCGCCCGACTTCACGTGCGGCAGCATGGCCATCACGTTGCCGAAGGTCACCTGGATCTCGCCGCCGATCAGCGCCGTGGCCACCGGACCGTCGCCCTTGTAGGGCACGTGGGTCATCGTCACCGAGGCCTGGTTCAGGAACAGTTCCGTCGCCAGGTGGCTTACGCCGCCATAACCCGACGACCCGTAGTTGACCTTGCCGGGATGCTGGCGCGCGTAGTCCACCAGTTCGCCCAAGGTCTTGGCCGGCACCGACGGATTGACCACCACCAGATACGGCGTCGCGCCGATCAGCCCGATGCCCTGGAAGTCCTTGACCGGATCGAAGCTCAAGGACTTGTACAGGCCGCTCGAGGCCGTGTGCGGCAAGATGTTCAGCATCAGCAGGGTCTGGCCGTCCGGCTTGGCGCGCGAGGCGTAGGCAGCGCCAATGGTGCCGCCCGCGCCGGGGCGGTTCTCGACCACGATCGACTGCCCCAGCTCGGTCTGCAGCGAGGCGCCGATCGCGCGCGCCAGCGCGTCGGTGCCGCCACCGGGCGGATAAGGCACGACGATGCTGACCGGTCCGTTGGGATAGGCGGCCGCGGCCAGCGGCGCGGCCAGGCACAGCGCCGCGCCGGCGGCCCCCAGCATCGCCCGGAATCGCTGCAGGCAAGCGTTCATTGTTGTCTCCTGTTCTTGGTGGGTCGGCGTGGACGGCCGGGCCGTCACGCACGTCGGCGGCCTCGATGCGGGGTCCTTGCGACGTAGCGCCATTATTCGGGCTGGCGCCGCCGGAGAACAGCACGCATAATGAACGATGTCATGAGCTAAAGTCATGACCTACCGCCCATGAGCTTCCAGATCCCGTCGATTTCCGCCTTGAAGACCTTCGAGGCCGCCGCTCGTCATATGAGCTTTACGAAGGCTGCCGCCGAACTGGGCGTCAGCCAGGGCGCCGTCAGCCGCCAGGTCGCCCTGCTCGAGCAATCCTTGGGACTGCTGCTGTTCCAGCGGGTACGCCGCCGCCTGGTGCTGACCGAAGCCGGCGAGCAATACGCGCAATCGGTGCGGGCCGCATTGCGGCAGATCGAGGCGGCCACCATGGCGCTGCTGACGCACAAGGGGCGCGGCGGCGCGCTGACGATCGCCGTCGCGCCGGCCTTTGCGACCAAGTGGCTGATCCCGCGCCTGGCGCGTTTCCACCAGGCCTATCCGGGCATCGTGGTCAACCTGCACACCCGCGACCTGCCCTTCGATCTCGGCCGCGAGTCCTTCGACGCCGCGTTCCATTACGGCCACAACGACTGGCCCGACGTGCTGGCCGAACCCTTGATCGGCTGGGAACTCGCGGTGGTTTGTTCGCCGGGCTATCTGGCGCAGCACGGCGCGCTGGACCGGCCCGAGCAACTGGGCCGGCACACGCTGCTGCACCAGACCCGCCGCCCCAACCGCTGGCGCGAATGGTTCGACGCCAGCGGCATTGCGCATCTGCCGGTCGGCTCGGGCGCGAGTTTCGAGCACTTCTACATGATCATCCAGGCCGCCGTCGCCGGCCTCGGCGTGGCGCTGCTGCCGGCCTTGCTGGTCGAAGACGACCTGGCCGCGGGACGGCTGCTGCAGCCGCTGCCGCAGCGCCACCGCAGCACCGATGCGTATTGCCTGGTCTACCCGGCCGCCAAGCAGAACGATCCCAAGCTCGAGCAGTTTCGACGCTGGCTCAAGAGCGAAGCACAGCCTGTCCCGGCCTGATGGCCTGCACCACATCGTCTCGCGCTGCACGGCATCTGGCATAGCGCATCTCGAATCTCGAATCTCGCATGGCGCATGGCGCATGGCGCAATACCGGCAGGCTGATGCGGCCGGCCAGCGCGATCGGGTCGCCGCGCGCAGGGAACCATGTCATATTTCTGCAATCTGACGATCAGCGGGGTGGCGGGACGCCGGCTGGGCGCTGTGGATGCCACCGATCTGTCCGCCAGCTGAGGCGGCCGCCCGATCGAATCACGACACCAAGAACCATAAGGAAAACGTGGCGATGACTCCTGCGCTGCCCAGGCTCGGCAAGCTGTTCAAGGTCAGGCGCGAAGAAGCGGTGCCCTTGCTGTTGGCGGGCCTGTTCTTTTTCTTCGTGCTCACGGCATTGATGGTGTTGCGGCCGGCGCGCGACGCGCTGGGCATGCAGCGAGGCATCGAGGCGGTGCGCTGGCTGTTCCTGTTCACGGCCCTGGTCACGCTGCTGGTCAATCCGGTCTTTGGCTGGATGGTCAGCCGGATGCGCCGCTCGCGGTTCATCGCGGCCAGCTATCTGTTCTTCGCCGCCAGTCTCGTCGGCTTTTATCTGCTCCTGTCCCTGGCACCCACCGCTATCGGCGACGTGTCGGGCCAGGTCTTCTACGTCTGGTTCAGCGTCTTCAATCTGTTCGCCACGATGGTGTTCTGGGCGCTGATGGCAGATTGCTTCTCGCTCGAACAGAGCAAGCGCCTGTTCGGCCTGATAGCGATCGGCGGCACGCTGGGCGCCATTTTCGGGCCCTGGCTCGCGTCCGTGCTGGCGGCGCCGCTGGGCACCCCGTCATTGCTGCTCGTGTCGGCGGGCTTCCTGATGCTGGCGCTGCTGACCGCGTGGGCAGTCACGCACCATCACAGCGATGACAGTCCGGGACAGACGGCCGACAGTCGCGATGAATCGGCACTGATCGGCGGCGGGGCCTGGGAAGGACTGAAAGCGGTGTTCCGCTCGCGCTATCTGCTCGGGATCGCCGGCTACGTCATCGCCATGGCGATCGTCGCCACGCTGCTTTACTTCACCCGGCTGCAGATGGTCGCCAGCCTGGGCGATGACGTCGACATGCGCACCTCGATGTTCGCACGCATCGACCTGTATACCCAGATCGCCACGCTGCTGCTGCAGGCCTTGATCGCCGGGCGCGTCATGAAACGCTTCGGCGTGGCCATCACGCTGATGCTGTTGCCATTGACGGTCGCATTGGGCTTCATCGGCCTGGCCATGGTCAGCACGCTGGCGATGCTGATCGTGTTCGAAGCGGCTTTCCGCGCCATCCAGCGCGCGCTGACACGGCCCGCCAGGGAAACGCTGTATACCGTGGTCAGCCGCGAAGACAAGTACAAGAGCAAGGCCTTCATCGACACCTTTGGCTACCGCGGCGGCGACGTCATCGGCGCGCAGCTGGAGGGCATCCTCGGCCGTATCGGCCTGGGCATCGCCGGGCTCACGGCCGTCGCCCTGCCCATCGCCCTGTTGTGGGCGGCGCTGGGCCTGTGGCTTGGGCGCGAACAGCAACGCATCGCCGCAAGGGCCAGCCCTGAAGACACGGCAATCCAACACCCCCCTCTCGACACCAGGAGCCAGCAATGATCTCGCGCAGAAACTACTTGAAGCTGTCCGTGGCGGCAGGCACCGCCCTGGCGCTGAATCCCAAACTGCTGCTCGCGGCCGAGGGCGAGCGCACCCTGTTGACCCGCGCCATTCCCGGCACGCAAGAACAGCTGCCGCTGGTGGGGCTGGGCAGCTCTGCGTCGTTCTCGCGGATCTCCGGCGAAGGCAAGCTGGACACGGTGCGCGAGCTGCTGACGACGCTGGCGCGACACCCCAATGCGGTGTTCGACACCGCGCCGAGCTACGGCGCCGCCGAGCAGGTCGCCGCTGAAACGGTGAAAGCGTCGAAGCTGGGCGAAAAACTCTTCTGGGCGACCAAGGTCAACGTCGCCGGCCGCGGCGGCAGCTCGGCCGACCCGGCCGCGGCCAAGGCCCAGATCGAACAATCCTTTGCCTGGCTGGGCAAGCAGAAGATGGATCTCATCCAGGTGCACAACCTGGGCGACGTGCCCACCCAGCTGGGCCTGCTCAAGCAACTGCGAGAAGCTGGTCGCGTGCGTTATATCGGCGTGACGACGACCTTCGCCGACCAGTACGCGGAGCTCGAGCGCGTCATGCGCGCCGAGCCGCTGAATTTCATCGGCATCGACTACGCCATCGACCACCGGGTCATGGAAGAAAGAATCCTGCCGCTGGCGCAAGAGCGCAACATCGGCGTGCTGGTGTATCAGCCCTTTGGCCGCACCCGGCTATGGCAGCGCGTCGAAGGCAAGTCCCTACCCGATTGGGCCGCCGACTACGACATCGCGACCTGGGGCCAGTTCTTCCTGAAGTTCGTGATCGCCCATCCCGCGGTCACGGCGGCCACGCCCGCCACCAGCCAGGTCAAGAACCTGGTCGACAACCTGGGCGCGGCGACCGGACGGCTGCCGGACGAAGCGGGGCGGCGGCGGATGATCGCTTACCTTGATTCGCTTTGACGCTTGGCCAATCAACTTGTGCGTTGATTCGTGCGGAGGCAGACGGAGATGGCACACCCATCCCCTCCTGCCCTGACTCGGCGTCCGGCGCCCTGGCGATCAGCTCAGATCGAAAAATCGGTCCAGACAGGCTGTATGCCCGTCTGGACCGACGTCATTTGCTGGCCTCACAAGTGAAAACGGGAAATAAAGTCGGTCGCGCGGAATAAAGTTGGTCGCAACGTCAACTACGTTTAACTCCAGCTATCTGCCAGGCATATCCACTTTATCTAAAAACAATCTATGGTCAGCCCGATTTTTGCAAGCGGGTTCGTGTTGACGTAAATTGGGCTTTGCTCAAATCTATTCGGAGTCGTTTGGGGACAGTTCCCCGCTCCACGAAGAGAGTCGCGCCCAGCAAACCTCAAAAGGGCCTCAGCATCCAGGTGCTGGGTTTTTTGCCAGGTTTCTTGCCAGGCCGTTGAGCCGTTTATGTCTTCACTTACTCGCGTCGCAAAACCAGGAAGTGACTGCGTAAAGCGGTGATGAAGGTCAGGCTGCGCTAACAGCCTGCTCACTTCGGTAGTTCGTTCCATTGGCGAGGATGGCCCAGGCTATCCTCGCCAATTTATTGGCCAGCGCGCAGGCCACCACGTTCGAGTGGCGTCGTTCCAGCAGCTCGCGCACCCAGACGCCCAGTCGATCAGTTCTCCGGTCAATGCGTTGCATGATCGCTCTTGCCCCCTGCACCAGTAGCCGCCTGAGATTCTTGTCGCCACGCTTGCTGATTCCCAGCAGTTTAGGCCTACCACCGGTGCTGTACTGACGTGGCACCAGCCCCACAGAGGCGGCGAACTGGCGTGCCGAGCCGAACTGCTGCGCATCGCCCAATTCTGTCATCAGCACGCTCGCCGTGATCGGCCCGATGCCGGGGATCTCCAGCAGCCGCTGGCTACGTTCGTCCTCACGCAGTTGCTGGCCCAACTCGCGGTCGATCTGGCCGATCTGCTCGTCCAGGTACTTGAAGTGCGCCTGCAGCCGCTCAAGCAAAGCCACCAGCCGAGGCGGCAGCTCGTGCTCGGCCAGCACTGCCGGCAGGCGCCGGATGATTGCCTTGCCGCGCGGCAGGCTTATACCGAACTCAAGCAAGAAGGCATGAATCTGGTTGATCACGCCTGTGCGCTCGCTTACCTGCGACTCCCGTACCCGGTGCAGCACCGAGACCGTTTGCTGGGCCTCGTTGCGCGCGCTCACGAACCGCATGCTCGGGCGCGAAGCGGCTTCGCAGATGGCCTGCGCATCGGCAAAGTCGTTCTTGTTGCCCTGCACGAAGGGACGCACGAATTGGGGCGAAATCAGCTTGGCCTGGTGACCCAGCGCCTGGATGCGGCGCGCCATCCAATGGGCTCCCGCGCAGGCCTCCATCACCACCGTGCTGCACGGCGTATTACCCAGTAGCGTAAACAGTTGCTGGCGGGAGCACTTCTTGCGAAACACCATCCTGCCGGTCGCGTCCTGCCCGTGCAGATGGAAGCTGTGCTTGCCCAGATCGATGCCAATCAGCGTGACGGTGCTCATGAGAGGTCTCCCAGAAAGAACAATCCCCACTCAGCGTACCGCTTCGTGGGGATCGGGCTGACCATCTCATTAGGGCCGTGTAAGCGGCCCTTGTTCATATTGGATACGAGGTTTGGCTCAGCAGAAGATGTGCCGACACACGCCAATAAGAGTCAGGTAAGGAGGCGGAGGGTGGCATTGACGGCTCTCGTCTCTTACCGGCGGGGGGAGCCCATGCGCATCAAGCGCGCAGCGCCAATTCCGCAGGTAGTGTGCACGGGACGCTGAAAATGGCTTGTGATGAACCCTGCCGCTCGGGACTACGATCCGTCTCGTTAGATGGTTCAGCGGGATTTGCCGACGTTCATCCTGGCTGTGCGGCTGAACAATCTATCTAGTAAGCGAAATGTCGGATTGAGTCCAAGATGCTCTGGTACAACCGTCGAGGAGCTACATCCTCACGTGCCAGTTGCTGTGGGACCGTTTCCGCGGATCGCTGGACATCGCGGTACGCTTGGAAGCTCACCACGTTCGATGCAAGCGACTCGGTCACTGGACCAGGGCTGGGGGGGGCGAGCGTTCGCTCGAACTCGAGGCTAAGCTGCACGGGGTGGACTTGGTGCGTCATCGTCGATCACTCCGTTGTTGGCCACAAGATTTTTGCTGATCAGAGATCTTACAACAACAGCCTCAAGCGCCGGAAGCGCTTCTAAACTTTTTTCAAGCTTCGGCGACGCCTTCGCTGCGCTAATTTTGATCATTCGCCCCGCTTGCTTGCGGCCTGCCAACGGAGTTTTGAACAGGGACAGATAGCGCGACGGCGCGACGCCCTCGAAGGCTAGAAAGCGGACTTTGTCCCTATCAGTTTCGACCTCCGACACAGCATCTCCATGAAGTCGCACTGCTAAGCTCTTTCGATAGGGTTCAATGTAGTACACCTCACGGATCCCTGCCACCACGATATGACGAGCGCAAGAATGACAGGGATACGTTGTGACGTACAGCCGCCCGCCAACCAACGCTCCGCCGCCTATCCGGCTTGCGTTGATGATTGCATGCATTTCTGCGTGGATAGCTCGAGAAAATTCAATCAGTCCTTTGAGCTTACCGTTGCCTTGCAGCGCTTCTCGGGCCTCAGAAAGCTTCTCATGAGGGATCGCGCTGCTAAGTGTGCGTATGATCTCTTCGGCAAAGAGTGCCTTCTCCTCGTCGTTGAAGCACTTCCCCCCATCTCGGTTCCAGCAGCGGAAGTCTCGATCGGCATCACCTTCGAAGGCGGGCGAACTCGAAAGGTACAGGCCTCCACCAAACTTCGGAACGTCATTCCATCCAATTCCGATCACGTTGCCCTCATCGTCAGTGACTGCTGCGCCTACCTGTCGTGACAGACAGGCAGAGCTGGTGGCCGCCATGGCGGCCGCATACATGGCGGCTTCTGAGGGGGTAGGCGTAATTACCTTTGTGCCGAGTACGAGGTGGATGAAGCGCTCGACGCGCTTTTTGAGGTGAGAATCTGAGGATGATTCAATGCGAAGAAAGAAATCGCACCGGGGAAAAGTGTCCCCGACTTTTTGTCCGTGTCCGACTTCTTCTCCTGAATCCCTATCTATGAGCTGATATATCTGATTGATAGGCATTTTGGCGCGTAGGCTGTCCTCGCGCAAAGCGAGTGGCGCGAACACACCAATCACATAGACCATCTCTCGGTATATCAGTCTTAAGAGTTCGAGCTCTTCCTGATTCTTAATCGAGTCGATGATGTGACAAACCTTCCTGGGACGGTAGTGCGCGTCGGCGTTATCAGTCTTGGTCCGCTCGCGGTCCACGCGAATGTCATGCACTGCAAGTTCAGCGAGCACACTCGCGCCGTACATTTCCCTGAGCTTGTTGCCTGCAGTGATCTGGGCTTGAATGCGATCAAAGGGTGGACCTTCCGGTATGTCCACGCCAACGCTTTGTGCGTGAGTTTTGATGAAGTCGCTAAGTCGGATGACTTTGCAATCGTCGTAATCGAAAGTATCGAGCAATATGCCCTTCAACTCTTCTCCAACAGTCCGGAGAGGTGAGCCGATCGGACCGCAAAGAGCTATTACAAGCTCCGGAGTGTGAGACGCGACGATCTGATCTTTGGAGCTCCCTGCAGAACTATCATTCGCGGGCCGGGGTGACACGGCAGCCGAAGGAACTCTGTTCACTGCTGCGTTCATAATCGAATTTCCGTGATGCGTTTTAGAAGAATGTTGACTTAACAAATGCTCACATATTGCCAATTTAACATGCATCCTTCTCACGATCACCACCCTCGTTGAATGCCCAATGGGAGCACTCAGAGCGCACCAACCCCAGGTGCGTTAATTGCAACCTTCAGATTGATGAATTTGCGCGCTCATTGCGTGGCTAAAAGCTCTGGTCTGCGGGTCCGATGAGAAAAGTGGCGATACGAGGGTTGTGCGTTGGGGCGTCACTCAGGGCGCCCCGCTTTCCACGATATATTTCGCCCGTTCGACAGTTCGTCAAACGTGATGATCTCAGGCGAATTTAGACTGCGTCGAAAGAGTTCAAACGACGAGTACTACTCCTCGTTCACTCCATGCTCCGATTGGAATTCAGATAGTGACCCGAGGACTAGGAAAGAACGTGGTTGATACAGAAAGACCGACTCACCGGTCGGAGTGCCAGAGCTGAATCGCACCTCTGATTCTCAAGGGAGCAGCAGTCACGCGACGGTTCAGGCGCTCAGTAGTGACAGCGTCAAATTCCCCTTGGCCAAAGCTGCACTGAGTTGTTAGGGGAAGAAAGACTTCGCTGCATACATTCGCGCCGCCTCAGTGTCGCCCTGCGCTTTCTCGTCGCTTGCCTTCTGTCCCGGCAGCGGCTTGCGTGCCGCGATCGCGCCTCGGAAAGGCGGGGGGCTCTGCTGTGGGCGACGCTATGAACGCCGCAATGGAAGAATTCCATCATTAGTCTTCCCAGCCTTGCGATCGCCTCAATCCACGTTCGCGAAGATGCTCCGTCCAGGTTGGCAGTGCGGAGACAATCTTGTTCGGTCTCGTGCTCGCCTTGCCTGGGGGGGGGCAACTCTCAGAGTACTCGATGCTGCCACCCGGCCGATAGGTGGTGACAGCAGCTCCTGCCTGTGAGAGAATCTGCATTAGCCCATAAAAAACTGAATTTTTATACTTGTGAATCAAGAACTTAAAGACGAAGTGGACGAAGTATCAAGAAGTCTAGAGTATCTAGTCCATATTGCTAAACTTGCGCTAACCGAGCGCAATGACGACCTGCGGCTGTACGTTGCTCGCGTCGTCAGGAAGCTCCGCAGAACGCATCCCTCCGTAGCGCAACAACTTGAGTCTTTACTCAAAACTCGTCCCGCTCTTCCCCCAGCCACACCGTTCCGTGGTGGCCTCAGTGCACCGTCGAGAGACCTATCCCAGTCGATGCCGACGGACGAAGAGTCTCGGCTATCACTGTTCAAAGTGTTTGAGCCGACTGGTTCGGCTGTCACCCCAATGCTGTCGGGTCGGGTGCGCTTCGGTTTGGAGCAGTTGATTAGTGAGCGTAGGCAAATCGGCCACTTGGCAGATCTCGGTTTAGAACCTTCTCGCTCAGCCATGTTTGTCGGTCAGCCTGGGGTGGGTAAAACTCTGACTGCACGCTGGGTCGCGCAGCAACTGGGCGTGCAGTTGCTCGTGCTGGATTTAACTGCAGTTATGAGTAGCCTTCTTGGCCGTAGCGGTACAAATTTGCGTATGGCGCTGGATTACGCAAAAAGCCAGCCTTGCGTCCTCCTCCTGGATGAAATCGACGCAATCGCTAAACGGAGAAGTGACGATGCGGATGTTGGCGAACTCAAGCGACTGGTAACCGTCATCTTGCAGGAAGTTGACGATTGGCCTAGCTCGGGCTTGCTGCTGGCCGCCACCAACCATCCCGAATTGATTGATCCAGCGCTCTGGAGACGATTTGATCTGGTGATTGAGTTTGAGGCGCCGTCGCGAGACGATGTACTGCATGCTATCCAGCGCTTTTTGGGCCCGGAGGGTTTGAACCTGAAAAAGTGGATAAACTCATTAGCATTGCTCTATCGCGGGGAATCATATAGCAACATCGAACGTGATATGAATAGGCTGCGGCGAATGCTCGCTATAGGTGGGTTGAATGAGGAAGAGGTTATCCGGCTTCTCATTAGAGACAGGGGAGAGTCGTTACCTCATTCAGAACGCATCGAACTGGCGGTCGATTTGGTCGCTGTAGGGGGCCTATCGCAGCATGTGGCATCCGACCTGACTGGAGTTAGTAGAGATACGATCAGAAAGCGGACCGCGCGCAAAATAAACAACTAATAGGGCGTTTTGGAGAGCAATTGAATGGCGAATTTTCTGATCGGCCAAGGTGAGGCACTAACAGAAGACATCACTGGGCCTTCCCGTAACATGGACAAGGCGGAGATCTACACTCTCGAACAAGCCCGGGACCGACTACGCCCGCAATTCAATGCGCTCGCCTCCGAACTGAGAGATTTGCCGACTGAAGCTTGCCCGGAGGGCCTGGCGGTGGCGAAAATTTCGCTCAATCCTTCCTACATAGCTCGATCGTACTTTCCCCAAGCAATGTTTAAGGATCTTGGAGTCGTTTCAGTTGGAAGCCGAGCGGTACGGTTGACTCCGGACGCATGGAAACGAAAAGGCGATCCCCGCGAAACTTCTACCACTGAAATCTATGTGGCCGGAAAACGTGAGACGTTGATGACGTTAAATGACTGGGCTAGAGGAATTGTTGAAGGAAGTGATGAGGCGCTTGATCTCGCTCACATCGAACGAGTTTCCCCGTTCCGGGCGCTTGAGCGGCTGCGTGGAAAGATCGGAACAAAGCGCTCTGATCGGACCCGCACCTACGAAGTCGGCTTGCATTTAATACCGGGAGACACCGAACAAGTTGTCGAGAGATCATTCCAGAATTTTGCGCAGAACCTAAATGTTGAGCTAGTTTTGGATCTGACGTTTAGTGCGAGCAATCTTTGGTTTGTAGCTGCAATTTGCAATCCTGAGCAAATTCGTGAACTCGCGGAATTTAGCTTCGTTCGGGTAATTCGTACGATGCCGATGCTCCGAACCATTCACCGCAATACGCGTGTGGGAACTGCGCAGTTGCATTGCGAACTTCCCAACGACGAACCCATGTCAGCCGAGCCAAGGGTGGCGATTTTGGATGGTGGGCTTCCAAAATCTCATTCGATTGGTCCTTGGGTGCGAAACTACCGACTCATGGATGAATCTGCTAGCAGCACAGTCGGAGGAATGGAGCACGGACTGGCTGTGAGTTCTTCGTTTCTCTTTGGACCATTACATCCTGGTGCTCGGGCTTCAACTCCTTATTCCTACATCGACCATCTGCGGGTCGTGGACGCCGAGCACCAGGACCCACTGGAACTGTACCGATCATTGCGATTCGTCGAAGAAGTATTGCTTTCCGGAGCGTATGAATTTATCAACTTGAGTCTGGGCCCTGCATTACCCGTCGAAGATGACGAAGTGCACGCTTGGACATCCGTCATTGATGATCTGCTGAGTGATGGAAAGACATTCATGACCGTCGCGGCAGGCAATAATGGAGACGAGGATACTCCCGAAGAAGCCCGCGTTCAGGTGCCGGCTGATTGCGTCAATGCAATCGCCGTGGGCTCCGCCGACAGCGCATCAACGGAATGGGAGCGCGCGTCCTATAGCGCTATTGGTCCAGGGCGAAGTCCCGGCGTAATCAAGCCGGATTTGTTGGCTTATGGAGGCGGCGCCGATGAGTACTTTCATGTGCTAACTCGAGGCACCCGGCCAACTATTGTTCCTGATTTTGGCACAAGTTTAGCGGCACCTAATTTATTGCGTAATGCTGTCGGGGTGCGCGCCGTCCTTGGAACGGCATTGACTCCGCTTGCCATCAAGGCGCTGTTGGTACATGCGGCTGAAGATAAGGATCACGACAAGCGAGAGGTGGGGTGGGGCAAAGTGCCAGAAGATCTTATGGACATAATCTCTTGTCCAGAGGGTGTGGCTCGAATCGTGTACCAAGGTGAACTCAAGCCGGGAAAATATCTACGGGCTGCACTGCCTATTCCGAAAGGTGGACTAACTGGTCGTGTAGAACTTTGCGCCACATTCTGCTACGCATCGCCGACGGATCCTCAAGATGCCGCTTCTTACACGCGCGCGGGACTAGAAGTTGTCTTTCGCCCAAAGCTTGCGGACGTCAAGCCAGGCATGAAGACAGCTAAGTCGGACGGGTTCTTTGAGCGCAAGAAATTCGCGACTGAACATGAACTTCGTTCTGATCAGGGGAAGTGGGAGACTGTCATGCACGGCAGGGCTAAGAAACTCGGCTCTAGTCTTGATGAAGCAGTATTCGACATTCACTACAATGCGCGGACGGGAGGAGGGGCTGCAAAGCGGGCACCGAAGATTCCCTATGCCCTCGTTCTGACGGTAAAAGCGCCGCGTCACCCTGACGTTTACAGCGAAATTCTACAATCCTATTCAACACAACTTGTACCGATTCGTCCGAAGCTTATCGTCCCTGTGAGAACACGAAATGGCTAAGCCAGTTACCCTCCCCAATGGTCGGCATTGGAAGACGCGTAAAGCGGCAGAAGAACATTTTATTCAAATGCTTGCGCGCTACGAGTTGAATGATTTTGTCCCTGCTGGGCCAGATCATGACGATCTGTCTGCCCTACTACAGCACTATGACCGCGTACTGCCAACTGGGCAGGCGACCAAAATTGGCGTGGGATTTGAACGATTCTCCAAGGGGCAAGTCCGCGGTATGGGCTTTACATCGGAGTGCTTCTTCGTCCATAGATTGGATGGGTCGAGCGATGACTTTAGTATTGGCAAGGCGATTTCGTCTTAGCTAGGTCATGATCTCGTTTGAAACTCGCATCGTAATGCGTAAGCATGCGCTGGATGAGCTAAAGGCCGAACATGCGGAGCTTTGGGATTCGTGGAAAGTTGTCGAAGCCAAGGCTCAGCCCATCGCAGCTCTGGCTGGTGTTTTTCTCGCAGGCATCTTTGCTTACCTGACTCAACTGCCGAAGGCCTCTAGCGATCTAGAGCGCCTTCTTCTGCTCTTCATTGCAGTCACACTTGTCTTTAGTGCGTTGTGTGCACTTCAAGCTATTTGGGTTGTGGAAGTGAATAGCCCGTATTTAAGCTCAGAGGACATCAACGAGATTGATGACCTCATACGCGTTTCCAGCGACGAGGCAGAGCTGTTTGCGCGACACGAGCGGCTCATCCAGGCCGCCACTACAAGGTGGACTGGCGCCTGCGCTGCGTTACGGTTGGCACTACTTACGAAGCAGCGTTGGCTAACCGCATGTTTGTGGTTCTTATGTGTGGCTGCTTCCGCTTGTTTACCTCTGGCGGTGTTCGCCGTATTCGCCCGTACCATGGGCAACATCTAAACTCAAGGAAAGCTCGTGCGCTGCGCAAAGGGGAATTGCGAACAACCTGCCGAAGATGGGGCCAATTAATGTTGGCTTCACTTGAGAATGGTCGGAGCTCCCAGGCCGGGAATTAAAATTTCGCGTTCATATCGCGGAGTCGGAGTCAAAAACTTGGAGGAAGGCGGACACTTTGCCGTGCGGAAAAGTACGTCTTTTCGAAAAGGTCGGCCAAAACCACGGGCTGTCCGCATATTGATAGGTACGGCAGAAATAATAGCGAGCCCGAGTCGCATCAAGGTTGGTAAATCTGCAGCCAAGGGAGGTGGAAAGATAGTCCTGGCAAAGATGTCTGCTGCCAAAGGCCGAGAAAAGACATTAAAAAAAGCGAGGATAATACATCGATCCATATTAAGAAAATCGCTGAAAAAGCGAGGGCCTTAGTGGGTTGTAAATGGTGTCCGGATCTGCGCTTGCCCGGCTCGATGCTACCTCCGCGTTCGTATCGCCAAGGCCGCGTCGCACGCGACGGCACTGGCCGGCGGTGAGATGCTTGCGCAACCGAACGACCATAAATCCAGCATTCTGGCGAGTCGGCTCGTGCTGGAGTCGTCGTTCGCACTGCGGCAGAACTCGAGCACGCTTATGGTCACGGAACCGATAGCCTCCTGCAGGCGACGGTACCACTCCTCCTTCTCCTCACACGAAACGCCGCATAGCTTTGCCAATGCGTCTAGATCTGCAGGGCGTGGCCACCGTCGCGTCCCGCGCAATGTGAGCGCCATCCCGTCGAACGCATCGCCGTCATTCGCGCGCGGAGCATACGCATCCATGGTCAGCATGTCGTAGACGGGGGATAGTCGCGGACTCGAGCTGGGCGAGTAGAGCACGCCGAAGTTCTTCAGGTGCGCATCGCCATTCCTGATAGCAGATGCCAGAACGTACTGGCCAAAGATGTTCGAGCAAGCCCAGTAAGTTTCTTCGGGAGCCATGATAGTCCGGATGGCATGAACCACCCGTTCAATTGAGCACGCGTACTTATCGCGTGCGGGCAGGCCCAGGAGCGAGCACGCGTCCTCAAATTGAAGTCGCGTCCCGTCCTCAGCGATGTCGAAACGCTTTACGTACAGGCGCTCTCTATCCTGCGAAAGTACGGTTGCCGCGGTCGGAAGCCCCATGCGCCGGGAAACTTCCATGCCAAAGAGTTCAAGTATGGACAGTTCGGGGTGGTCGGCATCGTTGGCTTTGACGATCCATTGTCGTGCTGATGCGGGCGAGCTGTGATCTGGCGCAGAGCCGAGGTACTTGGGAAAGCCGCCCGAAATGCCAGGCAAATTACCAAGGGGGATGGTCTCCAGGTCAGTCAGGCAGAATGTCTCGATGCCGTCATCCTCATCGGTCCACTCCAGGTACTTGGCCTCAGCGCTCCCAGCGTGAGGAAGCAGCCGGAGATTTCCGATTCGGTGCTGGCCGCATGCCACCAGCATTTCTAGCTCTGATGCCTGCACGCTCTCCTTCCCCAAGCGGGCCTCGAGTAGCCGCTCCAGATATCCCTCTGGGTAGGAGACTTGAAAGATTGGGAACAGCGTCCTGCTCTTCCACTCCGTCGTGCTCGCAGGCATGTTGAGCGAAAGCGCATGCGCGGTGGGCACTGCGGGAGCGTAGGTGAACGTGTAGTCGCCGTCGGCTTCCCGATCCAAAACTCCCAGCAGGACATCTCTGAAGAAGACATCAATCTGCATGGTCGGACTCCTCGCCGTTGGATTGAGCCTTGCACGATAGGCAGCGAACGCGTTGCCACGGCTGCTCAATCAGTGTTCCCGCTTTGCCGCATAGCTCGCATGTTGTGGCGGACTCACGAATGTAGCGCTCAGTAAGCAGATAGAGCGAGGCCATCAACGGGTTGCCGGAAGGGACCTTGTACGCAACAACGCGGAGAACGCCGAATTTTTCTCGCATGGTGACGATGCTGAAGTTTGGCGACGGGGATGAGTCCCACAATGCGTCGAGCTCTTCGCATAGCTTGAACGCCAGCCGAACCCAACCTGGTCCGAACTCAACTCGCACGTCTTGATTTTGCGCGAAGAGATGATGAAATCCAGCGTGAATCAATCGGTTCGATTCGGTGTAGTCCATGACGAACTCCTAAAGAGCGACGAGCGGCCACCTCTACAAGAGCGACACATCGAGCGGCAAATGCATCTTGGAAAAGTCGAGTTTTGGCGGCGGTGGATGAAGAACGTCCAGGACGGCGTCCGTGTAGGGTGAGAGGCAGCAAAGCTGCAGAAGGTAGGTGCAGTTAGGCCAATCTGTGGGAAGCGGTCGTCTCTCTGCGACCATGACATGGTGTCTGACCCAGGGCTCGGGGATGTGCTGGTCCAACGTCCCATGCGAGTAGGGCCAAAATTGTTCTGCGGCCAACCGCTGTTCGGCTCCGAGTTTCTTGATGAGACCGGAGAGGGAGCCTTTGGAGGGCGGGCGGGGCATGTCAAGAAGGTCGGAACAAAGAGCCTGGTACCTCTTCACCGGTTGGGCGTCAGCGGCCGATAGGACAGCGTCAGGTGCAATTGGCCCCACGATAGAACGAGGGTTCGGGTGGTCGCGGATCGTGCGGCGCGAGAAGTTCATCAGCGGCACAGAATGCGTCGGGCATAGATCCACGCCCGGGACCTGATGCGAGCGATGCCAGTAGGCGCAATCGAACGTTTTCAAGTCCTCATCACGGCATTCGGGGCACAGCCGAACTGGACGACCAGCCGCTGGAACGTTCGCATTGAATAGGTACGGAGTCATGCCGGTTACCGAATCTTCTGAAGGCCTTCGCGTATGGCACCCGAATATCAAATTCCGGAGGCTGTGCCGGCCGAGATAGTCTTCGACAGGAATGCCACATAACTCTGCCACGCCTTTATGCGGAGGTCCGTAAAAGCCAAGGCCGTTGTCCCCGCGCGTAGCGGGTAGCTCCACCGCTAGCTGGGACGGCCGTTCAAAGCCGTTCCTGTAGATCAACCTGTACATGTGCCCAGCCATGAACTCGTCTGGGTAGGGCTGGAGAACCATCAGTTTTCTCTGCGGCATTGGGTTAGATACTTGCGAAGAAGGGTGAATGTGCGAGGGAGAAGCTCTTCCCGTCGTCGCCAACAGCGCAGCTTCGGGAGCGCGGCGAGCATCGCCTGCCGCGGAGTTCCGCGAAATTCGCCCGGCCGCTCATGCGCGATGAACTTGCGAACCTCGAGGGCCAAAGCGACGTCACGAGCGTGCCAATCGACACGGCGTGTGCGTGACTCCCTGGACGTCACAGATTCGGAGGATGTCTTGTAAGGCCAGTCTCGATCATGGCGATAGAGCCAGACGTAGTCTGCGGGGTCGCGTTGACGCAAGGCAGTGATCCCGGCGCTCGGGAAGCGCTTCACAAGTTGCTGCCATCTGCGGTGCGTATCACGCCATTTGCGTTCTTGGCATGCAGTGATCCATTGCTGACGTAGATCCGGAATCGCGTGAAGAACACCGACCACCACGCCAATCTTTACTCCAAGTTTCTGGGCGACATCAGTCGCCCTCTTCCCCTTGAGAAGCTCGCGAATGACGGCAGTGTGGCGCGGAGGCCTTCGCAGCTTCAACGGAACATGCGCCTTCGCTGCCCACCGGATCACAGTCTCCGTTTGCACGCCGACCTGGGCGGCGGCGCGGCGCGCGGAGTAGCCTCGATCTCTGATGAGAGTAAGCGCCTCGACCTGCGAGGCTCTCAACCCTGCCTGAGGCGGCGACTGCGCTGTGAGTTGCGTGAGCGAATGAGAGGCGCGATCGGATCGGTAGGCTTCGCAGAACTTTGGCCAGGTCCCGTAAAGCCAATGGATGAAAAGCAGATGGCGCAACGGATTGGTGCTGTGTCCGGATAACCGCAGTACGGTTTGGACATAGCCCGGACGACATTCGGGGTCCAGCGGTAACGCGTTGAACTCAGGTAGTTCGGACACTTCCATAGCTGCGTCCGCGCAGTCAGCAGCTACGCGCTTCAGGTTCAACTGGCGCCGGCCTCGGCCATAGCCGAGCAGAGCGAGGTCGTTCACGTAAGTGTCGTGAAGCTGCCGGTAATCGATTCTTCCTTGATAGAGGCCTATCGAAGATTCGATGACCAACGACGTGAATGAAAGCCAGGAGGCAGGTGCTGAAGCCGCGGGGGAGGCGCAGTCGAAATGAGGATCATCGTGAGGAAGAATCCATAGAAAGCGGCCAATGCCGTTTGCTTTGGTGCTTGCTGCAGTCAACTTGCAGAAATGCGTTGGGCAACTCCAGACGCCCGGGTACTGGTGATCGCGATGCCAGTACGTGGTGCTGTACATATTCACGTCGTTCGCACAGCACAAAGGGCAGTACTTCAAAGGATGTGCCGCTCCGAAACGACTGCTCATGAGGCCAAGCAAAGATTTGGTCCTGCCCGAGCTGTTGCGCCTGACCTGCGCCAGAATTTCTTCCTCGCAACGCGCCGATCGCCACGGCAAGTAAAAAGGCAGGATGGTGTGATGTGCGACGAGGTCGGAAAAGGACGTCATTAGCGCACCGCCGCTGCGCAGTAGGAACGCATCAACATGGGCCGGGATGTCGTGCCGGTCCCCTTGTCTGGAATGGCCAAAAAGCCTCAGGGTAGTTGCACCCGCGCGGGACTGCAGGGACAGCACATGCTCGCGAGCACAAAGGCCGTACAGCGTTTCGTTCGGAAGCCAACCGCTGACTTCCATCCGGTGCGAATTGGGTTTGGCTGTCATGGGATATCTCGCGCTCACGTGGGCCCTGCGCTCTACCTCGGCATCAAGGGGCCGCCACCCTTTCTATGGACCTCGGTTTGCAGGAGTTCGGCGGCTGAGAGTTTGGCGGTTCGTCGAACGGGCTTCTTGGGCGTCGGCGCGGCGGCAAGCGTCTCCCGGCTTTTGTCAGATATCTTTTGAATGTGCGCAGCCGCCTGGTGTGCGACGGGCCGAAGCAGTTCTTTCTGAAGTTCTTCTGCGAGCCGTCGTTCTCTCGCCACCGCTCGGTCAGTGGCCACTGCCGCGGCCGTAGCGGCGGCAAGCGGAAATGGACACTGATACTGGGCATTGTTCTTCGAGGGCTTTTCGATAAGCATTGCTTGCACTTGTTTGCGATGTACGGAGTACCCCGTGCTCGCAAACGCTTCGGCCAGATCAGAGGCTGCAACCTGGCGCCGGCCCCGCTCCCACGCCGTAGCGTAGGCTGAGCAAATCAGGTAGATCAGCAGCCGTTTCAAACCGGCGGTCTTCTCAAACATCTCGAACCCGCGCGACGCTAGGTCGACTTGCAGGGTTGGTGACAGTGCTTCTGTCACCGCCGTCAGATAGTTCTTCCAGTCTTCCGAATCCGGCCTTGATGGGAGTAGCACGAGCGGAGCTGCCAAGAGCCGTTGTCTGTCCTGCTCGGGCCGCCTAAGCAAAAGATTGCAGAGGCTGTAGTTGGCGACGAACGCTAGGGGCACACCGAGGTGAGAGAACTGGTAGAGCGCCTTAGTGACGGCCGTGTTCGCCTGTGCGCTCTGAGTCATGAACTGCATCTCATCGAGGATGATTAAAGACACAGCATTCTTGAAGATGATTCCGGATACTGCTTGAGTTGTGTCTTTCGTAGATTCAATCCGTTCTGCTTCGACGAAGGGGCGAAGCATCTTGCCAACGGTGGCGCGATCTTGCGCGCAAATGAACCACGACGCACTCGCCCGCAAGCGTCCGCCTTGCGGACCAAGATTCACTTCTTGAGACTGCGGGAGGATGCGATGCACAGCCTGCATTAGGCTGCTCTTCCCCACACCGGCAGGGCCGGTCAGGCATACAGGAGCACGGAAGTCATTGCCCTGGTACCCACGATGGTAGAGGCGCTGAAAGTAGTCCTTTGTATCGACGTAGTTTCGGGCTCGATGTGATTTAGCCATGCCAACAAACTTTTGTATCAGCGCCGTTTCCTCAGACGATGGGATGTAAAGGCCCGCCAAATGCTTTTTGACTTCCGAGTCGATGAGGTATGCCGGAACGTCTCCAAGATCTGATCTCGGAGCTACGTGCGTCGTGGCTGCCGCTTTGATCTCTTCGGGCGTATCGAGGCCGGGAAAGCTGCTCAACGCGTCCCAGGTGATTTGCTCATGCATGCGTTTTTCCGGTGGAGATTGTCTTGACATCCTGGTTATCAGACGCAGCTGAGGCTTTCGGCCCTGCGCGAGTGGGCCGGCGTTTAGTAGTTTCCCAACGCTGCCCGGTCTCTGCCTCGAAGGCGCGCATTTGAGCAACCTGAGATGCGTCGCGATGTTCTAACAACAACGTTCTGCTGTTCTTCAGCACGCGGTCTTCGGCCAACAGGTCGTCGAAGGTCCGATAAAGTTGCTCTTCGTCGTCTCGCAGCTTGAGTACCGCGCCTACCTCTACCAGCCGGCCATCGACTTCATGCCACAGATATCGGATGCAGAAGGGCAAGTAGTAGCCGGGCACGCTTTTGGTTCCGCTCTCACCGATGCGGTCAAGCACATTGGTTTGGCGAAGTTCAAGGGAGTCGTATCTCTGGTGTCGCAGATATGCGCCGTCTCTGTCCAACCTGACGGTGATCGGGGCCAGGAAGCGACGTACCGCGGCCGCGAACGAGCACCGCTCTGCTAGATTCCGGGCCCGATCGTCCAGAAATTTCCATACCCCAACAGGGTTTGGCCGAACGTTCGCGCGGATCATTTCTGGCGTCATGCGCCCAGAAGCGTCTGCACCTTGGATTTCAGCCAGTAGGCGCCGGATCTCGCGGCGGGCCATCTGATACACGGTTAGGTCACTAGTCAGGTAGGTTTCTGGGCCTTCTGATTTTGTTCTGCGTCGCTGGGCCGACTCCACTAGCGCTTTACTCTGTCCCATACCTGACGGCGTCAGCTCCCGGATCGCGAGGGCGTCCGATGGCGCCTCCGGCGCGCCAGGCTCACGCTTGATACCTGGCCCACGATCAGTGATATGGCGCGGCGTAAGGCCGGCGCTAGGCCATTCATGCTCTTCGATTTCGATGTCGAATAGGCTGCAGAACTTAACCTTGGAAATTGCCGCACAGAAAAGCATAGCGTTGTAGGCTTAGCTCGTTTCGCCGCCGAATGAGAAGCCAATCCCAAGATGCATGCCTGATGCTGTATCCACGCTGCGCACGACGTGAAGTGCCTGCAATACTGCCCCGTCGATGTAGCCTTTAGGCCTGTCCTCGCAGACGTAGCCGTCCGCTTCTGTCGCTTCATAGAGACTGCTCACACCCTCAGGGAAGCTGCCTTTGTGTGCTGCGAATCGACGGCGGAACTTAGCCTCTCCGTATAGGGTGCGTTGAACGGTGGTCAAACCGTAGTGCTTGTGGACCTGATAGCGGTATTGATCGTAGGTCGGGACGTTGTCGCCGACGAAGGTCATGTGCCCCGCCTGGTCATAGACCGTCTTGGCGTTGAAATCTTGCTTCATCGCGTGTTGATAGATCTTCCGCAGTTTTTTTCCTAACGCACAGCGCTTGACGTAACTCGCCAGAATGAGCTCGATGGCTTCTGGGGTAGGACGAATGCCGCTCAGCTTTCCTCTGATTGGCGATGGCCGGCCGAGTTTCGACTGGGATGCGGTGTTGGACGCGCGGTCCCATAAGCCGATTTGCGCGAAGTTGGGTAGTAAAGCCCATGCGTTGCGACCGAAGGTTATGTATGTCAGGAACCACATGCGTAAACGACCGGAGTTCTTGCCTACTGATTTGGCATACGCACTGATCAGCGATTCCGGACTAGGCGCGGCCAGGATCTCCTGTTCTCGCTCCAACAACGGCGCAATGGCAAGCAGACGCTGCTGTACACGCTCAGCATTGGGCGTTTTCTTAGCGGTCCTGGAAGCGTCAAGTAGGACCAGATCGGTGTCCTTCAATCCGTCCAGATGTGGCGGTAGGCCGGAGGGGTTCGGCGCTGGAACGATTTTGCCCTCTGCTAAGGCGGCTTCGAAGCGAAGCCGATCAAGCATGATCAGGTCAGCCGCGGGGCGTTTGGCGTGCGTGAACAATGCGAGAATGGCGCGGCCGCTCTGGTGATGGTTTCTCACCAAGTGGTAAACATTGCCTTTGGTCAGACTCATGAAGCCTTCAGGCGCAATAAGAGGTGAACCGACCTGCACGTGTCACCTCGCGAACCAATGGCTATAGTCAACCAGGACATCCGAACGTTCGCGTCGCAGCGGCTTGTCGGGCAATACAGGGCGGTAGAGATCCACCCTCACTTCGCGCTTCCAGATGGCGGCGTATAGGATCTTCACGCAGTCAAGACGGCCCACCCCGGTGCAGCGCTCAAGATCCGGCAGGATCGAGAGCGGCGTGATAGAAAGTCCCACAAGCTCTTGAAACTTCGCAACGATGTAGGCGGTCTCGCTCTCACCTGCCCTCGCGGCGGTATTCGTCGCGCTATAAAGTGCGGTCAGGTTAGCGATTAACGAGGAATCAATTTCCGCTTCGCTGACTCGGGCGGTGCGAATGCCTGCGTCTGAGAAATATAGTTCCTCGAGATGATGCCGGTGCTCGGCGCGATCCTGCGCCTTCGTGACGCGAAGCGGATTGTAGAGGCGGTGGGGCGTGAGCGAGAACGCTGATGGGTCCTTCTTGACTGTCCAATTGACGCAATAGCAACCCTCGCTATCTCGAAGGAAGAGCAGCAGGTCGCCGAGATAGGGGAAGGCGGCTCGGACTTGGCTGCCATCGGATTGGGTCACCCATACGACGGGGTGATCTGAGATACGGCCGAGGCGATCCGCGACGTCAATGGTCCCTTCGAACATGGGCATGTCCGCTGGTAGAACACCGAGGTAGTCGGCAAGAGGATGCGGCGCGCGGAACGGCGAGAGCATGTGTTGCTCTCGAAGCTCAAACAGCTCCGGGTGATATAGGACGAGAAGCGCTGCAGCTCTTTCCGCTAGGGACAGCAGATGAATGTCTCGTCCCAACTTCTTCGAGAAGACCGTTGAGGGACGGCTGTTGGTCGGCGCTTCGTCTCGCGTGGCACGAATGCTGGGCTGATATTCAGGGCCCCAGCCAGGCTTAAGTTGTCGTTGTTCGATCAGCTTGAGACGTCTCTCGCTGATGAGCGCATTGCGAGCCATGATGAACTCCAGTGTGAATCGGGTGGGAATGGGCATTTCCATTTCCGTGTCTGGAGAACTCGCATCATATGCGTAGCGACGAGTGCATAACTGCCCCTGCAGATGCTTGACAGCACCTCGCATAGAGAGCAATATTTGCCCAGGTTTGATCCACCTATCGCACGTATTCGAAGGCCAGATGCTCCGGCAAGAGCGCTGGCCTTTTGTGCAAGTTCTCATCTCATTCAGTTGGCTACTTCATAGCTGACATTCCTCAAAAATTTGGACGATAGAAGCCCATTACCCCGGCGCAATGCGCGAGGCGGATGGTTTGTGCCCGCTCGTCGGGCGGATGGAGCGATTCTTAGGGGCTTGGTGCTGCGTTCGTTGGCGCTGTCCGATTCACTGTTGAAGTGGAAACCAACGGCAGATTGCGAGTACGGCTAACTGGTGTCCGAGGATTGCTCACTCACTGGGTGAGTAGACCTTGGCACTGAGCCGTAGATGCAATAAGGGTGGTCCTTAGGCATCTCTAGTCGCCGGAACGCTACACGCGCCAAGCAATGAGATCCCGACGATTATGCTAGCGATTTTTGTCGCCGTGTCAATGAAAAATCAATCGTAAGTCATTGATTTATATTGATTTTTAATCAATATCTTGTGCCTATGTTGTTGAGATATAAGGCATTTTCTCGGCTCGAAATTTGAGCTTGGGAAACAAATTTTTTTGAATTTCGTAAAATGCACTCCCGTCGAAGCATCACGTGTGGCACTGTCTGGCCTCCGTAATTAGTACGGGATCAATGTAGAGTCCGTTCACAACGTGACGGCAATTATCTGACTGAACGGACAAGACCGTGAATGTAGAATCCCGGCCGAACGTATGGGTGACGTGGTCTCCAATAGATGTCCCTGCCCCAGGACTGGAGTCGGGCGTTGGATTCCTCATCAATTTGAAGTCCTCTGACGAGCCGCCTTACGCGAGTCGAAATGTGATACGGCCGTGTTCCGTGACGGCTCTTTCACGCCGATCAGATCCTGCTAGCTTGTCTGCAAAGTTTGTTCTTCTGGGCGTTCCCGCCGAACCGACCCGCGAGGATCATTGGCGCGACAAAAGTTTAGACAGAACGAAGTGGATGCCGCTGGCTGATTTTCAGTTGAAATTTGGCAGACTCGTCCTGTCATTCGGCGATCGGTGGGCATACGAATACATCTTTCGCTTGTTCCCACGCGAGGTCGCTTTGCGGCTGCTCCTGCTGACCAATGACCTGGCCACCCTAAACGAACTGCGCCCGAGCTCCCGAATCTTGCGCGATGTACAGACGTCGCCGCACGGTTTGTGGTCCCAGTTTTTCCGAGAGGATGAGGAGCGATTCGCGTTAATCGATTTTCGGCGCAGTATGGGCTACTGGCAGCGGTCGATGGCCCGCCTGGACCACGTCGAATCGCTCGCAGCTGAGGTTCCGCTATGGGGAGGGCAATTCGTGCTCCCTCTTCGGCTGAACTTTCCGGAGGTGCTAGGCCAGCGCCAGCTTCAGAATGTCATCATCGGTCCCAACGGTTCCGGTAAGACGAACCTCCTATTGGGACTGGCTAAATGCGTGGTGGATAACCGCGTGGAAGTCGGGCCCGATATAACTAGTACTTTTGGGTCTAACGCCCAACATAGCTACGGAAATCCGGAACCAATCCAAGTCGCTGTCTTTACCTATGAGCGCGCCATGTGGACAACCCTTCGTCGGCGGGGCGTCTCGGTCTACGAGCAGGGCGTTCGTGCAAGCGACTGGCGCAAGCTGACACAGTTGGTCTATGAGATTCTTTCGTCGAGATCGGAGAACAAGGATGGCCTTCGCGATCTCCGCCTGCTAGGGGAGATCCTCTCGAGATTCATCGATGTGAGCGAGTTGAGGTTTCCATTGCATCCGAGGTCGCCAGCAGCTCAGGATTCGTCGTGGATCGATCGCGACTATGGCAACCAGATTTCGCTTGAAGATTTGACATTAAGGCCCGAGCCGTTCATGGACGCGGTTGCGCGACTCGACCGTCGAAATGCTCCCTTCATGCGGACGAGCGACGGTCGAGACTACTCCCTCAGCTCAGGGGAGCGTAGCTTGGCACTGTTCTGTGCGCGGCTGATGATCGCTTCGCGTGACAGCGCGCTGGTCCTTATTGACGAGCCCGAAAATCACCTTCACCCGCGTTTTATCACGTTGATGGTCCAGACGCTCGCGCGCACATTGCAGGCTACCGGCTCTCGTGCGCTCATCGTCACCCATTCACCATTTGTGGTCCGCGAGTTCGAACGGAGCACGGTCAATGTGTTGAAGACGTCGGGCAAAGGTATTCCGGAAATGTTCAGGCCATCCTTGCAGACACTCGGCGGAGACGTGGCCATGATTTCCGACTACGTCTTCGAGGACGAGGGGATCCGCAAAGGTTTTCAGGAGAGTATCGATCGCGCCATTCGTGTCCAACAGCTCCAGGGCCCCCTTGCCGTACTGCAGAAAAAGGACCTAGCCGCGAGTTTGGGGGAAGATGCATTGAATTACTTGATCGGACTTTCGGAGGCCTCCAAAGCCGAGACCCCTGATGCCTAGCTCCATTCCCTATTTGAGGACGGTTGAAGACGACCTCGTCGCGCTCGGGTTGTATGCACGTACCTATAAAGGCAAAAACTGGCGTGAGCGAGTCAGAAAGGCGTCGAGCGCTTATAAGGGTCTGAAATACCCCTTCGTCAATTACGGCAAGTTTTTCCAAACACCAAGGCGCTTGTTTCCTGCCAAGTTGAGAGGTCTCGCGAGCTTCTTGCACGACCTGTACGATTCTAAAGCTGAACCGTTCCGGTACATCGCGTCGATACGTGACCCGGAAAAAATTGGAGCCTGCCCATACTGCGGCCTGTCCAAGAACATTACCGTCGACCACTATCTACCGAGGACCGATAGGGCGTTTCCACATTTATCATTTCTCTCGCTGAATCTCGTCCCATCCTGCTCGGACTGCCAAGGCTCAAAAAGTAGCTTTTATCCGAGAAAACCTGCCAGCAACCTCACGCCAGCGAAGGCTCGTAGGCATAAATTGAGGCTGAAACTTTGCAGTAAGAAGCAGGCCGACATCAAGATAGCTCGCCGAAGCAATGCCCATCCGTCACGTTCGCTTCGGTTCCGCAGCGACACGCCCCTGCGATCGAAGACGAGCGGGCAGATTGAAGAGACGCGTCGAATCATCCATCCCTACCTTGATCGTTTCCTGCGCCGATGCGCTTTTGATATTGATTTGGCATGGACGGGCGGCCAACCTGAGATTGGTCGTTTCTTGTGGAAGCCGCACCTGACGTCGGCACAACGCGCTCTGCTGGCCTTTCATCTCAGAACGTTAAAAGTAAAGAGTCGGGCACGCGGAATCATCAGGCGCCGGTATCGTGCTTTTGTGAAGGTGCTTGCAGGAAAGAATCTCAGCGAGGGAGAGATCGCGAACCATCTCCGGCTGAGGCTGGCCAGCGTCAACGAGGAAACCGGCATCGCGAACTCAATCGAGGCAAAGTGTCTGGAAGCGCTCTTGCACGATCCGGCTGCCCTTGCGGGCCTGGTCACTGCTTCTTCCATTCCAAAACTGAGTCCGCTGGTGCTAGTTGCGACCGCTGTGCCGCACGTAGTAAAGGTCCGCCGGCGCCGCAAGGCGCGGGACTTTATTTATTGACGCCCGGGCCAATTCGGTTAGGCCTCCGCTGGAGCTACGGCTTGTGGGGAGCTTAGGCCGTAGTGGGGTTTGCCATGAGGACTGTGATACAACGGCTCGTCCTCGATCACCAGATGTTTGACGCGACGGCGCGCCTAAGTCAAATGCGCGCTTTCACCAACGTGCCAAATCCAACGGGCGCGGCGGCGGCGGGTAGCGTAGCTGTAGGTGAGCACATGGCTATGCTCCCACTCGCCCGCAGAGAAGACGCAGTCACATGGCACAAACACGCGGTCGAAGATGACCACGGCCGTCGCCTGACCGTACTTGCGGGAGAGGCAGAAGCGTGCTGATCCTCCCGAAGCGTAGGGGCCTTGCAGCGGATTGCGGCCAACGACTCAAATTGCAGGCTGTTGCCGCAATTCACCGCAATTCGGGATCACTCGAAAACGAGCCGTGGACTGGCTCTCTCATACCCGAAGTAGCTCAGCGCTGGCCTGAAGGAGCACGGAAATTCTTGGTGAAATAATTGATCACCTCGTCTGCTTGCGTCCCGGCGCGAAATTTACGCTGGGCTTCGAAGTCGATCGACGGGACGAGGTGGATGAACTGATCGGGCGTATAGGCCCCCAACACTGCGCTACCGTCGATGCCAGCTTCACGAAGTCCCGTGACCACTTTGGCTGCCTCAATGGTTGCGCCAATCATGACGTCGGCGATTTGTACCGCTGGACTGGCCATCGAATCGACTTGCGTCACGGCCTGCAACTTCAGTGGAAACTTAATCCTGGCGATCTCAGATTGCTGAAACTCAGCCACTTGGTCGTGGTCGATGTACTGCTGCAGGAGGTCGTGGTACGTCAGCAGATTCTTCGAGCGGTCATGCTCAACGCGATACGGTCCACGTGCCAACTCCTCCATGCGAGAAATGAGGGATTGGAGTACAACCAGAGCTGCGTCCGTGGTCACGCCTGGCGTTGCGATTGCGCTCAAGCAATCAGAATCCACGTATTGCGCCAGCGGCCCAAGAGCATAAGAAAGCTGCTGCCAGCGTGTCTTGCGTGCTGCGTTGACCAGGTCCCGAAGGCTTTCGGGGGTCTTCTCCTTCATCGCGCGCTGGAAAGCAGCCAGCAGACCCTCGAAGGCTTCGCGGCCTAGCAATGTAGGGCCCACGGTGTAGAGCAGAGACGCAAGACCGTAGTTCTGCCCGTTCTCGTAGAAATTTAGCCCACGCTTGTAATAAAACGGCTCAACACCGTAGTCCAGAAACATGAGCAGTAGCAGGTAGCGCTTGTCGCAGACATACGAGACACACTTGTACCCTTCAAGCACATCACGCTGTAGTGCCAGGATCCGAGGATGATTGCTCTGGCGGCGTGTCAGGGAGCTGTACTGCAGTTCATCAGCCTGAAGGCGGGGAAAGTGCTCCTTGATGAGTCTCGCCGCATCGTCATCGCCAATGGCAAGTGCGGTAGCACCTTGGAAGGGCTGATCAACGTTGAGCAAGTCGAATCCCGTGTAGCCGCTTTCGTCGATGCGGAAGCATTCCATGTCGGCTCCTTGAACGTTATGGCTGCTGATCAGATCTATCGTATGTTCAACCTAGTATGAATCAATCTTCCAAGCCTAAGTGCTTCCATATGACCGGCAAGGGATTCGATTTGCGGTTTGGTGGGCAGCAGGCAAGGTGGGCTGGCCGCTCGCAGGCGGTGAGAATCCCGCCATTGCATCGACTAGCTTTTGAACCCGAGTATCCCCGAGCAGCGGGGTACCCACCCGGATCTCCTCCACGCGGTGCGCCGTCTCATGCACAATGAGATACAAACAACGCAAAGCTAGCCATCCGGCTGCTTCCTGGGAGGCCCCGTCGTGCAAGTTCTGAGTTCGAAGACCAACGGTCAGTGGTTGGCCGTCGCCCCGCCGCTTCCGCCGGTCCCCGGCGCCGCTCAAGCGGCTGCACCCGTCCCTGAAGACCCGGCGAACGCGGAAGCCAAGCGCGCACTGTCTGACGTCGTGCGATGCGGCAATCTAGTCGTGCTTGCTGGCCTGGGGACGTCGCTCTGCGTGCAACCGGTATTCGCCAATGGCCCAAAGGCGCCCACCATGGCAAACCTGTGGCAACAAATTGGCGCCCTGCAGGATGCAGCGGCGGTTGCGGTCAATCCGAACGGCCCGAACTTTCAGGAGCTACTTGCCCTAGTAGGGCATCCTCCTGCGAAGACTGACATCGAGGCGCTGATGTCTCGATGCCGTCTGGCCGAGTCATTCTTGACTGGTGCCAATAAGGATGAGGTGACGAAGTTTGTTGCCCTTGCTGAGGCACACATCATTGCCGCCACCAACTTCGTCGTGTTTAACCACCCTTTGCCAGTTCACGCCGAATTTCTGCGGCGTACCGCACGTCGTCCGCAGCGCAAGTCGCGCATGAAGGTGTTCACCACCAACTATGATCGATGCTACGAGGAAGCTGGACGGCAGGGCCGATACGTTGTCGTCGACGGCTTCTCGCATACCGTCCCGCCGACTTTCGATGCCATTCACTTCAGCTATGAGACCGTGCGCCGTCTGGGCGACACCGAGTCGTTCGACCCAATTCCGAATTGCTTTCACTTGTACAAGCTCCATGGTTCTGTCGATTGGCAGCGCCAGGAGCCTTCAGGAGAAATCACGAAGTGGACCGCTGTTGGCAAGCCGGTATTGATCTACCCGAGGAACTCGAAGTACGAACTGGCATTCGAGCAACCCTACCTTGAGATGATTGGAGCATTCCAGACGGCAGTGCGCGAGCAGGACACAGGGCTGCTCGTAGTGGGCTTCGGCTTCAACGACAACCATTTGGCAGAGCCAATCATGTCAGCTATCCGATCCAACCTATCCATGAAGATCGTTGTAGTAAGTCCAGGTCTTGCCCCGTGGAATAACGGTGCCAATCAAGGGCTTGGGGAATGCGGTAGTAATAAATATTTGGGCCAGCTGAAAAGCCTTGCTGCCGCTGGCGACGCACGGATCACGCTGCTCAACTGCGGCTTCGAGGAGATGTTGCAGTTCGTGCCCGACCTCGTAGCTGAAACTGACCTTGAACGCCACGTTGCTCGACTGCGCAACATCGGTGCAGCATGAGCGGGCTCGTCGTATCACCGTTCGATAGGCAGCGCTACGTTGGTTCGGTCTGCACGGTGAGGCCGGCGACGGCCGAGGTTAACTTGCCATTCGCGCCAGGCCCGGGAAGCACCCATGTCGCCGGTTACCCGCTGCAGCGAGGTCAGGTCGGGGAGTTCGTTGTGATTGAGGGAGAGGAGCATGCCGTGCTCGGCCGCTTGATCGAGACTAGGCTGCCTGAGCGTGACCGCTTAACCGTTGAGCCGACGCGTGAGGCGGAACAACGGCCTAATGCCATAGGTGTAGTTCAGCTATTGAGCGCCATTGACCTTGAAACTGGCCTCCCCTTGCGTGGCGTACCTATCTCGCCACGCATTGGCCAGCACGTCTTCTCGGCTCATCCATTGGTCGTGAAACAAGTCGTCGAAGGTGCTACCACGCCGGAAGCTCGACGCATTAACCTTGCCAGGTTCCCGCATGCCCGGGACACCTTGGTCTCGCTATCGCCGAGCCAGCTATTGGGTCGGCACTGCGCAGTGCTTGGCGCCACAGGCGGTGGCAAGAGTTGGACTCTTGCGCTTCTCGTCGAGGAGATCGCGCGACTTGGCGGGAAGGCGATTCTGTTCGATGCGACAGGCGAGTTCCAAACGCAGGTCCGCCCTGGAATCACGCACGTGCACCTTGGGGGGCGTAAGGCTCACCAGAACGATCCAAGGCGCTTTCTGAGCTACCCGTATTGGGAACTGACGGAATCCGACCTCTTTGTCTTGCTGCGACCAAGTCCAGGCGTTCAGGCGCCGAAGCTGAAGGAAGCGTTGCGCAGCCTGAAAGTTGCGCACTTGATTCCTGGCATGGCCGCGAACGGACTAATCCGCAAGTCGGGTGCTGCAAGGCAGCCTTTCGAGGCCGCGTGCGTGCAACATGGACTTGCGCTGAGGCGGCCTGGTGTCTATTTCGACATTGGGCAGCTTTCGAATCAGATTTGGGAAGAGTGCATCTGGCCGTCGGGTTTCAACGCGGCACAGGCCGGAAATTGGGGGGGCGCGAATGCGAACGAGCAGTCTGCGTGTGCCACGCTCATGTCTCGGATTGAGAGCGAGCTCGCCTCGCCCAATCTAGAGTGCCTGTTCGCACCAAATGACCTGGAGCCACTGCCAGGTGTCGTCGAAGCGTTCTTAGCGGACCCGGCGCAGCGGGTGCTGCGAATCAGCCTGGAATATCTCTCCTTTGAGCATAACGCGCGTGAGGTGGTAGCGAACGCGGTTGGGCGCTATCTCTTGGGCTTGGCGCGCCAGGGGCGGTTCATGGCCAATCCAGTCGTGACGCTGCTTGACGAAGCACATCAGTTCCTAGACAAGTCGGTCGGCGATGATTTCTCCAAGGCAGACTTGGACGCGTTTGGACTGATTGCTAAGGAAGGCCGGAAGTATTCGTTGACCTGCGTTCTGGCCACCCAGCGGCCGCGGGACATCCCCGAGGATGTGCTGAGCCAAATGGGCATGTTCATCGTCCACAGGCTCATCAATGAGCGGGATCGGAACGTCGTAGAGAAGGCTTGTGGCGACCTGGATGCTTCTGCCGCGGCATTCCTGCCGATTCTGGGGCCAGGTGAGGCTATGGTGGTCGGTGTCAGTTCGCCAATGCCGCTGCCTGTTGCCATCAATCGACCTGCACGGCCGCCTTCCTCAAGGTCTGCAGACTACGAAAACCTATGGGGCTAGGCAATAGGGACGAACCACTTACACCAAGCGCTTCGCCGTGCTGGGTCACCCAGGCGTAAGTCCGGGCGACATCAACACAGCGACCGTAATGGCTTGGTGATGAATTCTGCGCTAACCATTAGTTTCGCGTCAGGATGAAGAGTTACTGGACGTCGTTTGCGCCAAATTCCTCGTGCAAGAACAGAGTGTAACAGGCTAGCGATTGACTAGCGTGACATTGAGTCACGGAAGAAGAGCTTATCTTGAAATCCTAAGTTATTGATTTAATTGAATTTCAATATGGGATTAGCAAAAAAACAGCCGAGGAATATGTTATGTTTTTTTTTATAAATAGCGCTGTGTGACATTACAAACGACAGAGACATGAGTAGCGAAATTTCCGCCCTATTGGCGGCGAATGGCCCGATGACTAGTGGCGCCCTTGCCGCTGCATTGGCAACCAACCTCAACATCAGCCCGGCGGCCGCCCGCAAGCGGATCGAGCGACGTGCTCCGCCGGTCCGCGCGGTGAAGCTGGTCCTCCCACGTGGCGCCCAGGTTTTTTACCTGGAGAGTCAATATGGAAGCCCGAAGTTCTGGGATTGTCTAGCCGAGGCGCTGATGCGCGGAAATGGGGCTTACGCCCGCGCCATCCGAGCGCTAATTGGCCGAGGCGGGATCATTCCTGCCAGCCACTTTGCAGCCGCTGCAGGCACCTCCAGTGGCCAGCGGCAGATTCCTGCAGACGAGGTGGTCAAGCGGCTTGTGGATGCCGAGCTGCTCCAGATCGTGGAAATGCCCGGGCTCGGGTCTTGCGTGGCGTTCGCCCGTGGCGAGACCTACATTGATGACCGCTTTCCCGAGGTGCGCGCGCGACTCATTGAGGAGAAGGTGCTTCTGCAGTCCATCCAAGAATGGGCAGCCAAGCTCGGCTTCGGCAGCTTCCACTCGTTCAAGCTGCGTGCGTCTGATACCGAGAACCTTCCGTCGGTCGGGCGATTTACTTGGGATTTGACAGCGCCTTCGTTCCTCGCCCTTTGCCCAACTGGTCCGACCCGGCAAAGCCGAAGCCTGGCTTCCTCGTCGTCGACGTGCTCTTGACCGATGTGGTGGGCGTGGCTGACGTCAGCCCGTTTCTCTACAAGTGCACCTCGCTGCGGCAGTTCGGCGGAGTGGGCCGCTGTTTGCAGTTCTTCGTAGCTAACCGCTATTCGAAGGAGGCTCTGGACCATATTCGACGGGCCGGCATCGTGCCGGCCACGCCGGAAACGTTGTTTGGCACTGAGGTCGCGAAAGCACTTCTAATGTTGCTGCGGACGCTTGGTGAAGCCGCAGATAAGGCGGTCGACCCGGTCTTGTTCAGCGAGCTGTTCGAGCGGTTAGGCAAGGCAGAAGGTGCTGTGGGCACTTTGCGCGGCGCGCTGTTCGAATACGTTGTTGCTGAGGTCGTCCGGCAACTCGATCCGCCGGCCGATATCACCATGAACAGGATTTACCGAGAGGGTGGCAAAGACGTGGCCGAGGTTGATGTTCTGCTCATCGTCAAGAACCGATACATCCGCTTCATCGAATGTAAGGGTCTCCTGCCGGGCAATTTACTCAGCGACGAAGAAGTCGAAAAATGGCTGAACAGGCGTATTCCAGTGGTGCTCGCTCAGACGCGCAGAGACAATGTCTTGTCCAAGCTTGACCATCGGTTCGAGCTATGGGTGACTGGCGAGCTGACTGCAGAGGCTAAAGGCATGATTGAGGCCGCCCAGGCTCGAGCAAGCCTGAAGGGCTATTCCATCCAAGTGTTTTACGCTGCCGACATCGAACGACAAGTTGGCTTGGTCAGGGACTCGTCCTTGCTCAAGGTGGTTGAGCAGCACTTCCTCAACGCGCCGATGGCTTTTTCGGACGCTGTTATCAACCCGCGCGGCAAACGGAGCTTTCCGCAGAACCTGATCGGCGTTGACGATGTAAAAACCGAGGCAGCGGTCACACTGCCCTCGCCGACTCCGCCTGCTTTGTCAGCGCGTTGACGATTTCGACCGCATTCGAGAGTATCCGCGAGTCGCTGGAGGCCCTGCAGACATTGGGCTGGCCGCGCCCACATGAGGTACTAGAAAGGAGTCGCGTGGGAGACGGACAGCGGCATTCTTTATTTCGCGCCCTCTCGGCGTGATCTTCAACGAGGAAATCTTACTTCCGACTACGACGCTTTTGCGAGTATTGCCGTCCGCTGGGCGCTTGCACCGCGAGCGATTCACATGCGGAATTGGTCGTCACTTGAAAGTCGGCTCGGAGCGCGTTTCCTGCCAGAGCCATTGTCGGAGGTCTGCTTGTTGGTCAACCGTCGGGCTGAAGTTCGTTTCTTTGGGTTGGGAGCGCTTATGGGATTATCGACGCGCAATTGGGCAGAGGCCCGTTTCTTGATGGCGCGATTCGATTGCCCCTGGACGCCATTGAGTGTCGCAATCAGGCTATCAATGCTTAGCCCTAGACGCAATGATGGGGCTTTTTCTTGATCCCATTTATCAAAAGCAACTGCATCGATACCTAGAACCTTGGCCATTCTGCAGGCAACATTTTTTGTAATGCGTCGATGGCCTTGGGAGGTGCGAGATGAGCGGTATCGACTCAACATTGATGGAGATATCCCCACAGCTGTCGCGAATTTTCCCTTTTCACCTCTCTTCATTTTGTCCAAAGCCACTGTGAGGCTCAGCCAGCGCCAATCGTAGACAGTGAGGTCATCATGGGGATGCTGCGGTCTCTCTGGGGGGAGCCCCATTGAGCTGAAAATCTTGTCCAAAGACCGTTTTTCTTTCTGGTTTGCAGCCTCTTGCCCGCGGCGGCGGCGCTTAGCTGCTGCGGTGGCCTTTTTTGTTACACGCTCAAGTTTTTTGAAATATGAAGCGGCTCTGTTGAGGCGTTCATCGGCTTCTTTGCCTTCTCCGCGCATACGTTTGGTATGTGAGTCGATTAGCAAGTGCAGGTAATGCAATTGGTTTCTATACGCCTCAAGCGTGAACTCTAGGCTCTTGATCTTCGTCTCTAAAGACCATTCTTTCGGGGACTTAAGTCCATCCAGGAGCAGTTCCGTCACCAGAGCGCCGAGGGTTTTGCTATTGCCCGCTTTTCGTTGCAGCTTGGCTTTGAGCCCGGCTGGAAGCCGGACATGCAGAATCAAGTCGGAGTCGTAATTTTGTTTAGCAGTCATTATATAAATTTAGCAGTTTTGGACGGATCAGCGCCGCCTGTCTAAAGTTTTGTTAAGCCTCGCTCGAGGCCCACAACTGCTAACTCTAAAGGGCACAGCATGAAAATGAAGCTCCCCGCCATCATCAAAATGGTCGGCAACGTTAACCGGATCAACGAATACAAAGACGCAGGCTGGACTCCTGAACGGACCCGCCAAGCCTTTGCAAGGAATGGTGTCACCCTCGTTGTCGTGGCTGGCGACTTTCCCCTGATCGCCAACCAAGCCGAGCTGTGCCGCAAGGCGGTGTCGAAGGCCGCTGTTCGCGCTGACATTGACGCTGGACGTGACCCCCAATCGGACCAGGATGCGGACTCCGCCTCGTTGGGCTTGGCCGCGATTGCCGCGGGCAAAGCTTGAACCGCCTGGGCTGGCGCGTACGTTGCGCGCCGCGTCATCCAATGCCCCTCCAAAACCGATCCGCTTCGGATCGGTTTTTTTGCTCTGGAAATCTGGCACTGATGGCGCTAAACGTTAAGCACGTCCCGTTTCCCCTTATACCCGACATCACTAACGCTCAGATTCGAAGATGGACACGCTTGATCTAACCGCCAATAGACAGCCTGTCGAGGACATGCTGTCCCGTCCACTGCCATTGTGTCTTGCCAAGCCGAAGTGGCTGGGATCGGATTGTGATCACTTCGTGATTTTCACGGAACCGCCGAAGGCGCCGGGTCTGTCGGAGGTGCTTCCGAAGCTCCGTAGGGGAGTGAAGCGTGCCCGGAAGGCGGACAGAAAGTCAGAGCGGTATAGCGCACTCGCAGGTCATGGCCTACAACGCAAGCACGGCACGATGAGTGCCTGCGTTCAGGAAGAAGATGGCTCTTGGTCTCAGGGTTTTCAGTACCGTCTGATCGCGTGCTCACATGACATCGATCCGATAGGCTACTGCACCTTTGGCATTTCGCTCGACTATGAGAACGGATGCGTCGTGGCGGTCAACGAAATCTGGGTAGAACCCACGTGGCGCGGTAATGGCGTCGGCTCAGGGTTCGCTCAGGTCGTCGCGACGATTGTGCTGAGCACCCTGGAGGAGTTTGATATGCGCTTGGCGGGAACTCTGCCACATGCCGTCTCGATTCCCATTCTTATTGAAGGCGACGTGTACTCAATCTCTGGTAAGGACTTCCTGGATGCAATTCAGTTCGCCATGTATGACTTCGCCAATGGCGTCAGCTGGATGACATACGCGGGCTTGGAAATCGAGGTGGACGCACGCTGGTAAGTCCACCTACCGCGTTTTGTGTTACTCGGCGTCGCCTAAGCACTCTAGAACTCTGTCACGGCCGAAGCGCTCGACTAGTGCTCTTACGACCGCCGGGCAAACAACTCCGGCAGCATCGGTTGCATCGCGCTCAAGCTTCTTAATGGCCGCCTCGGCATCGAACTGCGCGTCGGCGATCTCCTCCGCTCGCATTTCTGCCTCAGCGATATCCGCAGCTGTAGGGCGTGGAGACATGCTCCTGAGCGTAGAAATATGGGTGTTGCCGACAATTCGCTTGCCGTCGGGTCCAAAGACGCGAATATCCAGCTTTCTAGCTTCCAGCTCGGTAGACAGCGACGATGCGATGATGCGCTGCAGGTCGCTCACTCGTTCGTTATCCGAAAGCCGCGCTTTGGCAAATCGAATGTGGCCTTTCACTTTGACCTTCATGTGACTGCGCTTGCGTACCTCGCCCTTATAGAGCCGCAGTTCCGTCCCATAAGGGAGCTTTTCGGCGTTGATGATCCGCGAAGCAAAGTCGCGCCATTCAATCTCAAGCGGCAGGGCAGGCATGTGGGGTCTCGTGGGCTTTGAAAGAGACCGCATCATTCCATAAGTCGGGGCGGTTTGCAATAAAGGGGGGTGGGTTTGTTGTTTCAGGCGGCCGTGTTCGAGCTCGGAACCTCAGTCTTGCTCGCTCGTCGGCACCCCTCGGACTCCACGAACACGAAACCGCTGCGACCGACTTTTGTTCAATTATCTCGAGCTGAAGGTGCAAAGGCCTGGGTGCGACCGACTTTGCTTCAAGTTTTCGAATTTTGGAACCGCTTAAAAATCAATTGGTTGCAATGGTTGTCCGCGACCGACTTTATTTCTCTCTTTCACAAGTCAGCAGGACCGCCCTCCGCCTTACTCCACCGTCACGCTCTTGGCCAGATTCCGCGGCTTGTCCACATCGGTGCCCCGCGCGCAAGCCGTGTGATACGCCAGCAATTGCAGCGGAATCGTATGCAGGATCGGCGACAGCAGGCCGTAATGCTCGGGCATGCGGATCACGTGCATGCCTTCGCTGCTGGCGATCTTGCTGTCCGTGTCGGCGAACACATACAGCTCGCCGCCACGCGCGCGCACTTCCTGCATGTTCGACTTGAGCTTTTCCAGCAGCACGTCGTTGGGCGCGATCGTGACCACCGGCATTTCGTCGGTGACCAGCGCCAGCGGGCCGTGCTTGAGTTCGCCGGCCGGATAGGCCTCGGCGTGGATGTAGCTGATTTCCTTGAGTTTGAGCGCGCCTTCCAGCGCGATCGGGTAATGCATGCCGCGGCCCAGGAACAGCGCGTTCTCCTTGGTGGCGAAACGCTCGGCCCACGCGATGATCTGCGGCTCGAGCGCGACCACTGAACCGATGGCGGCCGGCAGGTGGCGCAGCGCCTTGACGTGCGCGGCCTCGTCGGCCTCGGACAGGCGGCCGCGCACCTGCGCCAGCGCCAGCGTCAGCAGGAACAAACCGGTCAGCTGCGTCGTGAAGGCCTTGGTCGAGGCCACGCCGATCTCGACGCCGGCACGCGTGATGAAGGCCAGCGCGCACTCGCGCACCATCGCGCTGGTGGCGACGTTGCAGATCGTCAGCGTGTGCTGCATGCCTTGATCGCGCGCATGCTTGAGCGCGGCCAGCGTGTCGGCGGTCTCGCCCGATTGCGAGATCGTCACGACCAGCGTGCGCGGATCGGGCACGCTGTCGCGGTAGCGGTATTCGCTGGCGATCTCGACGGCGACCGGAATCTGCGCCAGCGACTCGATCCAGTACTTGGCGGTCGAGCCGGCGTAGTAGCTGGTGCCGCAAGCCAGGATCAGCACACGGTCGATTTCCTTGAAGATCTTGTGCGCGCCGTCGCCGAACAGCTCGGGCGAGATGCGTTCGATGTCGTCCAGCGTGTCGCCGACGGCGCGCGGCTGTTCGAAGATCTCTTTCTGCATGTAGTGGCGGTAGGGGCCGAGTTCGGCCGCGCCGCTGTGCACCTGCACGGTGTTCTGCTTGCGGTCGACCTGCTTGCCGTCGCCATCGACGATCCAGACACGATCGAGCTGCAGGTCGACGACGTCGCCGTCTTCCAGGTAGATGATCTGGTCGGTGGTGCCGGCCAGCGCCAGTGCGTCCGACGCCAGGAAGTTTTCGTGCTTGCCCACGCCCACGACCAGCGGCGAGCCCTGGCGGGCGCCGACCACGCGGTGCGGTTCGTCGCGGCAGAACACCGCGATGGCATAGGCGCCATGCAGGCGGCGCACGGCCTGCTGCACGGCGTCGAACAGGTCGCCCTGGTACAGGTGATTGACCAGGTGGGCGATCACTTCGGTGTCGGTCTGGCTTTCGAACACATAACCGACGCCCTGCAATTCAGCGCGCAGGTCGTCGTGGTTTTCGATGATGCCGTTGTGCACCAGCGCGATACGCGGCTCGTCCTTGCCCTGCGACGAGAAGTGCGGGTGCGCGTTGTGCGTGGCCGGCGCGCCGTGGGTGGCCCAGCGCGTGTGCGCGATGCCGGTGTAGCCGTTGAGTTTGTCGGCGTCGATCTGCGCGGCCAGTTCGGACACCCGCTCGGTGCTGCGCGTGCGGCGCAGCTTGCCGTCCAGGTAGACGGCGACGCCGCAGGAGTCGTAGCCCCGGTATTCGAGGCGGCGCAGGCCTTCGACCAGGATGGGGGTGATGTCACGTTGCGCGACGGCGCCGACGATACCGCACATAGGAGCAACTCCTGCGTTCAAATGAGATGAGGCATTCTGCAGCAGTTGCCGGGAAATTTGATGTCTCAATTCCCGCTTCTATGAACAATAATTAACTTACACTTTTGTTATTAAATTTTCCTTCTCTTCTGGCGGATAAATAACCGAAATATTTCATCTGGAGGCGTGGGACTAGCCACGTCCCTGCGATTGGCCCCGCCCCGACCGCGCGTCGCGCTGCAAGGACACCAGCTTGGCATAGCGGAAAAAGCTGCCCGCCCCCGCCGCGCAGGCCAGCACGAAGCCCTGGCTGCCATCGAGAAAGCCGCGCCGCACCAGGTAGATCCGCACGAAGGTCCACAGCCCGTGGGCGACCGCCCCCAGCACGGTCGTGCGCTTGCCGCGCTGGAACATCATCGTCGCGCCATCCGACGAATAACGATTCATCTTGGCGATCACGGCCTCGAGGTTCTCATAGGGGTAATGCAGCAGATGCGCGTCCAGCGTACCGATCGGCCGCTCGCTCTCCAGTTTCTCGTGCACCAGCGCATCGGTGAAACGCGCCGAGCCCCGCTTGAACAAGCGCGCCACGTGATCGGGCCACCAGCCGCTGTGATAGATCGGGCGGCCCTCGAACTCGGACAGGCGCGCCATCTTGTAGACGTCGAAGGCAGGCTGGCGCATCGCGGCAGCCACCGCCTGCGCCAGCTCGGGCGTGACCCGTTCGTCGGCGTCCAGCGACAACACCCAGTCGCCGCTGGCCAGGTCCAGCGCACGGTTCTTCTGCGGCCCGAAGCCGGGCCAGTCGGCACTGACGTGAACCGACGCGCCGTGCTGGCGCGCGATCGCGCAGGTGTCGTCGCTGCTGCCCGAATCGAGCACGATGACCTCGTCGGCGAACGCCACCGATTGCAGGCAGGCGCCGATGTGGCGGCTTTCGTTCTTGGTGATGATGATCACCGACAGCCGAGGCTCGGGCGTGGCCGGCTGAGGCGCTGTGCCGGGGGCAGGGTGCGGATCGGCGCGGGTCATGGGCGTCGCTGAGCTCCGGATTCTGAAAAGGGAGACATTGTGCAGCAGCTTTTGCGCGCCAGGACGATCCGCGGCCCAGGTCGTCTCCGCCAGACCACGTCAGCAGGCGCGACTATGCCGTCGGGCCAAGCCAACGGCCCTCATGCTTAAATATTATTTCCTCCACGCCTGACAAATGACCATTTCATGCAAGCCGACGACCCGACCCCGCAGGAACTGGACGAACTGGACTGGCGCATCCTGAACCAGCTGCAAGAGGACAGCTCGCTGACCAACCAGGACCTGGCCATCAAGGTGCATGCGTCGGCGCCGACCTGCCTGCGCCGGGTGCGGCGCCTGACCGAGTCGGGGTTGATCGCCAGGCAGGTGGCGCTGCTCGATCCGGCCAAGCTGGGCAGCACCCTGACCGCCATCATCGAAGTCACGCTGGACGTGCAGGCGGCCGAGCGGCTGACCGAGTTCGAGGCGCTGGCGGCGGCCGAGCCGGCCATCCTGCAGTGCTACCGGGTCTCACCCGGCCCGGATTTCGTTGTGCTGGCGCAGGTGCGCGACATGCCGGCCTACCACGCGCTGGCCCACCGGGTATTCACCGCGCAGGCCAACGTGCGCAATGTGCGCAGCTTCTTTTCGGTGCATCGCTCTAAGTTCGACACCCGCCTGCCCGCCGACGCGATCGGCCCGTCGCGAGCGTGAGCGCGCACCGGCCTTGATGTTTCTTTACTAAGAACAATAATTGTTATTATTACGGGGTTTTGCAAAGACCACCCATCTTCACCACCCCATGACCCGACCCGCCCGCCCGACCAAAGGCTGGCTCGCCCACTACAGCGAGCTGGCGGGAACCTGGCGCCGCAAGCATTTCGGCCGCGAAGACGGTGAGGACGCCATGCACGATACGGTGCTGGGCATGCTCGAGAATGGCGTGGCCGCCATCGAGGATCCCCGCGCCTACCTGGCTCGCGGCACCCATAACCGGCTGATCAGCCGCCACCGCCACGTGGTCGCGCTGCCGTTCACACCCATCGACGACCTGGGCGATGGCGAACACCCGACCATGGCCGGGGCCGATTCTGGTGCGCAGTTCCAGCAGTTGGCCGACGCGCTGCAGGCGGCGCTCGAAGACCTGCCGCCCAAGTGCCGCCAGATCTACATCAAGCACCGGCTCGAGGGCTGGACCCATAGCGAGATCGCCGAGCAGATGGGCCTGTCGCGCAGCATGGTGGAAAAGCACATGACGCGTGCATTGCGTACTATCAACGCGCAACTGCAGAACCATTTGCCCCACTGATGCCCCCGACGCCTCCGACCGACGAGCTCGATCACCCACGCGACGCCGCCCACTGGTTCGCGCGGATGCAGTCGGGCGAGGCCACCGAGCAAGATCGCCAGGCCTTCGACGCCTGGCGGCGGGCCCACCCCGACAACGATCGCGCGTACCGCAATCTGCAGTGGCTGTGGGAAGCCAGCCTGACGGTGGCCCACGACCGCCTGCGCACGCTGGCCGACGTGCCGCCGCGGTCGCCGCCGCCGTCGCTGGCGCGCCGCCGCGTCGGCCTGGGCCTGCTGGGGGCCGGCTCGCTGGCCGCGGTGGCTGGCGTGGTCGGCACGCTGGGCTGGCTGCGCACGCCGGAACACACGCTGACGCTGATGACCCGCAAGGGCGAGCGCCGCCAATCCCTGCTGCCGGACGGCTCGATCCTCGACCTGAACACCGACACGCTGGCGGTGGTGCGCTTCTATCAGGACCAGCGCCGGCTCGCGCTGCAACGCGGCGAGATCTTCCTGGACGTGCGCCGCGACCTGAACCGCCCTTTCGTGGTCGACGCCGGCGTGGGCCAGGTCACGATCGGTGGCACGCGCCTGAACGTGCGCCGCGATGACGACCAGATGCAGGTCAGCGTCGAATCCGGCTCGGTGACGGTGCAGGCGGGCCAGGGGCCGCAACGGCGCGAACGGCAGCTGTCGGCCGGCCAGCAGGCGGTGGCCCACGCCGGGCTGGACCTGGGCCAGGTCGCCGTTGCCGACGTCGGCACGATCTCGGCCTGGCAGCGCGGCAAGGTGGTGTTCAACGGCTCGCCGCTGGTCAAGGTCATCACCGAGATGAACCGTTATCTCGAGACACCGGTGCGGCTGCAGGCCGATCACCTGAGCGAGCACCGCGTCTACGGCGTGTTCAGCATCGACGATCCCTACGCCATCATCAAGGCGCTGCCGGCCATCGTGCCGGTGCGGCTGGCGCATCTGTCCGACGGCAGCACGCTGGTCGTGGCGCGCGGAGCCGCCGTTACAAAATAAGTAGCATTCTCATTCCGGTGGTAACCGGGTTCATGCGTCTAGGAAGAGAGGCAGCCATCCATTTAGCGATGGCGACCGCCATGCCTTCAAGCACGAAGGCCGCACCGCGCGATGGCGCGCGGCGCTCTCTTTGGATGACCCCGGACCGTGAACACTGCAGCAAACCGCCCCGATAACTCTGCGCGCCCGCAGGCGCTGGCCACCCGGCTCAGCACGCTGGCGCTGTCGCTCTCGCTGGCGCTGACGCTGGCCCCCGCAGCCGTGCTGGCGCAGGACAGCGCCGTCAGGATCGATATCGCCTCGCAACCGCTGTCCGACGCGCTGCTGCAACTGGGCCAGCAGACCTCGCTGCAACTGTTCTTCTCGCAGGACATCCTGGCCGGCCAGCAGGCCCGCGCGGTGTCGGGCACGCTGGCGCCCGAGCAGGCGCTGCGCCAGCTGCTGCAGGGCACCGGCATCCAGTACACCCGCAACGGCAACAACGTCACGCTGACGCCGGCGGCGACCGCCACCGCGCCGGCGGCCGGCGCCAGCGCCGAGCAGCTCGCGCCGCTGGTCGTGCAGGGCGGCATCCTGGGCGACCTGTCGCCCGCCTATGCCGGCGGCCAGCTCGCCACCGGCAGCAGCATGGGCCTGCTGGGCGCGACCGACGTGATGGACACGCCGTTCAGCACCGTCAGCTATACCTCGGACCTGCTGTACGACCAGCAGGCCCGCACGCTCGCCGACGTGGTCGTCAATGATCCGTCGGTGCGCACCACCACGTCGACCGGCGGCTTCGGCGAGGACTTCCAGATCCGCGGCTTCGCGGTCAACAGCGGCGACGTCGCCGTCAACGGCCTGTACGGCCTGGTGTCGTCCAGCCGCGTGCCGGTGCAGATCCTCGAACGCGTCGAGGTACTCAAGGGCCCGGGCACGCTGATGCGTGGCATCCCGCCCGGCGGCAGCGTCGGTGGCGGCATCAACGTCGTGACCAAACGCGCCGACGATGAACCGCTGACGCGCGTGACCACCAGCTACGCCAGCCGCGCCAACCTGACCGCGCAGCTGGACCTGGGCCGCCGCTTCGGCCAGGACAACGCCTGGGGCATCCGCTTCAACGGCGTCAAGCGCGGCGGCGAAGCCTCGACCCGCGACGGCAAGCAGAACCTGGACATGGGTGCGCTGGGCCTGGACTATCGCGGCGACCGGCTGCGCTGGTCGATCGATGCGATCCACCAGGAAGACGCGCTCGAGAACATCCGTTCGCAGATCGGCTTTCTGCCCGAGGTCACCGACCTGCCCTCGCCGCCCGATGGCCGCGTCAACTTCTTCCCCGGCACTCGCCTGACGCAGCGCGACAGCACCGTGATGTCGCGCCTCGAATACGACTTCAACGACAAGATCACCGCGCACGTCGGCATGGGCTATCGCGACGGCAACGTCCGCCAGATCTTCCCGGTCAACGACCAGCGTTCGGATGCCGACGGCAACTTCACCGTCCGCAGCACGTTCTATGACTCGTATTCCGAGACCTTCAGCAGCGATGCCGGCATCACCGCCCGTTTCAACACCGGCGCGATCGGCCACAGGCTGGCACTGGGCTATACCTTCCTGGACCAGGAACTGGGCAACGTCTACACGCAAGGCACCGAGGTCATTCCCTCGAACATCTATGACCCGGCGCCGCTGCCCGCGCTGCCCGGTACGCGGCCCGACCCGAACAAGGCCTCGGAAACGCAGCTGAGCAGCTACGCGATCTCGGACACGCTGTCGTTCGCCGATGACCGCGTGCTGCTGACGGTGGGCCTGCGTCGCCAGACCGTCGACGTCGACAGCTTCAACGCCGCCGGCGCCAAGACCTCGGGCTACCGCGCCAGCGCGACCTCGCCGCTGGCCGGCATCGTCGTCAAGCCGCTCGACTACGTGTCGCTGTACGCCAACTTCACCGAAGGCCTGACGCGCGGCACCATCGTCGGCAGTCAGTACGCCAACCGCGGCGAGATCCTGGCGCCGTACAAGTCGCGCCAATACGAAGCCGGCGTCAAGGTCGACTGGGGTTCGCTGATCACCACCGCGTCGGTGTTCCAGATCGCCCGCAAGGCCGGTCAGGCCACGCCGGACGGCGCGGCACCGGCCGACAGCGTCTACGGCTACTTCGGCGAGCAGCGCAACCGCGGCCTGGAACTGACCGCGTTCGGCGAACTGCAGCCCGGCCTGCGCCTGATGGCCGGCGCCTCGTTCATCGAGGGCGAGCTGACCAAGACCCAAGGCGGCCTGAATCAGGGCAACCGCGCACCCGGCGTGCCGAGCGCCACCTACAACCTGGGCCTGGACTGGGATACGCCGTGGGTCGAAGGCCTGAGCCTGAACGGCCGCGCGATCCACACCTCGTCGATGTACATCGACAACGCCAACACCCGCCGGCTGCCCGCGGTCACCCGCTTCGACGTCGGTGCGCGCTATCGCACCGAGATCGCCGGCAAGTCGGTGGTGCTGCGCGCCAACATCGAGAACCTGACCGACAAGGCCTACTGGCTGGCGGCCGGCACCTACGCGTCCAACGCGGCGGGCCGGACCTACATGCTGTCGGCCTCGGTCAACTTCTGATCGCGGTGACGTAGAAAAAAAAGGCGGCACCTGCGGGTGCCGCTTTTTTTATCCTGTAAACCGATCGCCGGTCGACGGAGCGAGGCGCCGCCGCCCGGCCCGACCCCCGCGCGGCTACCTGCCGGCGCGGCCCGCCAGCAGCCGTTCGAACTGCGCCAGATATCGGCGGCCCATCTCGGTCACGTCGTGCTCGCTGCGCACATAGGCATAGGCCCGCTCGGTCACGTCGGCGCGATAGGCGGCGTCGTCGAGCAAGCGCGCCATGCCGGCGGCCATGGCCTGGTGATCGCCGACCGGCACCAGGCAGCCACGGCCGTCCTGCACGCTTTCGCGCAGGCCGCCGGCGTCGGTCGAGACCACCGGCACGCGCAGCAGAAACGCGTCGAGCACGCTGCTGCCCAGCGCCTCTTCTTCCGACGCCATCACGAAGACGTCCATGATGCTGTAGAAGTCCTCGACGCCGCGGCGAAAACCGGCCAGCTGGTAGACGCCCTGCAAGCCGCACTCGGCGACCAGTGCGCGCGCCTGCGCCTCGCGATTGCCGCCACCGCCGAAATGCAGGAACACGAAGTCCGAGCGCTGCCGCGCCAGCAGGGCCACCGCGCGGATCAGCGTCAGCGGGTCCTTGTCCTGGATCAGCGCCGCCGAGGTCGCCAGCACCTTCTTGCCGCGCAGGCCGAACTCGGCCACCAGCGCATCGACGTTGGCCTGGTCGATCTCGCGCGGCTCGACCGCGCTGCGGATCACCACCGGCGCCAGCCCCAGCCGGCGCGGCTCGCGCGCCGCCATGTCGCTGACGGTGGCGATCAGGTCGGCGTGGCGCCACTTGAAACCGGTCTTCCACTCGTCGCCGGGCTGCACCACGAACGAGGTGCGGCGCGAGAACGCCACCTTGGCGCCGTGCAGCCATTTGCTCAGCACCGCCCACGTGACCGTGTTGGCGGTCTGCGCGTGGATGATGTCGTAGCGCCGGCCTTGCGTCGCCAGAAAGCCGAATTGGCCCGCCACGTTGTCGCGGGCGTGCACCGTGAAACCTTCGTGGGCGGCGCGCTCGGCCATCTGGCCGCCGGCGCGCGCCAGCAGTTCGACCTGGTGGCCGGCACGCCGGAACGCCTGCATGCAATACAGCGTCTGCCGCTCGCCGCCGCGCCAGCCTTTTTCGAAATTCAGTTGCAGGATCTTCATGCGGGAAAGTGCTCGGCCCGCCGATGCGGACCCGGGCCCCGATTATAGGAGCCGCCCTCGCCGGCCAATTTCCGCTTGCGCGCCGGCCATATCTCCCTTAAGGTTTGTATACCTGTATACAAGTATACCTTTAGGAGGAAGACATGGCCGAATTCGATTTTGATGTCGCCATCATCGGCGGCGGCGTGACCGGCGTGGCGGCCGGCATCGCCGCGGCGCGCCAGGGCGCGCGCACCGTGCTGCTCGAGCCGCGCCCCTATGTCGGCGGCAACGCCACCACCGGGCTGTGCCTGCACAACTACGTCAGCCGCTACGGCCGCCAGGTGGTGTTCGGACTGGCGCAGGAGATCGTCGACGAGCTGATCGCGATGGGCGGCGCGGTGGGCCATGTGCCCTACGAGGGCTTCACCAGCGCGGTCACGCCGGTCGACGGCAACTATTTCCGCATCAAGGTCACCGAGATGCTGGCGCGCGCCGGCGTGCAGGTGATCTACGGCGCCACCGTGGTCGACGTCGCCACCGAAGGGCGCAGCGTCAAGAGCCTGCGCTTCGCCGCCAAGGGCGGCCTGCACACGCTGCGCGCCGCCAATATCGTCGACGCCACCGGCGACGGTGACATCGCCGCGATGGCCGGTGTGTCGTTCCGCAAGGGCGACGGCCCCAAGGCGCGCATGCAGCCGATCTCGATGATCCTGCACTTCCACAACGTCGACACCCGCCGCATCGCGACCGAACTCGGCGAGATCGCGCCGGCGATGGCCAGCCGCCCCGAAGGCGGCGAGCCGATCCCGGTGTATTTCAACGGTACGTTCTCGAAATGGAACGATCAGATCATGGCCGAGGGGCTGTTTCCCAACCGCGATCGCCATGTGTTCTTCAACACCGTGTGGGCTGACCAGATCAACGTCAACACCTCGGCGGTGCTGGACCTGGACGGCACCGACCCGGTCCAGCTGTCGCGTGCGACGGTCGACCTGACCGCGCAGTGCGCGCGCATCGGCGACTTTCTGAAGCGCCACGTGCCGGGCTTCGAGCGCAGCTATTGCGTGCCGGCGGCGATCCCCGGCGTGCGCGAGTCGCGCAACATCGACGGCCGCTACCAGCTCAGCGACGAGGACGTGCTCGAAGGCCGCAAGTTCGACGACACCATCGGCCAGGTCTGCTTTCCGGTCGACATCCACGCGCCCGAAAGCAGCCAGGCGATCTTCCACCAGATCGGCGGCGATGGCGCCTTCGACATCCCGTATCGTACGATGCTGCCAGCCGACCTGGACAACCTGATGGTGGCCGGCCGCTGCGTGTCGGCGACCCACGTGGCCCACGGTGCCACCCGCAACATGGCGCCTTGCCTGGTGATGGGCGAAGCCGCTGGCGTGGCGGCGGCGCTGGCCACGCAGTCGGGTACGCTGGTGGGCAGGCTGGACGTGCCCGACCTGCAGGCCGAACTCCTCAAAAAACGCGTATTCCTGGGCGACGCCTTCGCCCACCGAACCGAGACACATGTTTAGCGCCAATGCATTCGATCCCTTGTGGGTAAGCGTCGCCGAGCCATTGCGGCGACGCATCGTGGAGGGCGAGATCCCTCCCGGACAACTGCTGTCGGAAAACCAGCTCGCGCAGGAGTTCGGCGTCAGCCGCACGCCGGTGCGCGAGGCGCTGCGCATCCTGATCGACGAAGGACTGGTCGAGATGATGCCGGGCCGCAAGCTGCGGGTCGCCGTCCCGGACCCGCAGGACGTCGTCGAGATCTACGACGTGCGCTGGTTGCTCGAGTCGGAAGCCCTGCGCCGCCTGGCGTTGGACGACGCGCTGCGAGCCCGCACCTGTGAGCAGTTGGCCGGCCATTGCCGGCAAGGCAGCGAAGCATTGGCGCAGCAGGACCGCAAAAAACTGGCTGCCGCCAACGAGCGCTTTCACGAGACCATCGTGGCCGCGCTGCAAAACCGGCGCCTGATCGCGCAGTTCCGCAACATCTACAACCTGATCTCGCTCTACCGCCACCAGACGCTGCAAAGCGAAGGCTGGGCCCAGGCAGGCAATGAAGAACATGCCTCGCTGGTGCGGTTGATCGAAGCTCGGGACCTGGACGCGGCACTGTCACTGCTGAGACAACATCTGGACCATGCGCAACACATCATGATCGAACGCATGCGCCAGAAAACGGGCAAGCAGCACAGGCTGGACTAGCGCCGCGGCACCACGGCGCATTCCGTCCCGCTCCTTGGCCGTACGAGGAGACTATCGATGAACCGTCGTTTTGCCTTGCGCCTGGCCAGCCTGCTGGTGGCCGCTCCGTTGTGCGCCGCGTCGTGGACGCTGGCCGCGCAGACCTTCCCCAATCATCCCGTCACCGTGATCGTGCCCTACCCGCCCGGCCAGGCCTCGGACATCATCATGCGCATGATCAGCGCCAAGGCCTCGCAGTCGCTGGGCCAGCCGGTGGTGGTCGAGAACCGCGCCGGCGCCAGCGGCAACATCGGCACCGACGCCGGGGCGCGCGCCGCCAACGACGGCTACACGGTGACGCTGGCCACCGCGGCGCTGCCGATCTCGGTGCACACCTATGCCAAGCTGCCCTTCGACCTGCGCAAGGACTTCGTGCCGGTGATGCGCATGACCGACATGCCGCTGGTGCTGGTGAGTGCGCCGGACTCGGCGCTGGACGACGCCAAGACGCTGGTCGAGAAAGCCCGCGCCGAGCCCGGCAAGCTGACCTTCGCGTCGTCGGGCCCGGGCACCAGCCATCACCTGACCGGCGAACTGTTCAAGGCGCGCACGCAGGTCGACATGCTGCACGTGCCCTACAAGGGCAGCAGCCCGGCCCACATCGACCTGATGGGCGGCCGTGTCGACGTCATGTTCGACAACATCGTCGCGGTGCAGAACAACGTCAAGGAAGGCAAGCTGCGCGCGCTGGCGGTGACCTCGCCCGAGCGCAGCCCCTCGCTGCCCGACGTGCCGACGCTGCGCGAAAGCGGCTACGCCGACATGGACACGCAGGCCTGGTTCGGCCTGCTGGCACCGGCCGGCACGCCCGCGCCGGTGGTCGGCAAGCTCAATGAGGCCTTCTCGGCGGCGTTGAAGGATGCCGAGATCCAGAAGCGGCTGGCCGACATGGGCGCGCGGGTCTCGCCCAGCTCGCCGCAGGAATTCGGCGCCTTCATCGATGCCGAGATCAAGAAGTGGCAGCCGGTGGTCGAGCGCGCCGGCATCAGCCTGTAGGCAGGAGAAGTCCGCTTGCGGCCGGCCAGCGCCTGCCGCAAGCAGTCCGCTCAGCGGCCGATGCCCTGGTACTCGATCCGCTGCTCGCGCATCTCGGCCGGATCGTAGAGATTGCGGCCATCCAGGATGACGGGCTGGCGCAGCAAGGTCTTCATGCGCGCGAAGTCGGGCGCGCGAAACACCTTCCATTCGGTCATGATGACCAAGGCGTCGGCGCCATCCAGCGCCTGGTACATGTCGTCGACAAACGCGACGCCGTCGTTGTCCGCCAGGCTCTTGCGCGCCTCGTGCATGGCCACCGGGTCATAGACGCTGACCCGCGCGCCGCGGCGCGTCAGCTCGGCGATCACCTCGAGGCTGGGCGCCTCGCGCATGTCGTCGGTATTGGGCTTGAACGCCAGGCCCCAGATCGCGAAGCGGCGCCCCGCCAGGTCGTCGCCGAAACGCGCGACGGCCTTTTGCGCCAGCCGCAGCTTCTGCACCGCGTTGGCTTCCTCGACCGCCTGCACCACCCGCATCGGCAGGCCGTGCTCGCCGGCGGTGCGGATCAGCGCCTGCACGTCCTTGGGGAAACACGAGCCGCCGTAGCCGGCGCCCGGATACAGGAAATGATGGCCGATGCGCGAGTCGGCGCCGATGCCGCGGCGCACCTGCTCGATGTCGGCGCCCAGTTTTTCGGCCAGGCACGCCATCTCGTTCATGAAAGAAATACGCGTGGCCAGCATCGCGTTGGCGGCGTACTTGGTCAGTTCGGCCGAGCGCACGTCCATCACCATCAGCCGGTCATGGGTGCGCTGGAACGGACCGTAGATACGCCGCATCACGTTGATCGCGTGCTCGTCGTCGGCACCGACGATGATGCGTTCGGGACCCATGAAGTCCTTGACCGCCGAGCCCTCCTTGAGAAACTCGGGATTGGACACCACCGAATAGCCGATCTCGACGCCGCGCTCGGCCAGCACCTGCGCCATCGCCTCGCGCACCTTGTCGGCGGTGCCCACCGGCACGGTCGACTTGTCGACCACGATGCGCGGCTCGTTCATGTGGCGGGCGACGTTGCGGGCCGCCGCCAGCACGTACTGGAGATCGGCCGAGCCGTCCTCGCCGGGCGGCGTGCCGACCGCGATGAACTGCACCTCGCCGAAGGCCACGCTGGCCTGCACGTCGGTGGTGAACAGCAGCCGGTCGGCGCTGACGTTGCGCTCGACCAGTTCGGCCAGGCCCGGCTCGTAGATCGGGATCTCGCCGCGCTGCAGCATCGCGACCTTGTCGGCATCCAGGTCCAGGCACATGACGTTGTTGCCCATGTCGGCCAGACACGCGCCGGTCACCAGTCCTACATAACCCGTCCCGACCACGGTGATTTTCATATGCTTGCCCTTGAAATGAAGAGGCCGGCGGTCCGGCCGCGGCCTGTGCCACGGCCGGGTCCGGCGCGTCGCAGCGAATTATAGGAGGGCCGCCAAGGCAGGGATATTTCCGTGCCGCGGCGCCGCTCAGCCGATGCGCCGCAGGCGCACCGCGTTGACCATCACGGCGCCGAACGCGCAGGCGCTGCCCAGCGCCAGCGCATAGGTCGGCCCGGCCTTGACGCTGAGCCCGAAGCCGATCGCCACCAGCGCGGTGCCAAAGCTTTGGCCGAACACCCGCGTGACCGCCTGCAGCCCGCCGGCCGCGCCGCTGCGGCTGAGCGGCGCGGCCGTCAGCATGGCGCGGTTGTTGGGGGTCTGGAAAAACCCGAAGCCGATGCCGGCCACGAACAGCGCCGCCACCACCCAGAACAACCTGACGTCGACCGGCAGCAGCACCAGCCACGCCAGCCCGCCGCCCATCGCCGCCGCGCCGATGCCCGACAGCAGCGCCGGCGAATACGAATCGGACAGGCGGCCGGCCAGCGGCGCCATCAAGGCCGCGCCGACCGGCCAGGCCGTCATCAGCAGGCCGGTGGTCAGGTGATCGCGATGCAGCACCTGCTGGAAATAGAACGGCAGCGCCACGAACGAGGCCATCTGCGCCGCGAACGAGCACGCCGACGCGGCCACCGCGTAGGCCACGGTGCTGATGCGCAGCAGGTCGACCGGCACCAGCGGCGCCGCCCGTCCGAGCGAGCGGCGCACCAGCACCACGCCCAGCACGCTGGCCAGCGCGATCAGCGCCAGCGCGCGCCCGGTCTGCGCGGCCAGGTGATCGACGCCGATGATGAACAGCGCCAGCACCACCATCGTCAGCAAGGCGCTGGACCAGTCGAAGGGCTTGCGGGTGGCGCGCACGTCGGGCAGCATGCGCACGCCGAAGAAGGCCGCCAGGCCGATCGGGATGTTGACCGCGAAGATCCACGGCCACGACGCGATCGACAGGATGCCGGCGCCCAGCGTCGGCCCCAGCACCGTCATCAGGCCGATGGTCATTGCGTTGATGCTGATGCCGCGCCCCATCATCTTGAGCGGATAGATGTTGCGCACCAGCCCGCCGAACAGGCACATCAGCGTCGCCGCGCCCAGGCCTTGCAGCACGCGCGCGGCGATCAGCACCGACAGCGAGCCGGCCAGCGCGCTGGCCAGCGAGCCGCACAGGAAGATCGCCAGGCCGCTGGCGAACATGCGCCGGAAACCGACCCGCTCGGCCACCGCCGCCAGCGGCAGCAGCATGGTCACGACGGTCAGGTTGTAGGCATTGACGATCCAGACCGCGGCCGCCGACGAGATGCCCAGCTCGTTGGAGATGGTCGGCAGCGCGACGTTGGCGACGGTCGAATCGAGCACCGCCAGCGACATGCCGGTCAACAGCGTCAGCACCGCCCAATAGCGGCGCGGGGTCGGCAGTGCCGGGCCCCCGGGCCGGGGGGGGGGGGGCGGGGCCGG
>JAEZBO010000275.1 GCA_023427085.1 Pseudomonadota bacterium
GTTCGGCTAGGTTCCGCGCCGGCTCAGGCACCCGTAGCTCAGCTGGATAGAGCGCTGCCCTCCGAAGGCAGAGGTCAGAGGTTCGAATCCTCTCGGGTGCGCCAGCTTTTCCAAACACTTAGCCCACCGCCCTCATCTCGGGGCCGGACTGCGGAAGCGCTGCGGAAGCGGCTTGCTTCAAACCTGGGCAACGGGAATCATAGCGTGGCCCGTGGCGCTTGAGCCGCAAGGAGCGTGATATGTGCGGAACAGGCGGCGCGGACCTCGGCACTCAGGGCCGCCATCGAACTGGGCGAATCCGGTTAAGCGGCCATCTGTGCGCGCACCAGGCGCCCTCGAGCTTGGAGGGCCCAAAACCCGGTTCACAGGGATCTAAGCGAATTCTGACGAGCGGCTCCCGATGAAGCCGTCGGAACCAACGCCCCTGGAGTTGTTTTTCCTTCAAGCAAGATCAGTCAGGGAGTGGCCTGAATGGATGCGGGCGGCCATCGTGACGGCCGCAGCCGTTTGCGCGCTATTTTTCGGACTATCACTGATTTACGTCCTCACTAGATGGACGATTTTGGTGATCTCATCCGACGTTAAAGGTGAGGATACGCGAAATTACGTTTTGACGATCGCAGCAGCATTTGGCGTACCCTTCTTGGTCTGGCGCTCATGGATTGCCCACCGTCAAGCGACTGCAGCACGAGAACAAGTTGGCATTTCTTCAGCGACTCTCTCGGCGACAACTTACGCAAAAGCCGTGGAGCTTCTAGGCGCTTATCGGCAGATAACAGAGCTAGATCACGAGGGAAAGCCGCAGAGCACTTATCTACCAAATATAGAGGGCCGAATTGGAGCACTGTACTCTCTTGAGGCCCTCGCCTTAGGGGATCGGATGGACGTTCAGGTGATATACGACACCGTGGCCGCCTACGTTCGATCGAATATGACCCCCCAGCGCGCATCCCCGCGACTAGACATCCAAGTAGCCATTGATATCGTTGGCCGACGACCGGACTTGAGCGCGGAACGCAAGACGTACACGAGCGTGATAGATTTTTCTGGATGCGATTTTACCAATTATGATTTAAGCAACAAGAATTTAACGGCATGCCAGTTTCGCAATTGCACGATGCCTGACAGAGTTTCGAACACGTCATTCAGTTACTGCTTGTTTATAGAAACAAAAATATCTGGCTCTAGCTTCTATAGATGCTCGTTCGACGGCACCCACTTCGCCGGACCCGGGATCGAGGCCTGTCTTTTTTCCCAAAGCTCACTCAAGGAGACGCGCTTCGTGGCTACGCCGGACGCCGCACCTCGCCTTCAAGAATGCGCCCTTCACGGGTCTGATATAAGCAACCTCTTCCCTAATCTGATTAACTGGGTGTCCTTCAGTGAACCTAAAACAAAGAGTGACGTTCTTGAGTGTTTTTATCATAGCGAGATTGAGAACGCCGCCCTCGTCATAGAGAGCTGCACGTTCGACGAAGCGACAAATATATCAGAACAACTTGCCTTGATTTTTACCCTGATGGGCGAAGGCATGTCGCAGTCCCTAAGAGATAAAAGAAAGACTGAAGTCGATGATCTTCTAAAGAGGTTCGATCTTGGCGGCAGCAACCCTTGATTTAAATTGACATTTAACTGCCCTCATCAGCCATCAGGGGTAGGCGTGCTTCCCGCCGTGCCACCTACATCTGCAGCCCTTCTAGGACACCGAGGGCCCCGGCTGCACCGCAAGATTGAGCCCTGCGTCGAGGCAAATGCGTCCGATTGGCTCCGCCATCGATCCGCGACAGTGAACCCCGCCCATCGGCACCAGCGAGGCTAACGTCGGTGCAGCAAGCAGAGGCCTATCCCGACGCCGCTGGCTGATGTAGTCGGGGCGCTGCAGAAAGACTGCGTCGTCACAAGATCTCCGGAGCGCCCGTTCAACCGTCGCTGACTTTCAGTGCGCCGCCATTGGAGGCTCCCAAATCAACACGTCGACTGCAGCGAGCAGCGCGCTCATCTCCGCGTCGCCGGGTCCGCCCTGGTTGTGGTGCTGCTCCCACTCCCAGCGCGCCCATGAGACGGCCGCTATCGCGCCGCTGAGGGTCGTCGGGCGGCAGTCGCGGATGTTCTCGACAAGCTCGCCGAACCGCTCGAGCGCCGCGGCAACCTCCTCATCTGTTGCAGCCGGGTCGTCAGCTCGGGCGCGGAACTCCTCGGCCCCCGCGAGCAGCGCCGCTGCCGTGTCCGGTTCGCCCGTTGGAGCGAAGAGCCGCCGGAGTTGATGCAAGCCGCTCCAGATACGGGGGTCTTCACCGCCATCGAGCCCGGTTTCCATAATCTCAACGATGCGGGCCGCCTGAGCCAGACCGCTGCGGTTGATTTCGATGAGGTCGCGCCGGATCGCCTCGTACTCGCGGCACAGGGTCGAATGCTGTTCTGCTTCGATGTTCATCGTCGCCTCCTGAGGTGAGGTGACGGTGATGCAAGACGCTCACCCAGGCAATAGACGAGTCGTTAAGCGGAAAAACACTGGCGTTTCCACTTTGAGGCGGCTCTTTGCTATTCGCAAACAGGCCGCTTGAGAACTCCAAATCCGAAGCGTCGTACTTACGAGACGTCAACGCCTAATGCGCTACGTCATCAGAACGTCAACACACCATGCGGCGTCCGGTCGCAGATACTTTTGCGGGCTCAATTCGGACGCACGGGCCATCTCTCAGCGCGCCGCCTCATGACGACGTCGAAACCGAGCGCCTCGGCGAGGATGACGAGGGGGCGCAGCGACGGCGGCCGAACGCCGGCCCGCCAATAACTCCATGTCCGGCTTGGGACGCCGAACCTGATTTCCATATCAAGGATCTTGAGGTCTCGCCGCCGCCGCTCGGCGTCGAGCGCGCCGAGGACCGCCGCGTCGTTCGTCAGCCGGATTTCGGCACCTTCGCGCATCAACAGAAGCTCGTAGCCGACCACGCTGGCGAGCGCCGCGAGTTTCGCGATTCTCGGATCTCGGCGGAGCGCCCGCCACATCGCGAACGTGTTCTTGCTGACATCAGCCCACCGGCACGTTTGCACCACACCGCATCCCTGCTCGCTCATGGCGGTCGTTATCGCCTCCAGACAGTCGAGGAGTTTAGACAGCGGCACTTGCTCCGGCGCGTGCGCCGCCGCCAACCGCGCCTGCTCCTCGCCTGCGCCAGGCGTTAGGGGGGCATTGATGGCGGGGATAAAGTCCGTCACCCGAGTTCCCTTTGCGGCTCCGCCGTCGCCATGATCTCAGCGAAGGTCGCTGCGCCGCCTTTCGCCCCGGCGAGTTCAGCGAGTTCGGCTGCAATCCGTGTGCCTTCAGCGCCTTTGACGAGGCTCCCGAAGCCCTGGAGAAGCGGTCCAAAATCGCGGGTCTCGATCGTCTCGGTCGCGACAAACACGAGGCTCGAGGCGGCGGCGAGGGCGGCGAGGAACTCATCTGCGGAGCCGACCCAGATGAGCCGTCCTCGGTAGCGAGGACCATCGGGCCGAATGGCGGCCTGCAGCGTCACGAGGGCCTCACGGCCTCGAGCGCCTCGTCGGGCGATGTCGACCGCCTCGACGACCTCGGTGTCCACCAGTGCGAGCACCGGCATTCCGGAAAAGGAGAGAGCGCGCTCCACGACGCTTGCGAGGCACGCGGCCGGGCTCACGGCGTCAATCCCTCAACGCCGAGGCGATCTCGGCGCGCTGTCGGGCCTCGATTGCCACGAGCTTCGCGTTAAGGGCCGCCATCGTCTCATGAAGCGTCGACCAATTCACGATCACGGTCGTGTCCGCTGGGGCGTTGACGGTGACGTCGGGCGCCGAAGCCGAGACGACGGGAACAGCGCCGCCCGCCTGGAACGACCCGCCCCAATCGCCCGAGGCCGAGCCTTGCCCCCCATAGGGCGACGTGAGCGCCGGCGGCTTGATGGTCGGGAGCGAGGGCGGCGTCGGCGCCCATGAGCCCGAGGCGCCCCCCTGAGCGCCCGGAACCGTAATGCCGAGCCCCTTCTTCGCCCACTCCGGCATCCACGCCGTGAGGCTATCCCAAGCGCCCCGGAACCATTCGACGACGCCGCCCCACGCCGAGCGGATGCCCTCGGCGAAGGACTCGACCATCGCGACGCCGGCGCGCGACGCGTCGGCCCGATTTCGCAGCAGCTTTGGACGAAGGTTGCGACAGGAGAGGCGTCGGCCCGGACACTAGCGACAAGCGAGGCGCTCGCCGGCGGAAGCTGAAAGCGCCCGCGCTTCATGAGTCGATCGAAGCCCACCGCCGCCCAATCCACGATCGCCGGAATCTCGGCGGCTAGCATCGCATAGCCGAAGAAGAGCGCCACGCACCAGGCGACCAGCTTGCTGGCGCTGTCGGCAAAGCGGGCGTCACCGGGAGTGACGTAACTGATGCTCATCTCCGCGACCGGATCGGGCTGGCCGTGGAAATACTCCCTGATGGCGGGACTTCCGAGGGGAGGAATGGCCGTTTCCATGGCTGCTCTCCATTCGAGGCGACTTGTTGAGTCCTTCCGCTCATGAGAAATTAGGCTCGCGCACAATGGGTGCTTCCACGCGGATTCCTCGTCGGCGCAGCCATGACCTACACGGATGAAGTATTGTTCAGACTGCGGCAGGCTCTTCTCCAGTACCGGCACGGGGAGAAGCTGAAAGGACGCAAGCTGAGCTGGGACCGGATCGCGCTGAACCTGTTCGACACCGTCCTTGAGCCGGAACCGGGCTCCGAAGAGCAAGACGTGAGAAAGGCGCTCGCGGAAGCGCTGCGCCGCTTCGCGGGAGGCCTGCAGGTGCCCTCGGCACACCGCCTTGAAGCGCTGAGCCGTTACCTCGTAAGCCGCGGCTATCTCAGACCTGAGGATCTCGAGCCCGTTGCAACGCCGCCGTCCGTGACCCCGGTGCTGCGCGCTTTCTTCGGGGCTGGCGCCACCAACCAGACGGCACAAGCACTCTGCGGGACATTCTTCGCCGCGCGCCCGCTCCGCGACGGGAAAGCCGTCCTGTCGCTACTGGCCGTCGCGCCTCACGGCGAGGAGGCGCTCTATGTGAG
>JAEZBO010000070.1 GCA_023427085.1 Pseudomonadota bacterium
CAGCGCCAGGCGCTGGAGAAGTACACCATCGACCTCACCGCCCGCGCCGAGTCCGGCAAGCTCGACCCGGTGATCGGCCGCGACGAGGAAATCCGGCGCACGATCCAGGTGCTGCAGCGCCGGACCAAGAACAACCCGGTGCTGATCGGCGAGCCCGGCGTGGGCAAGACCGCGATCGTCGAAGGCCTCGCACAACGCATCGTCAACGACGAGGTTCCCGAGACGCTCAAAGGCAAGCGCGTGCTCTCGCTCGACATGGCGGCGCTGCTCGCGGGCGCGAAATATCGCGGCGAGTTCGAGGAGCGGCTGAAGTCGGTGCTGAAGGAAATCGCGCAGGAAGAAGGGCGCGTCATCGTCTTCATCGACGAGTTGCACACGATGGTCGGCGCCGGCAAGGCCGAAGGCGCGATGGACGCCGGCAACATGCTCAAGCCGGCGCTGGCGCGCGGCGAGCTGCACTGCATCGGCGCGACCACGCTGGACGAATACCGCAAGTACATCGAGAAGGATGCCGCGCTCGAGCGCCGCTTCCAGAAGGTGCTGGTCGGCGAGCCCGACGTCGAGTCGACCATCGCGATCCTGCGCGGCCTGCAAGAGCGCTACGAGCTGCACCACGGCGTCGACATCACCGACCCGGCCATCGTCGCCGCGGCCGAGCTGTCGCACCGTTACATCACCGACCGTTTCCTGCCCGACAAGGCGATCGACCTGATCGACGAGGCGGCCGCGCGCATCCGCATGGAGATCGACTCCAAGCCCGAGGTGATGGACCGGCTCGACCGCCGCATCATCCAGCTCAAGATCGAGCGCGAGGCGGTCAAGAAAGAGACCGACGAGGGCTCGCGCCGCCGCCTGCAGGTGATCGAGGAGGAACTCGAGAAACTGCAGCGCGAGTACAACGATTTCGAAGAGATCTGGAAAGCCGAGAAGGCCGCCGTGCAAGGCACCCAGGCGATCAAGGAAGAGATCGACCGGGCCCGCGCCGAGATGGCCGAGCTGCAACGCAAGGGCCAGTACGACAAGCTCGCCGAGCTGCAATACGGCAAGCTGCCCGAACTCGAGGCGCGCCTGTCGGCGGCCGAGGCCAGCGACGCGCAGCAGGGCGGCCAGCCGGCCGCGTCCGACAAGCCGCGGCTGCTGCGCACGCAGGTCGGCGCCGAGGAGATCGCCGAGGTCGTATCGCGCGCCACCGGCATCCCGGTGGCCAAGATGATGCAGGGCGAGCGCGACAAGCTGCTGCGCATGGAGGACTTCCTGCACAACCGCGTGGTCGGCCAGGACGAGGCGGTCACGCTGGTGGCCGATGCGATCCGCCGCTCGCGCGCCGGGCTGGCCGATCCATCGCGGCCGTATGGCTCGTTTCTGTTCCTGGGCCCCACCGGCGTCGGCAAGACCGAGCTGACGCGCGCGCTGGCCGAGTTCCTGTTCGATTCCGAAGAGCACCTGGTGCGCATCGACATGAGCGAATTCATGGAGAAGCACTCGGTGGCCCGCCTGATCGGCGCGCCGCCCGGCTATGTCGGCTACGAAGAGGGCGGCTACCTGACCGAGGCGGTGCGCCGCAAGCCCTACAGCGTGCTGCTGCTCGACGAGGTCGAAAAGGCCCACCCGGACGTCTTCAACGTGCTGCTGCAGGTGCTGGACGATGGCCGCCTGACCGATGGCCAGGGCCGCACGGTCGATTTCCGCAACACCGTCATCGTGATGACGTCCAACCTCGGCTCGCAGCACATCCAGAGCATGGCCGGCAAGCCCTACGAGGCGGTCAAGGAAGTGGTCTGGGACGAGGTCAAGCAGCACTTCCGGCCCGAGTTCCTGAACCGCATCGACGAGGTGGTGGTGTTCCACGCGCTGGACAACAGCCACATCGAGTCGATCGCCAAGATCCAGGTGCAGCGGCTGGCCAAGCGGCTGGCGCAGCAGGAGATGCGGCTCGAGGTCTCGGACGCCGCGTTGGCCGAAGTGGCGCGGGTCGGCTTCGATCCGGTGTTCGGCGCCCGTCCGCTCAAGCGTGCGATCCAGCAACTGATCGAGAACCCGGTCGCCAAGATGATCCTGCAAGGCCGCTTCGGGCCGCGCGACGTGGTGCCGGTCGACGTCAGGGACGGCAAGCTGGTGTTCGAGCGCACGCTGCAGTAACCGGCGCTGCCGTCATCGCAAAACCACGCGGCCTGGCGCCGCGTGGTTTTTTTTCGCCTTGCCGCTGCGGTCAGTCGCGCAGCGAGCCGAGTGCCATCAGTCGAGCAGGTCGAAGTAGGGCGCCATCCGTGCCCGCGAGCGTTCGATGTGCTCGGCCATCGCGCGGCCGGCCGCCGCGCCGTCGCCGTCCAGCAGCGCCCGCACCAGCGTCTCGTGCTCCTGGATCGCGCCGTCCTTGACGCCCGAATGAAAGCGCAGCCGGAACAGATGCATGTGGGCATACAGCCGGTCGAGCGTCTCGGCCGCCAGCGCATTGCCGCTTTCGATCGCGATGCGGGCGTGGAAACGGGCGTCCTGCATCGCGAACTTGCCGTAGGCCAGCTTGGCGTCGTCGCCGTCGGGGTCGGCCATGGCGCGCGCCATCTTGGCCAGCGCCTCGCGCGCCGGGCCGGCCATGCGTTGCGCGGCGCGGCTGGCGGTGTGCGGCTCAATCAGCAGCCGCATGTCGTAGATCTGCTCGAAGCGCTCGCGGGTCGGCATCGGCGCGGCGCTGTAGCCGACGTTGTGGGTCTTGACGACCAGGCCTTCGGCCTCGAGCCGGATCAGCGCCGCGCGGATCGGCGTCTGCGACACGCCGAGGTCGCGCACCAGCGCATCGACGGCGATGCGGCTGCCGGGCGCGATCTTCAGTGAGATGAGCTGGGCCAGCAGCGTTTCGTAGACCTCGTCGCCAAGCGAGGGGCGGCGCAGGACCGTCTGGGTGGCACGGGCCGGCTCGGTGTCGTAGTAGCGGCTGACGCGGGATTCGGGCTGCATTCGGGGTATTCCAGTAGATGGACGGCAAACGGGCGGTTTTGGATTGACGGGCCCAATCCCTAACGGTAGCATTATCGCAAATAATATTTCCGATCGGATTTGAAATCTACACATGACCAATATCAAAGTGTGCGATTGGGTGGAGGCAACGGCGGTCGCGGTGCAGGCGCTCGAACGAGCCGGTGCGCCGCTGGCGCAGGCGCGGGTGCAGGCCGAGCATCTGGTCGAGGCCGAACTGCGCGGCCGCGCCTCGCATGGCCTGCTGCGTCTGCCGCGGCTGGTCGAGCGCATCCGCAATGGCGTGCTCGACCCCGCCACCTGCGGCCAGGGCAACTGGCGCGGGGCCGCCTTGCTCGATCTCGATGGCCAGCGCGGCTTCGGCCCGGTGGTCGCCTATGCCGGGCTCGAAGCGGCCTGCGCGCGGGCCCGCGAGACCGGCGTGGCGGTGGTGGCGATCCGCAACAACAATCACCTGGGCATGCTGGCCTTGTACGCCGAGCATGTCGCGCGGCAAGGCCAGGCGCTGATCGGCCTGTCGACCAGCGAGGCGCTGGTGCACCCGTGGGGCGGCCGTCACGCCATGCTCGGCACCAATCCCATCGCCATCGGCGTGCCGGCGCAGCCCGAGCCCTTCGTGCTCGACATGGCCACCAGCATCGTCGCGATGGGCACCATCCACGACCATGCCAACCGCAACGCGCCGATCCCGCAGGGCTGGGCGCTCGATGCGCAGGGCGAGCCGACCACCGACGCGGCCGCCGCCAAGCTGGGCGCGCTGGCACCGTTCGGCGACGCCAAGGGGTATGCGCTGGGCCTGGCCTTCGAGGTGCTGGTGGCCAGCCTGACCGCATCGGCGATGGGCACCGACGTGGTCGGCACGCTCGATTCGGAACAGGTCTGCAACAAGGGCGACGTGTTCATCGTCATCGCGCCGGCCGCCGGCCAGACGCTGGCCGCGGTGTCGGCCTATCTGCAGGCCCTGCGCGACAGCGCGCCGGCCGATCCGGCCCGGCCGGTGATGGTGCCGGGCGACCGCGCCGCACAGCAGCGCGAGCGCGCCCGGCAACAAGGATTCTCCATCGCGGCAGACGTCTGGGCGCGCATCCAGGCGCTGGCCGACGCACCGCATTCCGTTTGAGCCATCAAGGAAAAAAGCATGACCACAGAGCAGTTCGGGGTGCTGCGCGCCCCTCATGAAGTCATCTTCGGCAACGGCCAGCGCCGTGCCATCGGCCGCGTGGCCGCGCGGTTGGGCAAGCGGGCGCTGGTCTGCACCGATGCGCGGTTCGGCGCGACCGGCGAGATGCGCGAGATTCTCGATCTGCTGGCGGCCGCCGGCGTCGATGCGCAGGTGTTCGACGGCACGCTGGCCGAGCTGCCGGGCGAGTGCGTGCTCGATTGCGTGGCGATGTCGCGCGATTTTGCGCCGCAGATGCTGATCGGCGTGGGCGGCGGCAGTTGCGTCGACGTGGCCAAGCTGGTCAGCCTGCTGCTGAGCCATGGCGGCGAGCTGTCCGACTATTACGGTGAACTCAAGGTGCCGGGCCCGGTGCTGCCGGTGATCGCGGTGCCGACCACCTCGGGCACCGGCTCGGAAATGACGCCGGTGGCGGTGCTGGGCGATCGCGGCCGTGACCTGAAGGTCGGCATCTCCAGTCCCTACCTGATCCCGCACACGGCGATCTGCGATCCCGAGCTGACGCTGACCTGCCCGGCCGGGCTGACCGCGCTGTCGGGCGCCGACGCGCTGACCCACGCGATCGAGGCGTTCACGGCGGTGCGCCACCCGGTCACGCCCGAGTTGTCGCAAAGCCGCGTGTTCGTCGGCAAGAACCTGCTGAGCGACCAGCATGCGCTGTCGGCCATCCGTGCGCTGGCGACCTATCTGCCGCGGGCGGTCGCGCACGGCGACGACCTGGAAGCGCGCGGCATGGTGATGTTCGGCTCGGCGATGGCGGGCCTGGCCTTCGGCGTGGCCGGCACCGCGGCCGCGCATGCGATCCAGTATCCGGTCGGCGCGCTGACCGGCACCGCGCACGGCCTGGGCGTGGCGGCGCTGCTGCCCTACGTGATGGAGTTCAACGCACCGGCCTGCCGCGCCGAGATGGCGCAGATCGGCCAGGCCATGGGGCTGGCGCCCGGCGCCGACCCGGTGCAGGCCGGCGAGGCCGCCATCGTGCAGGTGCGCGAGCTGTGCAACACCATCGGCATTCCGCGCCGGCTGACCGAGCTGGGCGTGACCGAGGACAAGCTGGGCTGGATCGCCGAGCAGTCGCTGCTGTCGGCGCGGCTGGTCAACAACAATCCGCGCAAGCTCGATCAACAGGCGATCGCCCAGATCGCCGAGAACGCCTACCACGGCCGCTCGGCCCTTTTCGCCGGCTGACACGGCAATGTCCACGAGACCAGACGACATGACCATTGATCCCAAGACCCTCAAGAACGACCTGTTCATCGGCGGCGCCTGGCGCGCCTCGGCCTCCAGCCAGCGCATCGATGTGCTCGACCCGGCCACCGAGTCGGTGATCACCAGCGTGGCCGACGCCACCATCGACGATGCCAAGGCGGCCGTCGACGCCGCCGCCGCGGCCGCGCCCGGCTGGGCCGCGACGCCGCCGCGCCAGCGCAGCGAGATCCTGCGCAAGTGCTTCGAGCTGATGACCCGCGACGCCGAGATGCTGGCGCAGCTGATCAGCTTGGAAAACGGCAAGGCGCTCAGCGATGCGCGTGGCGAAGTCGCCTACGCGGCCGAGTTCTTCCGCTGGTTCGCCGAAGAGGCGGTGCGCATCAACGGCGACATCGGCATCGCGCCCAGCGGCGCCAGCCGCATCATCGTGCAGTACCAGCCGGTCGGCGTGGCGCTGCTGATCACGCCGTGGAACTTCCCGGCCGCGATGGCGACCCGCAAGATCGGCCCGGCGCTGGCCGCCGGCTGCACCTGCGTGCTCAAGCCGGCCACCGAGACGCCGCTGACCGCCTACGCGATCGCGCGGCTGCTGGCCGAGGCCGGCGTGCCCGACGGCGTGGTCAACGTGCTGACCACCTCGACCGCCGGCCGGGTCTGCAACGCCATGCTGGACGATCCGCGCGTGCGCAAGCTGTCGTTCACCGGCTCGACCGAAGTCGGCCGCGTGTTGCTGCGCAAGGCCGCCGACCAGGTCATCAACTGCTCGATGGAACTGGGCGGCAACGCGCCGTTCGTGGTGTTCGACGACGCCGACATCGAAGCCGCCGTCGAAGGCGCGATGATCGCCAAGATGCGCAACGGCGGCGAGGCCTGCACGGCCGCCAACCGGCTTTACGTGCAGCGCGGCGCGGCCGCCGAGTTCAGCCGCCGCCTGACCGAGAAGATGGCCGCGCTGGTGACCGACGACGGCTTGAAGCCGGGCACGCAGTGCGGCCCGCTGGTCAATGCCGATGCGGTGCGCAAGGTTGCCGAGCTGGTCGACGATGCGGTCGCCAAGGGCGCCAAGGTGCTGACCGGCGGCAAGCGGCTCGAGCGCCGCGGCCATTTCTTCCCGCCCACGGTGCTGACCGACGTCACGCCCGATGCGCAGCTGCTGTCCGAGGAGATCTTCGGGCCGGTCGCGCCGATCGTGGTGTTCGACGACGAGGACCGCGCCATCGAACTGGCCAACGCCACCGAATACGGCCTGGTGGCCTACGTCTACACCCGTGACCTGGCGCGCGGCCTGCGGGTGTCCGAGCGCATCGAGGCCGGCATGATCGCGCTGAACCGCGGCATCGTGTCCGACCCCGCCGCGCCGTTCGGCGGCGTCAAGCAGAGCGGCCTGGGACGCGAGGGTGCCCATCACGGCATGCTCGAGTTCATGGAAGCCAAGTACATCTCGACCAACTGGTGAGGGTAGACCTCATCGTCGGCCGGCCCGCGCGGGCCGGCCTGGATCGCACCCAGCAGGAGCGTGCATGCAGCCGATCGTCATCCTGACCGATCAGATCAATCCCGACGCGATGGCCTTGCTGGCGCGCGGCGCGCAGGTGCGCGTGCTGCCGGCCGAGCTGTCGGCCGCCGACGGCCAGCAGTGGCTGCGCGAGCAGATCGGCCAGGCGCACGGCCTGATCGTGCGCCGCCAGTTGCCAGCCGACCTGTTCGACGCCGCGCCGGCGCTGAAGGTGGTGGCGCGCCACGGCGTCGGGCTCGACTTCATTCCGGTCGAGGCCGCGACCCAGCGGCGCATTCCGGTACTGAACACGCCCAACGTCAACGCCAACGCGGTGGCCGAGTACGCCATCGCCGGCATGCTGGCGGCCGCGCGCCGCCTGCACCAGTACAACCAGGCAGTGCGCGAGGGCCGCTGGTCGGTGCGCATGGCCGCCGGCGCCAGCACCTTCGAGCTGCGCGGCCGCACGCTGGGCCTGGTGGGTTTCGGCGCGATCGGCAGTCAGGTGGCGCAGATCGCCACCGCCGGTTTCGGCATGCAGGCGATCGCCCACACACGTAGCCCGGGACGCCTGCCGGCCGGGATCGAGGGGGTCGATCTGGCCGCCTTGTTCGCCCGCAGCGACTACATCGTGCTGGCCTGCCCGCTGACCGAACAGACCCGCGGCCTGGTCGACGACGCCCTGCTGGCGCAGGTGCGTCCTGGCGCGTGCCTGATCAACGTGGCGCGCGGACCGGTCATCGACGAAGCGGCGCTGGTGCGCGCGCTGCAGTCGGGCCGGCTGGGCGCGGCGGTGCTCGACGTGCTGGGCGAGCAGCCGCTGCGCGCCGGCCATCCGCTGGCCGATTGTCCCGGCGTGCTGTTCACGCCCCACCTGGCCGGCATGACGGCCGAGGCCGAGCGCGCGATGGGCATGAAGGCCGTGACCACGGTGCTGGCCGTGCTGGCTGGCGAATCCGTCGACAACGTCGTCAACCCGCAAGTCCTCGATTCGTAGTTTTCCATTCACAGACCCACATTTCAGATGGGAGGAGACGCAGTGAAGATCTCGAGCATTACCGCCATTCCCCTGTCCTACAAGCTGCCCGAGGGCAAGACCGTCACCATGGGCGTGGGCAGCACGCTCAAGCGTGACGCCATCATCATCCGGGTGCAGACCGACGAAGGCATCGTCGGCTACGGCGAGTCGCATCCGGGCCGCAGCCCCGGCGCCATCTGCAGCCTGATCCACAACACCTTGTCGCCGCTGCTGGTGGGCATGTCGGCGCTCGACTGCGTCGGCGCCTGGCAACGGGTGCACCGCATGCAGTTCTCCAGCCACGGCCTGGGCGCCGGCGCCGCGCTGGCGCTGTCCGGCATCGACATGGCGCTGTGGGATATCCGCGGCAAGGCCGCCAACATGCCGCTGTACGAACTGCTGGGCGGCACGCACAAGCGCATGCCGGCCTATGCCGGCGGCATCGCGCTGGGCTACCAGCCGCCCGAGTCGCTGGCCGACGAAGCGCAGTCGTATGTCGATCAGGGCTACAAGGCCGTCAAGCTGCGCATCGGCGACAACCCCAAGGACGACATCGCCCGTGTGACGGCGGTGCGCAAGGCGCTGGGCGACGACATCGACATCCTGACCGACGCCAATACCGCCTACACCATCGCCGACGTGCGCCGGGTAATGCCGGTGCTGGTCGACATCCAGGCCGGCTGGCTCGAAGAGCCGTTCGCGTGCAACGACTTCGCCTCGTATCGCGCGGCCGCCGAACTCAGCCGGCTGGTGCCGATCGCGGCCGGCGAGAACCACTTCACCCGCTTCGACTTCGCCCAGCTGCTCGAGCAGGGCGCCGTCACGGTCTGGCAGCCCGACCTGTCCAAGTCGGCCGGCATCACCGAGTGCCTGCGCATCGCCGCGATCGCGTCGGCCTGGCGCATCCCGCTCAATGCGCACAGCTCGGCGACCGGCTTGAACCACGCGGCCACGCTGCATTTCCTGGCCGCGGTCGAGAACGCCGGTTATTTCGAAGCCTGCGTGTCGGCCTTCAATCCGTTCCGCGACATGTTCGGCAAGACCTTTGAAATCGGCAAGGACGGTTGCGTCGAACCGCCCACCGGGCCCGGTATCGGCCTGGAGATCGACGAGGAGTTGTTCAAGAAGTACCCAGCCATCGATGGACCCGGCTACGTCGTCAAGTTCTGACACCCATCAACGACCCGATCAACGGACCCCGCAGAGGGTCCGCGAGGAGACAGACCAATGAAAAGATTCCTGGGCAGTACGCTTGCCATGCTGGCGCTGGCATGGGGCACCGGCCACGCGCCTGCGCTGGCGGCCGGCGCCGACAACTATCCGAACCAGAACATCAAGATCGTCGTGCCTTATCCGCCGGGCGGCTTCAACGACACGCTGGCGCGCACCGTCGCCGACCGGCTGACGCGCAGCTGGAACCAGGCGGTGGTGGTCGAGAACCGGCCGGGCGGCAACACCGTGATCGGCAATACCGCGGTGGCCACGTCCAAGCCCGATGGCTACACCTTGCTGATCACGCCGCTGCCGTTCTCGGCCTTGCCGGGACTTTACGAAGGCCGGCTGTCCTACGATCCGCTCAAGGATTTCAAGCCGCTGATCTGGGCCGGCAGCACGCAGAACATCCTGGTGGTGCGTGAAGGGCTGGGCATCAACAGCGTCAAGGAGTTCATCGCCTACGCCAAGGCCAACCCCGGCAAGCTGAACTACGGCTCGACCGGCTCGGGCTCGTCCAACCACCTGTCGATGGAGCTGTTCCAGCAGATGACCGGCACGCGCATGACCCACATCCCGTATCGCGGCAGCGCGCCGGCGGTGGTGGCGATGCTGGCCGGCGAGATCGATGCGCTGTTCGACAACATCCCCAACCTGTCGCAGCACATCCGTGGCGGCAAGCTCAAGGCCATCGCGGTGACCGGCTCCGAGCGCACCCAGCTGTTCCCCGAGCTGCCGACCGTGGCCGAGGCCGGCGTGCCTGGCTATGCGGTCAACGTCTGGTTCGGCATGCAGGCGCCGGGCGCCACGCCCGACGCGATCGTCGAGAAGCTGAACAAGGAGATCGCCCGCATCATCCGCGAGGAAGAGGTGGTCAAGCTGTTCCGCGCGCAGGGTGTCGAGGTGGTGGCCAGCACGCCGGCCGAGTTCGGCGCGCTGGTGCGCGACGAGATTCCCAAGTGGACCAAGGTCATCAAGGAAGCCGGCATCAAGGTGGATTGAGGACCGCCGGCGCGGGCGGCGCGGCCATCGCGCCGGTGCGCGCCGGGATGGACTTGGCTGGCTGGTGCCGTCGGCTGGCCCCGCAAGGCAACGGGCCGCCCTTTGGGGCGGCCCGTTCCGTTAGCCAGCGATGCCGCTCAATCCAGGCTGATGTTGGCCTGCTGCGCGACCTTGCGCCACTTCTCGATGTCCTGGCGGCGGAAGTCCTCGAGTTCGGCGGGGGTCGAGCCGATCACCTCGGCGCCGATGTTGTTCAGGTTGGCGACCACTTCGGGATCGGCCAGCACCTTCTTCAGCGCGGCCGACACCTTCTCGATCACGGCCGGCGGCGTGCCCTTGGGCGCGAACACCGCGTTCCATTCGTAGGCTTCGTAGCCGTCCACGCCGGACTCGCGCAGCGTCGGCAGATCGGGCAGCACCGGCGTGCGCGTGGCGCCGCCGACCGCCACCGCGCGCAGCTTGCCATTGCGGATGTGCGGGATCGCCGAGCCCAGGCTGGCGAACATCAAGGGCACCTGGCCGGACATCACGTCGATCATGGCCGGACCGCCGCCCTTGTAGGCCACGTGCGACAGCTTGGTGCCGGCCGTCACGTTGAACAGTTCGGCCGCCAGGTGGGTCGACGAGCCCGGGCCCGACGAGGCGTAGTGCAGCGTCTGAGCGCCGCGGCCTTGTTCGAGCAGGTCCTTGACGCTGCGGATCGACGAGTCGGGCGTGACGGTGACGACGATCGGCACGCGCAGCAGCAGGCTGACCGAATCGAAATCGCCCAGCGTGTCGAAGTTCATCTTGCTGCGCAGCGCCGGGTTCTGCGTGTGGTTGGATGCGTCGAGCAGCAGCGTGTAGCCGTCCGGCGCGGCCTTGGCCACGACCGCGGCGCCGATCATGCCGCCGGCGCCGCCGCGGTTCTCGATCACCACGGTCTGGCCCAGCTGTTGCGCCAGGCGCGGGCCGAGGATGCGGCCGACCGCATCGACGGTGCCGCCCGGCGGGAACGACACCAGCAGCGTGATGGGCCGTTGCGGCCAGTCGGCCGCCAGCGCCCAGGTCGGCGCCAGGGTGCCCAGCGCGACGGCGAGGGCGGCCGCGCGCAATACGGCGCGGCGGGGTGGTTGGATGCTGCGGGACATGGTCAGGTCTCCTCTAGTTTGAATAATGCGACAGGCGTGTCGTGCAGGATCTGTGCGCGCGTGGCGGGGTCGGGGATCCAGTCCTCGAGCCAGCGCAGCGAACGCGGGAAATCGGCCAGGTGCTGGTGTTGGGTATGCGGCCAGTCGCTGGCCCACATCAGCCGTTGCGGCCCGCCGGCGGCCAGCAGTTGCCGCGCCAGCGCGCGCGCATGCGGGCCGGCATCGTCGGGCCCGGGCGTCCAGTTGCGATAGGGCGCCGACAGCTTGGTCCAGATCCGGCCGTAGTCGCGGATCTGCGTCAGCAGGTACTGCCAGCCGGGGTCGGCGCCGTTCAGCGCGGGATCGGGGCGGCCGAAGTGATCGATGACGATGTCGCAGCCGGCGGCTTGCAATGGCGGCAGCAGCGTGGGCAGGTCGCCGGCCGCGCGGTGCAGCTCGACGTGCCAGCCACGGCCGGCGATGCGCGGCAGCAGCGCGCGCCAGGCCGGCGACGCGAGGTCGGGCAGCGGCAGGCCGACCAGGTTCAGGCGGATGCCAACCACGCCATCGGCCGCCAGCGCATCGAGCGCCGCGTCGTCGATGGCGGGGTCGACCACCGCCACGCCGCGCAGCCGCTGCGGGCACGCCCGCAAGGCCTGCTGCATGTAATGGTTGTCGGTGCCCAGAAAGCTGGGCTGCACCAGCACGCCGTAGCGCAGGCCGCAACGATCCAGCCAGTCCAGATACTCGCGCAGCGTGGCGTCGTAATCGGGGCTGTGGCGCCGGTCGGACTTCATCGGCAGGCCGCGCACGAACACGTGGGCGTGCGCGTCGACGCCGTGGGGCGCCGGGGTCTGGTCAGGGCGTGTCGACAAGCCGCTGCTCCTCCAAGTTGTTTTGTCGCAGCGCGGGCGGACCAGACGCTGCGGTTTATGGCAGCCATTCTAGGGAGGCCCAATATAATTATCTATTGGGTAAAAGTTCGTTATTCATACTGGATCGATATGGAAACCCGTCATCTGCGCCATTTCATGGCCGTCCTGGATCTGGGTAGCATCACCGCCGCCGCGCAGTGGCTGGGCATCGCCCAGCCCGCGCTCAGCCAGTCGCTGGCGCGGATGGAAAAGGAGCTGGGCGTGCGGCTGTTCGAGCGTTCGCGCCGCGGCGCCGTACCCACCGCGGCGGCGCAGGCCATCGTCGACGATGTGCGCTTCAGCCTGGCGCGCATCGACGCGGCGACCGCGCGCGCCCGCGAGATCTCGCGCGGCCACGCGGGCCAGCTGACGATCGGGCTGGTCTCGTCGGCGCTGTTTCGTACCTTGCCGCGCGCGCTGCGGGCCTTGCGGCAGCAGGCGCCCAATGTGCGGGTGGTGCTGCGCGAAATGAGCAATGCCGAGCAGGCCGATGCCTTGCAGAACGGCCAGATCGACATCGGCCTGATGCACACGCCGGTGGCGGTCGGCGGCCACATGCGCGAGCGGCTCATCACGCGCGATCGGCTGCTGGCCGCGGTGCCGCAGGAGTTCGAACTGGCCGAGGACGGTTCGACCGATCTGGCCTCGGTGGCGCGCGCCGGCCTGGTGATGTTTCCGCGCAACCAGCTGCCGGCTTTCAATGCCGGTATCCTCGATGCGCTGCGCAAGGCCGGCCACGATGCCCACGTCGCGCAGGAGGCCAACCGCACCCTGACGGTGCTGGCCTGCGTCGCCGGCGGCTGTGGCGTGGCCTTGCTGCCGAGCTGGATCCGCGCGCTGGATTTCAGCGGGGTGCGCTTCGCCGACGTGCGCGATGGCCAGTCGCTGCCCAGCTTCGACCTCAGCGCGATCTGGCCGGCCCGCTCCTTGCCGACGCTGGCCGATCTGTTCGCCGGACTGGACCTGGACGAGACGGCGGCCTGATCGGCCAGCGCCGGACCATGCCGCCGCGGTTTGCAGGAATGAGAATTAATTGCAAAAATACGCCGCTTTGCTGCCACCGCGCCTCGCCATGTCCGGCCCCCTGGAACTCGCCAAGTCCTGGCTCGCTGCCTACAGCGAGTTGATGGGCGCGTGGGCGCGCAAGTCGGGGCAGCGCGCCGACGCCGAGGACGCCGTGCAGGACTGCATGCTCGGCCTGCTCGAGCGCGGCGCAGGCCAGGTCGACGATCCGCGCGCCTATCTGCGGCGCAGCGCCAGCAACAAGTTGATCGACGGCCACCGGCGCCGCGGCCTGTTGACGGCCGTGCCCTTCGACGAGGCGAGCGCCGGCCAGGCGCTGGTCGAGCCGGCCGCCACGCCCGAGCGGCTGGCCGGCCAGAACCAGCTGACCGACGCGCTGCATGCGGCCTTGATGGAGCTGCCGCTCAATTGCCGCCAAGCCTTCCTGTGGAATCGCATCGAAGGCCGGACCCAGCAGGAGATCGCGCAGGCACTGGGGTTGTCGGTCAGCATGGTCGAGAAATACCAGAAGCGGACGATGGCGCATCTGCACGATCGTCTGCGCGACCGGATCCTGCCATGAGCGCCAGCCCCTTCGATACCGATACGCTGCCGCCGTCCGAGGTCCGCGACACGGCGCTGGCCTGGCATGAACGCCGGCGCGCCGGCGCGATGTCGGCGCAGGACTGGACCCGTTATCAGGCCTGGCGTCGCGCCGATCCCGAACACGAACGTCATTGCGCCGTGCTCGAGGCCATCGACCAGACCCTGGCGCGGATGCCTGCCGCGCAATTGGCCAGCCTGCTGACTGAACCGCTGGCGGCCACCCCGGCCGCTGCGGCAGGCTGCGCCGCCGCCGGCCGTGCGGCGCCGGCCGGTCAGCGCGGCAC
>JAEZBO010000086.1 GCA_023427085.1 Pseudomonadota bacterium
GGCCCTGGCGGCGCTGCGTCCGCAGCCGGCCGCGGCGCCCGCCGCCGATGCGCCGGTCTACAAGACCCCGAGCCCGCAGCCGCAGCCGAGCGCCGCGGCACCGGCCAGCACGCCGCTCAAACACCTGTTCGCCAAGCTGGCGAGCGCGCCCGGCGCCGAGTCCACCGACCGCGCGGCGTCCTTCCTCAACCGGCAATAGAAATCGTCCCGTGAAAATCATCGCTATCGTTTCGGCCAAGGGCGGCGTCGGCAAGACCACGGTCAGTGCCAACCTGAGCGTCGCCCTGCGCCACTTCGGCCAGAATGTCCTGTCGCTGGATCTGGATCCCCAGAACGCGCTGCGATTCCACCTGGGCACCGATCTGCAGAACATCCACGGCCTGTCGCGCGCCAGCCTGGGCCGCACCGGCTGGCGCGAGGCCTGCGTGCAGAGCCAGTCGGGCGTCTACGTGCTGCCGTTCGGCCTGATCAACGAGAATGACCGGCAGACCTTCGAGCGCCGCCTGGACGCCGAGCCGGACTGGCTGATCCGCAACCTGAACGGCATGGGCCTGGCGGAAAACTCGCTGGTCGTGATCGACACGCCGCCCGGCCCGTCGATCTACATGCGCCAGGTGCTGACCGCCGCCAACTACGTCATCGTCGTGACGCTGGCCGATGCCGCGTCGTACGCCACGCTGCCGATGATGGAAGGCCTGATCGCCAACTACTGCAAGGACCGGCTCGGTTTCATCGACCACGCCTACATCGTCAACCAGGTCGATCGCTCGCGCCAGCTCGACAAGGACATCGTGCAGGTCACGCGCGGTGCGCTCGGCGAACGCATCATCGGCCTGATCCACCAGGACCAGTCGGTCAGCGAGGCGCTGGCCTTCAGCCGTTCGTCGATCGACCATGACCCGCACAGCCAGGGCCGCAAGGACTTCCTGGCCTGCGCCGAATGGCTGCGCCGCCGCCTGGCGGAACCGGACGCCCAGCGATGAGCAAGCCGCGCCAAGCCGCCCCGGCTCGCCCCAGCCGCCTGGCCGACGGCATCGCCGGCTTCGAACGCAAGCTGGTCGCCGCGCCGCTGTGGGCCTCGGGCTGGCTGCGCGCGTTGCTGATGCTGGTCGCGCTGCTGTTCTTCGGCTTCGCCATCAGCGTGCACCTGGACCCGCTGCAGCAGACGCTGTTCTCGGCGATCTGCTTCGTCGCCGCGCTGATCCTGCACCGCTCGGGCGGACGGCTGGTCACGTTGATCATCATGATGATCGCGCTGACCGTGTCGCTGCGCTACATGTACTGGCGCCTGACCTCGACAATCGGCTTCGAGCACTGGGTCGACATGCTGTTCGGCTACGGCCTGCTGGCCGCCGAGATCTACTCGATCACGGTGATGCTGCTGAGCTATTTCCAGAGCGCCTGGCCGCTGCAGCGCAAGCCGCTGCCGATGATCGGCGACGCGGCCAGCTGGCCGACCGTCGACGTGTTCATCCCGACCTACAACGAACCGCTGGACGTGGTGCGCCAGTCGGTGCTGACCGCGCTGTCGCTGGACTGGCCGGCCGACAAGCTCAACATCTACGTGCTCGACGACGGCCGCCGCGCCGAGTTCCGCGAGTTCTGCGAGCAGGCCGGCGTCGGCTACATCGCGCGCGCCGACAACCGTCACGCCAAGGCCGGCAACATCAACTCGGCGCTGCAGCACACCACCGGCGAATTCATCGCCATCTTCGACTGCGACCACATCCCGACGCGCTCGTTCCTGCAGATCTGCCTGGGCTGGTTCCAGAAGGACGCCAAGCTGGCGATGCTGCAGACGCCGCACGTGTTCTTCTCGCCCGACCCGTTCGAACGCAACCTGGACACCTTCAAGAACGTGCCCAACGAGGGCGAGCTGTTCTACGGCATCATCCAGGACGGCAACGACCTGTGGAACGCCACCTTCTTCTGCGGCTCGTGCGCGGTGCTGCGCCGCACCGCCATCGAGGCGGTCGGCGGCATCGCGACCGAGAGCGTGACCGAGGACGCGCTGACCGCGCTGAAGATGAACCGCATGGGCCTGAACACGGCCTACCTGGCGCTGCCGCAGGCGGCCGGCCTGGCGACCGAGAACCTGTCGCGTCACATCGGCCAGCGGATCCGCTGGGCGCGCGGCATGGCGCAGATCATCCGGGTCAACAACCCGCTGCTCGGGCCGGGTCTGAAGTTCGGCCAGCGCCTGTGCTACCTGAACGCGATGCTGCACTTCTTCTACGGCCTGCCGCGTGTGGTGTTCCTGACCACGCCGCTGGCCTACCTGTTCTTCGGCGCCTACGTGTTCCAGGCCTCGGCGCTGATGGTGGCGGTCTATGCGATCCCGCACCTGCTGCTGTCGAACCTGAGCAGTTCGCGCATGCAGGGCAAGTTCCGCCACTCGTTCTGGAACGAGGTCTACGAGTCGGTGCTGGCCTGGTACATCATGCGCCCGGCGCTGCAGACGCTGATCAGCCCGCAGCGCGCCAGCTTCAACGTGACGGCCAAGGGCGGCGTCATCACCAAGGCCTATTTCGACTGGACGCTGGCCCGCCCCTATATCGTGCTGCTGGTGCTGAACCTGGCCGGCCTGGTGGTCGGCGTGGCGCACCTGGCCGCGGGCACCGCCAGCCTGGACATCACGATGACGATCCTGATCAACCTGGCCTGGACGATCTACAACATCATGATCACCAGCGCCAGCGTGGCGGTGGCCGGCGAAGTCCGGCAGCTGCGCAGCTCGCCACGCGTGACGGTCGACCTGCCGGCCGCGCTGCGCCTGCCCAATGGCAAGCAGATCGCCTGCCGCGTCAGCGACTATTCCAAGGGTGGTCTGGGCATCCAGCTGCCCGAGGGACTGTCGGTGCCGATCGGCAGCGAGGTGCAGGTCTCGATCTTCCGCACCGAGGAGGAAGGCGTGTTCCCGGCGGTCGTCACGTTCAGCCGCAACGACCGGCTGGGCCTGAACTTCCATCCGCTGACGCTGAAACAGGAAATCGAACTGTCGCAGGTCACCTTCGCGCGCGCCGACACCTGGGCCTCGATGTGGGGCAACAACTCGCCCGACTCGCCCTTGCACTCGCTGCGCGAGATCAGCCGGATCGGCCAGCGCGGCTTCGTGCTGCTGCTGTGGGAACTGCGCAACCAGGCCGCGGCCCGCTTGGCTCGGCTCAAGCAGCCGCGCTCCAAACTCCAGGATACGAGAGAACAATGAGGTCCAAGCTTCACGCATCCGCGTTCCTGCTGCTGAGCCTGAGCGCCAACGCCTGGGCCCAGGGCCTGCCGCCGGCCTACCCGTCGGCCAACGACGCGCCGCCCGCCTTCGCCGCCCCCGCTCAGCCGCCAGTGCTCGACCAGGACGCGCTGTCGCGCCTGCTGCCCTACGGCCAGCACGCCGGCGCGGCGCTGCCGCCGGGCGCGCGCACCTACCTGATCACGCTCGAGGAAATGGGCGCCCGCAACGGCCTGGCGCTGCGCGGCGTTGACGGCCGCCAGGGCGTGCCGTTCAGCATCCGCTCGGACGAGGAACTGATCAGCGCGCGCCTGAAGCTGGACTACGGCTATTCGCCCGCGCTGCTGCCCGAGCTGTCGCACATCAAGGTGCTGCTCAACGACGAGCTGGCCGCCAGCGTGCCGCTGCCACAGGCCGGCGCCGGCGCGCCGTCCTCGCACGAGGTCGAGCTGCCCGCCGCGGCGTTCACCGACTTCAACCGGCTCGAGACCCAGCTGATCGGCCACTACACGCTGCGCTGCGAGGATCCGGTGCACAGCAGCCTGTGGGCCGACGTCAGCAGCCGCAGCGCGGTCGAGGTGACCGTCGCGCCGATCGAACTGCCGAACGACCTGGCCCTGCTGCCGCGCCCCTTCTTCGACGATCGCGATCCGCGCGAACTGAGCGTGCCGATCGTGATCCCCGGCCCGAAGGACGCCGCCCGGCTCGAATCGGCCGGCATCCTGTCGTCGTGGTTCGGCTCGCTGGCCGGCCTGCGTGGCGCGCGGTTCCCGGTCAGCTTCGAACAATTGCCCGCCAGCGGGCACGCGATCGTGATCCTCAGCCGCGAGGACCAGCTGGCCGGCCTGCCGCCGCTGCCGCCGGTCAGCGGTCCGACGCTGTCGATGGTGCAGAACCCCAACGATCCGTACGGCAAGCTGCTGCTGGTGATGGGCCGCGACGCCGCCGAGGTCAAGCAGGCCGCCCGCGCGCTGGCACTAGCGCATCGCACGCTGTCGGGACCGACCGCGCTGATCACCGAGCTGGGCGAGCCGCAGGCGCGCCAGCCTTTCGATGCGCCGAACTGGCTGCGCACCGACCGTCCGGTCCGCTTCGGCGAGCTGCTGCCGATCCAGGCCCTGAACGTGCCGGGCCACCGCCCCGGGCCGATCCGGCTCGACCTGCGGCTGCCGCCCGGCCTGTTCGGCTGGCGCGCCGATGGCATCCCGGTCGACCTGAAGTACCGCTACACGCCGCGCCCCGGCGCCGAGCAGTCGACGCTCGAGGTGATGGCCGGCCAGCAGCTGCTGAGCTCGCTGCCGCTGACCTCGGCCAGCCAGACGCCGGTCTACCAGCGCGTGCTCGGCATCCCGGTGTCGCAGGGCTCGGAAAAGCTGTCGGTGCCGACCTACCTGCTGCCGGCGCTGGCCACGCTGGAGTTCCGCTACGTCTACGAATACGCCAAGCTGGGCGAATGCCAGAACAGCATCGTCGACAACGTCATGAGCGCGATCGATCCGGACTCGACCATCGACATCTCGGGCATCCCGCGCTACGCGCCGATGCCCGACCTGGCGACCTTCGGTGACGCCGGCTTTCCGTTCACGCGCATGGCCGACCTGTCCGAGACCGCGGTGATCCTGCCCGAAAGCCCGACGCCCGACGATTTTTCGGCCTATCTCGACCTGCTCGGCCTGATGGGCCAGTCCACCGGCTATCCCGCCACCCACGTGACGGTGGCGCAGGCCCAGCAGCTCGACCAGGTCAGCGGCAAGGACCTGCTGGTGCTGGCCTCGGGCAACAACCAGCCGCTGCTGGCGCAGTGGCGCGACCGCCTGCCCAGCGGCTTCGCCGGCAACGACAAACGTTTCAACCTGTCGACCTGGTTCGCCTCGCACTTCGGCACCGATCCGCGCGAGGCGCGCACGCCGGCCAACCAGACCGTCGATTTCTCCAGCAGCGGCGCCAGCGCGGTGTTCGCCGGCATGGAGTCGCCGTTGCAGAGCGGCCGCAGCGTGGTGGTGGTGTCGGCCAACCAGCCGCAGGGCCTGGCGGCAGCGGTCGAAGCGCTGGGCCAGAACCGCTTTCGCGACGACAAGATCCGCGGCAGCCTGTCGGTGGTGCGCGGCGAGCGCGTCGACGCGCTGATCGGCGAGCAGACCTATTACGTCGGATCCTTGCCGGCCTGGCTGGGCCTGCAGTGGTTCTTCACCAGCCATCCGCTGCTGCTGGTGCTGCTGGTGTTCGTCAGTGCCGTGATCCTGGCCGTCCTGATCTATCTGTCGCTGCGCGCCCGCGCCCAGCGCCGGCTGCGCGCCTGATGCCCGCGGCCAGCCTATCCGAGAAATGAAGATGACTACCAAGCCTGCCGCTCTCGCCCACCAGCCGTTCGGGCGCCGCCAGTTGCTACCGGCCATCCTGGGTGGACTGTTCCTGTTCGGCGCCTCGCTCGGCCAGGTCGGTGCCCAGCCCGCGCCCGCCGGCGAGCCCGCGCCCGCGCCGGGCCAGTTGCCGGGCGGCTTCGAGCAGCCCGCGCCCGAGACGCTGCCGCAGCCCTTCGTGCCGACGCACCTGTACACCTTCAAGGAGATGGGCGCGCAGTATCCGATGAACCTGCGCGGCGTCGATGCCAGCAACAGCCTGCCGTTCACGGTGCGAGCCGACGAGGTCGCCACGGCCGTGCGGCTCGACCTGCGCTACGCCTATTCGCCGTCGCTGATCAGCGAGCTGTCGCAGATCAACGTGCTGATCAACGACGAGCTGGCCACCTCGATCCCGGTGCCGCGCGAGACCGGCGGCCAGAGCCTGCAGCACCAGATCGACCTGCCGGCCTATCTGCTGAGCGCGCAGAACCAGTTGCGCCTGCAACTGATCGGCCACTACACCATGGATTGCGAGGACCCGCTGCATTCGAGCCTGTGGGCCAACATCAGCAACCACAGCACGCTCTCGCTGCAGACCACCCGCATCGCGCTGCCCGACGACCTGGCGATGTTGCCGCTGCCCTTCTTCGACGCGCGCGACAAGGCCATGCTGACGCTGCCCTTCGTGTTCGGCGGCAATCCCGATACCGCCACGCTGGAAGCCGCCGGCGCGCTGTCCTCGTGGTTCGGCGCGCTGGCCGATCACCGCCGCGCCGACTTCCCGGTCGCGCTCGGCGCGGTGCCGCCGCAAGGCCACGCGGTGGTGCTGATCAGCGATCCGGCGCAGGCCGCCGCCTACGGGCAGCCGGCCGTCAACGGCCCGACCGTGGCGCTGGCCGCCAATCCGTCCGACCCCGAAGGCAAGCTGCTGCTGGTGATGGGCCGCAACAGCGCCGAACTCAAGCAGGCCGCGCAAGCGGTGGCCAGCGGCAACAAGACGCTGACCGGTCCGAGCGCGACCATCACGCAGCTCGAGCAACGCCAGCCGCGCGTGCCGTACGACGCGCCGCGCTGGCTGCGCAGCGACCGCCCGGTGACGTTCGGCGAACTGATCGCGACGCAGCGCCTGAGCGTGTCCGGCTACAGCCCCGAGACCATCCGCATGGACCTGCGGGTGGCGCCCGACCTGTTCGGCTGGCGCGCCAAGCCGGTGCCGGTCGAGCTCAAGTACCGCTACACGCCGCAACCGACCTCGGTCAATTCGGCGCTGCTGTTCAGCGTCGACGACTTCTTCGTCAAGTCGATGCCGCTGTTCGCGCTCGAGCGCCTGGAAGACGGCGAGACGCTGCGCAAGCAGGTGCTGCCGGACGAGAGCCTGCCGATGCAGACCCGCCTGGACGTGCCGCTGGAGCTGCTCAAGGCGCGCTCGCAGCTGCAGTTCCGCTACATGTACGACTACATCAAGCAGGGCGAGTGCCGCGACATCATCATCGACAACGTGCGCGGCGCGATCGAACCGGAATCGACCATCGACGTGTCGTCGTATCCGCACTTCATGGCGATGCCCAACCTGTCGGCCTTCGCCGAGACCGGCTTCCCGTTCACGCGGCTGGCCGACCTGTCCGAGACCACCGTGCTGATCGGCGCCAATGCCGGCGCGGCCGACTATTCGGCCTACCTGAACGTGATGGGCCGGATGGGCGAATCGACCGGCTACCCGGCGCTGGGCGTGACCGTCGCGCCGGCCGCGCAGGCCGCCCAGCACGGCGGCAAGGACCTGCTGGTGATCGCCTCGGGCGAACAGCAGCCGCTGCTGTCCGAGTGGGCCAGCCACATGCCGGCCGGCTATGCCGGCTCGGGACGCAGCTTTGGCACCTCGGACCTGGTCTACCGCGTGCTCGGCTGGTTCAATGCCGACCCGCGCGACGACACCGAACGCGCGCGCACCAGCATCGCGTATACCAGCAGCGGCGTGAACGCGATCATCGCCGGCTTCGAGTCGCCGCTGACGGCCCAGCGCAGCGTGGTGGTGATCAGCAGCAACCAGCCCGACGGCCTGCACGACGCGGTCGGCGCGCTGCGCAACGACGAGGCCTACGAAGGCCCGATCCAGGGCAGCCTGGCGATCGTGCGCGGCAAGCAGATCGATTCGCTGGTCGCCGATCACACCTATACGGTCGGCCAGCTGGGCTTTTTCAAGCGCATCGATTGGTGGCTGTCGTCGGTCCTGCCGGGCGCCTCGCTGCTCAAGCTGCTGGTCGGCGGCCTGATCGCGCTGGTGCTGCTGGGCCTGGCCATCGGCCTGCTGCGCAGCGTGCTGCGCCGTCGCAAACCCAAGCACTGATCGCCACGACCATGCCCCGCGACTGGCCCGCCCTCGCCCACGCCTGCTTGCCCGCCCCGGGCCGGCGGCGCGTGCTCGCGCTGCTGGCGGCGGGCGGCGCGGCGCTGTTGCCGGGCCACGGC